>CAJWAD010000040.1 GCA_913020245.1 uncultured Oleiphilus sp.
ATGATCGGAACGCGGGCTATATCGGGCTCAGAGGCGATGAGGTTAAGGTATTCGACCATAACTTCCTTCGATTCCAACATGCCTTCATCCATGTTGATATCGATAATCTGGGCGCCATTTTCAACCTGTTGGCGGGCGACATCCAAGGCTTCTTCGACGTTTTCCTCTTTAATCAAGCGCAGAAACTTCCGTGAGCCGGTCACATTGGTTCGTTCACCAACGTTAATAAAAAGCGAATCTTCGTCTGAGACAAAGGCTTCGAGGCCCGATAGTCGAAGCTTTGGCGTAATATCCGGTATTTTGCGAGCATCGTGCTGGGACATGCGACTTGCAATCGCTTGTATGTGTTCGGGTGTCGAACCACAGCAGCCACCGATGATATTCACGAAATTTGTGGTGGCGAAGGTTTCTACGATGTCGGCCATTTCTTCTGGTGTTTGGTCATATTCGCCAAATTCGTTAGGTAGGCCCGCGTTAGGGTGAGCGCTGACATAACAATCTGCTTTGTTGGAAAGTTCTTCTATGTAGGGGCGCAGAGCATCGGCACCTAGCGCACAGTTAAAGCCTATGCTCAATGGTTTGCAGTGCTTTACCGAGATCAAAAAGGCTTCTGCTGTTTGTCCTGAAAGGGTTCGGCCTGAGGCGTCCGTAATGGTGCCGGAAATCATAATAGGCAGAGCTTGACCGCTATCTATGAAATATTGTTCGGTCGCGTAGATGGCCGCTTCCGAATTCAAGGTATCAAAAATGGTTTCGATAAGAATAATGTCGGCGCCACCGGCAACAAGGCCTTTTACGGCTTCGTAGTAGTTGTCATAAAGTTCCTGGAACGACACATTGCGATAACCAGGATTGTTGACGTCGGGGCTTATAGACGCTGTTCGAGAAGTTGGTCCGACAGCTCCGGCGACAAAGCGGGGCTTGCTTGGGTCTTCTGCGGTCTTGATATCGGCTTGCTCGCGCGCCAGGCGTGCGGCTTCAACATTTAGCTCGTAGGCCAATGACTCCATGCCGTAGTCGGCTTGAGATACTTGGGTCGAGTTAAAGGTATTGGTTTCGATAATGTCAGCACCTGCATTCAGGTACAACATATGAATGTTGGATATCGCCTCGGCTTGCGTTAGGCAAAGTAGATCGTTATTACCTTTTACATCGGAAGGGTGATCAGAAAAACGCTCGCCGCGATAGTCTTCTTCGCTAAAATCGAAGCGTTGAATCATAGTGCCCATGGCGCCATCCAATATCAGAATTCTGTCTTTTATGGCGGCGTGTAGCGTTGCGATGCGATCAGTCAAACTAGACATTTAATATCAAACCCAATATTCATCAAATAGAAATAAAGCGAGAGCAAATAGTATAGGCGCTCTCATGAGATTAGGGGGAGGGATCATACCGGAAAAAAAACTATATTGAAATATATTGATATAGTTTATACTTGACTAAATTACTAGGACTTTATCCGCAGCGATAAAAGCTCTAGAATGCATACCCTTAAATACAGATATTGCACTGCACAAGGCGTTATTTTTTATGGTTACAGTTTCTGAATCTGCTCAAGGTTATCTTTCCCAACTCGTTAATAATCAAGAGGTTGAAGGTGTAGGGGTGCGAATGTTTGTTACCCAGCCTGGAACCAAAATGGCTGAAACGTGCTTGGCGTACTGCCAGCCTGAAGACTTGGTCGAAGATGATGAGGTCGAGCAGCTTGAAGGCTTCAAGCTCTATATAGAAAAGAAAAGCATCCCTTTTTTGGATGAAGCGTTTGTGGATTATGCAGAAGAAAAAATGGGCGGCCAGCTAACGATTAAGGCGCCTAATGCCAAGATGCCTAAAATTGACGAGAACTCTTCTTTAGAGGAGAGAATTGCGTATATCTTAGTGACGGACATTAATCCAGGCTTGGCGTCTCATGGCGGTGAGGTTTCATTAGTAGAACTGACGGAAGATAAGGTTGCGATTCTTCGATTCGGCGGTGGTTGCCAGGGTTGTAGTGCCGTGTCTATCACCTTGAAGGACGGCGTTGAAAAGCGTTTGTTAGAGGTTATTCCTGATCTCACTGGTGTTAAAGATGCAACAGATCATACCGTTACTGAGAACGCATACTACAAGTAGAGATCATTGCACGCTTTTTGCGTATTGCAAATGCAGCGCTTTCAAATGCGGCGCTCGTTATAAGCGAGCGCGATCTCTTGTCTCCCAAAGCTCACACGCTCTGGCGTAGGCATCTTCCTGACTCAATTCGGGCTTGAGCTGTCGTAGCGCTATCGCGGCTGTGCTCGTAATGGCCGCTTCGCCATATTCATCACTGATTTTTCCTTGCCAAAGCTCGCGCATGGCGTTTGCCGTCATTTCTTTTGCTTTCACATGGCGCCGAGGAAATAGCGCGGGCCACTCTTCATCGCTCAGTTCTCCATCGCGACAGATATGTGCGGTCATCGCATTATCTGGGTTACGCTCGATTTCACCGCCTTCGCCTTTTATTACCGCTAGATTCTGATAGCCCAAAAGTTGTGCGGCTTGCTGGTGCAAACCGGCATAAGGTGGGTGAAATATGCCCTGAAGTACTGTTGGCGCGTTTAGAGGGTTGATCAAGCGAGACAGCGAATGAACTGGCGACCTTAAACCCAAAATGGAGCGCATACTGATCATCTCTTCGAGTTTCGGGCTAAACATTCTGAGTGGTGCGTAACAAAAGCCATGACGATTCAGCTGTGCTGCACTTTCATCCCAGCTGTTTGCGATTGGAAGAGAAAGTTGCTCGAAAAGGTTTTCTGTATACATGCGGTTATTGGTGTGGCCGCTAACGCCATGAATAAATACCCGGTAGCCGGCTTGGGCCAATAGCATGATGGAAAAAACAAACCAAGGCGGGTGACGTCTTTTTCCCGCATAAGATGACCAGTCCAAGTCGACCGAAAGATTTTTAGGGGCATGGCTGCACGATTTAACGGCTCTAACAAAACCGCTTAACTCTTCTGGAGACTCTTCTTTTACGCGCAGTAGCATTAAGAATGCACCGATTTGCAAGTCCTCTGCTTGATTGGTGAGGATCATGTGCATGGCGTCTTGGGCTTCTTGCTCAGTTAGCGAGCGGCTGCCCTTTTTTCCTTTGCCCAAAATGCGGACATAAGGGGCGAAAGGGTGTTCTTGTTTAGCATTCATTGGGCTGTCGTGAGTCATGTATGATTCTACTAATAAGTCTAGCTTCTACAAGCAATTGGTTGGTTTCGGGAGGCCGGAAATTTTACTCGCCAATTTGGCCGGGCTTTGCGGGAACAAGGTTAGCAGGTAGATGCTGTTACCTTTGTCTTCACCCAGCGCCTCTTTGACAATCTTGACCAGAATGCGCATCGCCGGTGAAATCGAAAATTCCATATAGAAGTTGCGCAAAAGGGTGATGACCTCCCAGTGATCATCTGTTAACGCAATGCCTTCTTCGCTGGCGATTTCAATAGCAAGCGTGGGTGTCCATGTGTTTAGGTCGACGATAAAACCTTGAGCATCTCTTTCTGGCTGTTGTGTCATACAATTTAGATTTAGACAAGTTTAGTTTTAGTGCAGGTTTAGATTTAGTACCAGGCGATGACTTTATCACATTCGCTGGATAGCCTGACAAAATCTGCATAGTCAATTGTTTTGATTGCTGAGTTGTTCGATGTTAGCCCACGAGCCTTAAGGTCATCATTGAGTGCATGCACGTGCGCTGCGATACCAAGCCAATGGCTGGTGTCGTTATTTTCAAGCAAACTGTGGTAGACGCCATCTTCTAGCAAAATAACCTGGTCGTCAGCCTGTATGACTTGGCTGAGTTGCTCTGATAAGGCCTCATTTGATGGCGATTTGTTGAGTGTATGTAGAATCATAATGGACGGTTCTGCTCGGGTCGTTTTTCAAATAGTAGTGCGCTAAAAACGAAATACTGTTTGGGCATCATGGTACAGCCTAGAAATTTCCACCGAATTTACAAGTACGATAGGTAGTTGAGTGTCGAGCTCCGTAATGCCTCTTTCGGTGAGGCTTTGCTGGTCTACATAGAGTTGTTCTACACCATATATTGGCAGCGCTTTGAGCATCTGTAATAGGTTTTTACTTTGAATGTCGTCAGGGGATTGCTTTGGTAAAAGTTGGTAAATGCCGTCCCCGGTAAAAAGTATCGACAACGCTTGCTCGAATGCGCTTGATGCGAGCGCCAAGTCGAGTGACTCTTTAGCATTAGCGTTGCCATAGGGCGCGCTTTGATTAACGATTAATATTGGCTTTTGCTTGTTATCGTTGGGCATGCGCTACCTTCCAAAGGTAATGACACGGTCTGACAGGGCATTGGCTTCGACAAGCTGTCCCAATCCAGAGAGTGAAAAGTTGGTAGACATATTGTGTTGCAGCTTGTTATGTCGCTTCGCTTCACCAGAGTCAATGACGCCTCTGCGGACTGCAGCGGCAATACAGGTTACTAGGTCTAAGTCATAAGTGCTTTGCAGGTCTTGCCAAGCTTGGTAGAGGTTGAATTCGTCTTGCGGGGGCGTTGCCAACTGACTACTGGAATGAATACCATCTTGATAGAAGAAAATGCGATGTATGGTGTGACATTCGTTATGGTTCGCGCTGTGATTCTTATTGTGGCTCTCGTTGTGATCCGCATCCAATGCCGCTTGCGCAAAACGATAGGCTGAATAAGACGCGCCAGAGCTATAAGGGGCACCCAAAACCAAAACTGAAAATATCATGCTTGTGCTCTCAAACTAAAAAAGCCCTGCAAGAGCAGGGCTTTCCTCGGGTTGATCAACAGCAGGTTGATCAGAAACGAGTAGATTAATCGTCGCCGCCAAATGCTGAAAGGATATGCAGTAAGCTAAGAAACAAGTTGTAGATCGATACATATAAACTGACAGTTGCCATCACGTAGTTGCGCTCACCGCCGTGGATTATATTGCCTGTTTCGTACAAAATTGCTGCTGATGAGAATAAAACAAAACCCGCTGAAATCGCTAATTGCAGGCCTGGAATATTCATGAAAAATCCGAGTAGCATGGTGCCAATCAAGACGAAAAAGCCAGCGGTAATAAACCCAGCTAGGAAACTAAAGTCTTTACGGCTTATTAATGCGTAGGCAGATAAGCCAAAGAATACGAATGCTGTCAGGCCCAAGGCATTGGCAACGACAGGCATGGCACCCGCGCCAGCGAACATACCGATAATTGGGCCAAGGGTATATCCCATGAAGCCAGTTAGAGCGAATGTGCTCACTATGCCCCATGCACTATTGCGTAGTTTTGCGGTTAAAAAGAACAAACCATAAAAACCGACCAAAGTAATTATAAAACCAGGGCGAGGCATATTCATTGAGAAGTATGCGATGACGGCTGAAAACGTAATGGTCAGACCTAATAGCATATACGTGTTTTTAAGGACAGATGCAGCGTCAGAACCCAATGCAGCTTGTGCATTGCCATTCATTAATTGCCCAAGTTCATCCTGGTTAGCATTTGCTGCTTGTGAAAAACGTTTATCCTGCATTCTTATGCTCCGATAATTTAACTGAATGATCTGTATATCTACTTACCTATAATAATGGCGAAATATCAAAATACAACTCACAAAACAGTAAGGAGGCACTAAAGTTGTTGGTGGATTGAGACGTGTAACCTCGTTCCTGATTTTATCTAAGCTTCGTTTGGATAAACCGTTGACAGCTAAAATTATTCAGGTAATATGCACTCCGCTGTCGACAAGGCAGTATTGCGGTGAGCTGCCAGAGTGGTTGAATGGACTGGTCTTGAAAACCAGCGAGGGTTAATAGCCCTCCCGGGGTTCGAATCCCTGGCTCACCGCCAATTTTCTCCTTGTTTTTGCACCAATGCTTGACTTCTAACTGGTTTGGCCCTCAAATCAAGCTTTAGTCACCGACTCTGACCGATTAAATGCGTTACTCACTCTCTGCAATCTGGCAATAAGCCTGGCAACGTGTATGAAGCGGAGACGCGGCTAAACAAGTTTGATGAACATGATGTGCCGTTTGTGTTTGTTTAACGAAAAGCATCTGAAGTGTGGGGAAGTGATCGCGAGCATTGATTGTGCTTGGTCCGCTTTTCTATCAGTCGGGCCGATCTCCTAATTAAGTTATAAAGTCTCCAATCCAATATATTTCTGGTGACGACTACCAAACAGGCCGAGGTTACCTTTCGCCTAGACATAAATTATAACATTGTTATAATGCTGTTATGGGGGGGGTTAAATGGCCAATACGTTAAAGAATATAATTTTGGAAGTCGCTGCAGATGAGGTAATGGCCTCCGGCGGAAAGAGCTTAGTTCTTCGTTCGGTAGCACAACGCTCTGGTACTACGACGCAGGCGATTTACACGCAATTTGGCGGTAAACAGGGCCTAGTCGAAGCACTATTTAATGAAGGCTGGTCCCGCTTAACCGCGGAACTGAAAGCTTTAGGGCCGAAGAGTAATCCGCTTGAGTCTCTTATGGATATTGGCCTTTGTTACTTTCGATTCGCCCACAAAAACCCAAATTTTTATCAATTAATGGTTGGGCGCTCTGTTCCCAATATTGCGGTGCCAGAACGTCAGAATAAATACACAGGCCCTTGGCAAACATTTACAGCCGTTGCGTTGAATAAGGCTATATCTCAAAAACTACTCTCGGGCGATATTGAAGAGATTGGCTATTTACTCTGGGCAACGTGCCACGGAATGATTGACTTAAGAATTAACGGGTTTGTTCAGCATAATGATGAGGAGTTGCTTCTTAAAAAGGCAGGGATAGGGATTTTCAATACCTTTGCAGGCCCTTCTCTTACGTCCAATTTACTCCCTAACGTTTGAAGAGGTTCTCTATGTCCAAGAGGTTTCAAGTTACCTTGCTAGGCGCAACCGGCATCACAGGAAGAAATGCATTCGACTATTTGGCGAAACATGCGCCAACAGATTTGCGTTGGAACATTGCTGGCCGCTCCAAAGAAAAATTAAAAATGCTACTAGACAGGGTGGAGGGCGCTTGGAATCTCCCTGAAATAACAAGTGCCGACTTGAGCAATCAAGACTCGATAGAGGACTTGGTTAAAAAGACTGATGTTCTCATTCATTTAGCGGGTCCTTACGCGCAGCATGGCGAGTTTGTTATCGCTAAGTGTATTGAACACAAAACAGACTACGTCGATATTGGCGGTGAAACGTTTTTTATTCGAGATATGATATTGAAATATCACGAAGCAGCGAAACGACAGAGCGTTCGAATAATCCCAACCGCAGGCTATGAGTCACTTCCCTTCGATATGCTGACCATGCTTGCTGTCAATAAACTGAATCAAGAGTATCAGGAAACCTGTGCCTCGGTAAAAATTGTGACCTCTTTCCTTCGATCCGGTTCTATCCGAGATAATAGAATTAGCGGCGGCAGTATCGGAACCATGCGAAATATCCTCGATGGCGATAAAATCGATGCCTTCAATGATATGTCATGCCTATTACCGAACGACTGCAATCGCAGAGCGATACGCCGCCGCAACAAGGTCAAATACGAGTCAAAATATGATCAGGATGTTCGTGCTTATACCGGTCCTCTGCAACCCGCGCCGTTTTTGAACGTTCCCGTTATTCTTCGCTCTGCATATTTACGGAATAATTTTGGTTACAGTAAAAAATTTAAGTATTCGGATTCAATGACGATGGAATTTTATTCAAGCAGTGAGAATGGACAACGAAAAGCGGCTCAAAAAAGCGCGATTATCAACAAATTAACGTCAATCATACTAGGAGGGCCTAAAATTTTTCGCTCCCTAATTACAGGGCGTTTAGATGCGATGGGAATCAAACCTGGCGATGGCCCAAGTGAAGAATCACTGCCCTTTGTAGACTATACACTGAAACTCTTTGCGGTATCCGAAGGTGGAAGCAAGTTGACGGCCAAAGCTAATGCAAAAGGGCACCCAGGGTACCTATCGACCGCAAAAATAGCCGCAGAGGCTGGGCTCGCTTTGTGCCTGGATGAAATTCTCGATGACCAGCAATACGGAATCGTGACACCATCCATCGGCCTTGGCGCTGGCTTTGTGAACCGACTAGAACAAGCCGGAGTTAACATTAGCTTCGATTGACTAATCAATGTAATCGTTAAAAAAAGCTTTTAATAAATGGGGTCAGCGTAGACTTTTTAAATCGTCAGCTTCAGAGCTTGGGGTTAAGCTTTCGTTTACATAGAGGTTACTGGTTACAAGGAGGGAACCATTGCCGAGATTTCGATGTTTTGGCCCTTCGGTGATCCGCAGTATCTTATTGAGCTGGGTAGTCGAGGCTCCTATAGCAAAATGCGATACGCTAATAACTAACGATGAACCGAAGACGGTCACGGACGTGACCTTCATCGGTCGATTTATTATTATTCAAAAACAAACTCGCCTTGTTTACCCGTGCGCCAATCAAGGCCGTCGAGCGAGCGCCAAACATCGTTTTTCCAGTGACTATCGACCCCCCCAATTAACCAGACAGCATCATTACTTACCGCTACGCTTGTGACATATCGAGGGCTAAATGGCGCATCGCTGTCCACTTGGGTCCAACTGAGCCCTTTATCATCAGAGCGCCATACATCATTCGCGAAAAATCTTCCGTTAGCGTTAATCACGTTAGTGTAACCCGCGATGACCCAAAGCGAATTGTCAAAAGCAAACGCCTCATGTGCTGATCGAACAGTGAAAACACTTCCTGTTGGCAAAACCTGATTCCAAGTTTGTCCTTTATCATCAGAGCGCCAAATATCGTTTAGTTTATTAGTCCTGTTTTGCTGAACGACGTCATCCTCCAGTCCACCAATCACCCATAACGCATTGTCAAAAGCAAACGCTGCATGTTCTGAACGAGCGCTAAAAAGTGGACTGGTACTGGTGACCTGTGTCCAAGTTTGACCTTTATCATCAGAGCGCCACACATCGTTTTGTTTGCCAAAATCAGCATCGCCACCAATTACCCAGAGCGCATCATCGAAAACAAGGGCTTGATGGTTACGCCGCGCGCTAAAAACAGGGCCGCTAGTGCTGACCTCTATCCAAGTTTCTCCTTTATCATCCGAACGCCAAATATCATTCTGATCGCCCGTATCAGATTCACCGCCGATCACCCATAGGGCGTTATCAAAAACTAAGGATTGGTGCAATTCACGCGGACCAAATGCCGCGTTGCTATTGACTAAGGTCCAAGTAATACCTTCGTCGTCAGAGCGTAACACATCACTGAGACGACCCGTATTGGCTTGTCCAGCGATCAACCATAGTGCCTCGTCAAAATACAGAGCCTGATGCCGTGCTCGATGTTGAAACGTCGGATTGTCGGTAACTTCTGCCCAGGTTTGGCCTTTATCGCTGGAGCGCCAGAGATCGCCCCGTACACCGCCAACACTTAGTCCGCCGGTCAGCCAGAGCTGGCCATCAAAACTGACCACATTATGCAGGAAGCGTGTACTAAATTCAGCTTCGCTGCTGACCTCGGTCCAGCTCAAACCTTTATCATCAGAGCGCCACACGTCCTTAACATCACCCGAATCAGACGTGCCGCCAATTACCCAAAGTGCGTTATCAAACGCCAATGATTCATGGCCTCGGCGACCACTGAAGCCAGCATTGTTACTTACTTCGGTCCAGTTTACACCATCATCTGAGCGCCAAAGATCGTTCAGTAAGCTAAAACTGTTATCTTGTCCGCCAATCACCCATAGTGCATCATCGAATACGATGGTTTGGTGATAGTCGCGCGCGCTGAATATCGTGCCATTGGTGCTTGCTTCAGTCCAATTCACGCCATCATCTGAGTGCCACACATCGTTTTGTTTGCCAGAATCATCTTCGCCGCCAATCACCCATAGCGCGTCGTTAAACACCACGGCTTGATGCGCCAATCGTGCGCTAAAGCCGGCATTATTGGTTACTTCGCTCCAATTCACGCCATCTATTGAGCGCCAGACATCATTAAGTTTATTCCGAGCATTATCTTGTCCGCCTATTACCCATAATGCGCCATCAAAGACCACCACTTGATGGCCCTCTCGACCGCTAAACCCAGCATTGGGAGTGACTAGCTGCCAGCCTGAGCCGTCATCGTCAAAACGCCAAACATCGTGTAGGTTGCAATTGTCGAAATCGCATGACTGTACAAAAAAATTATTTCTCCCCCCGATTACCCAAAGTGCGTTATCAAATACAACCGTTTGCTGAAAGAAACGATTTTTAAAGTAAGTATTGGCGTTTAATTTGCTCGCTCGCGAGGTTTGCACGCCATTACTGAGTTGATAATAGCCAACCTGTGTGACGGAGGTACTGTCATCGTTGATCGGGGCGTCAGGCGAGGTAAACACTGCGCCTGCCTCGCAAGCTTGGTAATCAGATATGTCGCAATTTGGTGCACTGGCGCGATACAGGTCAAAGCCCTGCACATTTGAATCAAGAGATATTTCTGTACCATTTGTGCCAAACCATACCGTAAAGGCAGTATTAACGCCTTCCTGTTCGATGGGCCTATTTGCCCCATCGTCCGCGCTCGGAGGTTCAATAGGTGCTATCGGGTTGGCTTCATTATTGCCGTTTGAGCCGCCGCAGGCCGTTAAGACGAATATAATGACCAATGTAAATAAAGAATGTATCGCGCTCACGAAGCCTCCTCGAGCAGGGCAAAACGTTTCGAAAGTTGGCCGCCATATTAACCGCATTGGCGAAAAAAACGAGGCGATTTTTGTGAAAAAGTATGCAATTCAGCAAAGTTTCGAGAGGACAGCATTCACCGTGTTAATGCGGCGCCTGTTCTGGTCTCAATATCCCGAATAATTTATGTCAGTGTCTAGCTTGTTTAGTGGGAGATATAGCGCTCAATGGCTCTTACTTCAGGTGCCCATGTCGCATCGTTGCGCACAAGCGAACGCGGCTTTGTAACCCGTAGCTCTTGCAAAACACCTCAAACATCTGCTTTTGAGTTAATTTTAGTCGACTTTAAGCAAGGCTCCTCGTTAGTATTTGTTCTCGCCTGTTTGCAGGTGACGCAATGCCTAACAAAATAAAAAACGCAACCAACGAGAGCGCTATGACGCAGACAAACACAGCCAAAAGCACAAGCACCTCCAATATTGATCCGAGCCGCGCCCAGTTTGATTTATTTAAAGCGCTGCCACGAGATACGCCGATTATGATGCTGAATCTTATCCAACTTAGGGCCGACGCGCAGTATCCAGATGGTCACACGGCAACGGGTGCTGTGGCCTACAAAGCTTACAGTGAAGAGACAAGCCCCATTTTTGCTGAGCTTGGCGGCCAGATTATTTGGCGCGGTCGGCCCGAATGCATGCTGATTGGCCCCGCTGAGGAAAAATGGGATTTAGCCTTTATTGCACGTTATCCGCACGCCGGTGCCTTTATGGCGATGATTACCGATGCCCGCTATAAACAAGCCGTTGTGCATCGGCAAGCCGCGGTGCAAGATAGCCGTTTGATTCGCTTAGGCGAAACCCCGGAAAGCGCTGGGTTTGGTGAATAATTGTATTGTTTTTTGGCCTAGTTGCGAACTTGGTGCGTATGGCTTGTATTCGTTTCATTTCTGATGACTAACATGCTGACCAGGTCAGTTCGGTCACGTTACTGAGTTTCTAAATGCTTACTTGGCTTTGGCAATTTGTTAAGTGCTACAAACCCCGTCTAGTAATTGCGATTGTCGCTTTGGTATTTACTTCAGCGTTAACGCTATCGTTGGGGCAGGGCATTCGGCTGATGGTGGATAATGGCTTTGCGGCCGAATCTTATGAGGGCTTGGCATCGGCATTGCAAGTCACCTTACTCATTATTATTGGCTTGGCCGTGGGTGCTTATTTTCGGTTTTTTATGGTGTCTTGGATTGGCGAGCGCGTGGTCGCGGATATTCGTCGTCAACTCTACGCGCGGCTATTAACACTGCCCCCCAGTTTTTTTGAGGACAATCTAGCCGGCGAAATTCAAAGCCGCGTCACAACCGATACTACCTTATTGCAAACGGTGATTGGCTCGTCCTTCTCTTTTGCTTTGCGTAATACGCTTAGCTTCTTGGGTGGTATCACTCTGATGTTTGTGAGCAATGTTAAACTGAGCTTAGTAGTATTGGCTGTCGTGCCGTTTATTGTGTTTCCCTTGATTATTATTGGCCGTAAAGTGAAGCGCTTATCAAAAGATAGCCAAGATAAGGTAGCTGATGTTGGTGCGTGGGCGGGCGAAAGTTTGCAACATATCAAAGTAGTGCAGGCATTTACGCGTGAATCGTTCGTCAATCAGCAATTTTCGAATGCGGCCGAAGACGCCTTTCAAACTGCGTTGCGACGTATTCGCTACCGTGCATTTTTGATAGCTTTGGTGATGACCATGGTAATGGGCGCGGTCACGGTGATGCTCTATTTAGGTGGTACCGATGTGCTGGCGGGCAAATTGTCCGCAGGTGAGCTTTCTGCCTTTGTATTTTATGCGATTATCGTCGCCGGTTCGCTCGCCGCGGTTACCGAGGTATACGGAGAAGTACAACGTGCGGCTGGAGCGGTTGAGCGCATTCGTGAATTAATGGGTACCGAGCCTACAATAAAAAACCCTACAACAATTAAGCAGGTTGATTTCACGAAAGCGGAGCCATTAATTTCTATTGACGCGCTAAGCTTCAGTTATCCATCGCGCCCGAAACAAAAAGCGCTTGACGCCTTTAACTTAACTATTCAGCAGGGTGAACGTATTGCCTTAGTCGGCCCGTCGGGGTCGGGTAAATCAACCTTATTTGACTTGTTATTGCGCTTTCGCGATCCGCAAGCGGGTACCATAAAAATAAAAGGTACTGATATTAGGCAGCTCGGTTTAGAGGCCCTTCGGGACTTTTATGCTTTGGTGCCGCAGCAACCCGTTTTATTTAGCACCAATGTGTTGGATAACATTCGATTTGGTAAACCCGATGCGACGCAAAAAGAAGTGGAAGCCGCAGCGAAAGCCGCGCATGCGCATGAGTTTGTGATGGATTTACCCGACGGCTATCAAAGCTTTTTGGGCGAGCAGGGCGTTAAACTATCGGGGGGTCAGAAGCAGCGGCTGGCGATCGCGCGGGCGATTTTGGCAAATCCAAAAATTCTATTGTTAGATGAAGCAACGAGCGCGCTCGATGCGCAATCAGAACACCTTGTTCAGCAGGCGCTAGATGAACTGATGAAGGGCCGCACCACACTTATTATCGCGCATAGGCTGGCCACGGTGGCGCATGTCGATCGTATCGCCGTGCTTGATCATGGCAAGTTGATTGACGTTGGTAATCATCAGCGTCTCATGGGCACCTCGACGCTTTACAAACGCTTGGCAGATTTACAGTTTAAATCATACGAGCCACCCGAGAGTGCGCGTGTTAGCGCAATGTGAAACGAGTGGTCGCGGCGCCGCCATAGGGCTAGTTAGTAATCTATGAAGTCACTCGTTCTTCGTACGCTAAGCGTTAAGATTAGCCATGCAGCACATGCGCGAGATGATAAATTGCAGCGACGTTGCATGCGGCCAAAAACCATTCAGAAACATGGCCAAATGGTGCGTTCCTATTGTTGCTATTCAGCAACGTTAAAATAGCGATGGCGGTGACAACCAACCCTGGTAGGAAACCACTATTGATGAAAGAAAGTGACAAGACAAGAAGAATAACAACAACGACAATAGCCATGAACTGGCAACTCCTGGTTCAATATAAGATGCGCGATGCATCTAAGTTTGCCGCGATGGGTCACGCATGCCTTTCATACGTGTGGTGCAAACGATGCAAACTACTGCATTGCTCACGTTACCGATTGCGACAAATTCCCTTTGAAAAAACTGCTCCATTTACAGACTCGAATGTTAATCACTGTCTGGTGATCATACAAGGCTTGGTTGTTAACTTGTGTCACTTGTTAATCATTTGGCAAGGCTGACGAATGTTACCCGATATTTTCTCGGCGATATTGATCTGGCGTTCGCGTAAACCACCGTTTAAAAGCACGTCGAAAATTGGCGCTGTCATGATAATTTAACTGCATAGCGATGGCTTCAACAGACATCGTTTCGTCACGTAAGTAGTCGATCGCGCGTTGCGCTAGGATTTCCTCTTTTATTTTTCGAAAGCTGGTGCCCTCTGCATTGAGTTTTCTATACAAGGAGCGCTTACTCAAAAATAAACTGGCGGCGGCATCGTCTTCAGTGAGGGCCTCATTTGGATGCGACAGCATTAACTTTTGTACTTGGTATTTGAATGACCCTTTTTCACTATAAAGCTGCTTAAGAATCGTTTCACATTGTTGGTAGGCGAGTGCATAGTTCTGTTCACTGGCAGACGCATTAGGAATTTCACATATTTCGATTGGAAACTTGACCATTACCGCCGTCTGATCGAATTGGAGTTTACCGGGAATGCTGGTTTTATAAGCATTTACATACGGCGGTTCAGCATGCGAAAAGTGAGTTGTTGCTTCGTGTAAAGGGCGACCCAATACAAATTTTGCGCACTCGAAGAAGGCAATGGCAACGGATTCAGAAATGCTTCGCACCACGTTCTCAGATGCATCCATATCAAAGGTGACGCGGCATTCAAGGTAACGTGCATCGGCATGAATAGTTAAGTGAGCAAGGTTCATTCGGGTGGGTAAAAAAGCGCGAATGGCCTCCAGCATCTTTAAAATGTTAGGGCTACTATTGGCAAGAAGACCCATCATACCGTGGGTGAGCGGAGTGAGTCGTTTACCCAAGCGTAAGCCTAATGCTTCGTCTTGTGATAATGCGAGTGCATTCTGAAAAACCTGTACCTGCTGGTTTACCGAGAGTAAGGCGTCATCTTGGGTGAACTGTTCAGTAGAAAGGTTTGTTGCCTGCAATAAATCGGGTAGTTCTCTAATCTGTAATTCAAGTTCCCGCGCGATTAAACGCGAGTAATTCACGGGAATACAAGGCCAGTTTTTATCGAGCGTTTGGTTGGGTTTTTTTAACGTCATTATTCATTATCACCTTGTTTCTCGTCGCAATAAGTCGAAAATAACTAATATTGATACGCTATTGTCTTTTAATGACTCCCTGATGGCAAGAAATGACCTCACTTAATTGGCCAGTAACTCGTAACCTACACTCATCCAAATACAGTTAGCTTCATCGTTAATGAAGCGAAGTAATGGTGCTGTATAGCTGCACCAAACTGAACTAAGAAAATAGATATAACTTGGAGACGCTGATGGGACATATAACGTTTATTGAGTATGACGGCACGCAACATGATGTGGATTTAGAGGCGGGTAAATCGTTAATGCAGATTGCCATGGATAATGGTGTGCCGGGCGTCGATGCTGATTGTGGCGGTGAATGTGCCTGCGGTACCTGCCATGTCATCTTAGAGGCCAATTGGTTCCCTGAGACGGGTGAGGTGGTTGATGATGAGAAGCAAATGTTAGCCATGACCCCTGAGCAAGCGGAGACGTCTAGGTTGGCATGCCAAGTTCATACAACGAATGAAATGGACGGAATGGTCGTGCGTTTGCCGGAATTTCAGATGTAACGTTCCCCATAAAATAAAGCGCGGACGAAGCGCGCGATCTTGCTGTATGCAAAGCTCAAAAAATTATTGAGGCCTAGGTTCATCATGAAGAGTACGAATTTAAATAAATTGATCACGCCACTTTCGAACAAGGCGGCTAAATTGATTCCTCTGGATAAACAGATCCGAGGCATGCATTTATACCAAAAAACAAAGCGAAAGGTGCTACCTGAACGCTACTTGCGGAAAATTCCGACCTTTGTAGAAGCGCCTATCCCGGATGTTGAGACCTTAGCGATTGAAGACATTGATGTGAGCAATCCTTTTCTGTTTAAGCAAAACAAATGGCAGTCTTATTTTAAACGCTTACGGGATGAATGCCCTGTTCATTATCAGGCGAGCAGTCCGTTCGGGCCATTTTGGTCAGTGACCCGCTATGAAGATATTGTGTTCGTCGATAAACATCATGATTTATTCTCAGCCGAGCCGATTATTTCCATCGGTGATTCACCGGACGGGTTAGAGATCGAAACCTTTATCGCCATGGACCCCCCAAAACATGACGAGCAACGCATCGCGGTGCAGGGTGTTGTGGCGCCAAAAAATCTAAAAGAGTTGGAGAGTGTTATTCGGGGGCATGCTGCAGAAATTTTAGATAACGTGCCGGTGGGTGAGACGTTTAATTGGGTTGAGCATGTGTCCGTTGAATTGACGACACGCATGCTTGCCACTTTATTCGATTATCCCTTTGATCGACGCCATAAACTGCCGTATTGGTCAGATATTGTCACTGGCATTCCGGAGACATTTGGTGGCACCGTCGACAGTGATTTAATGTTTAACGTCGCGGCGGAGGCCGTTCGCGAAATGTCCGGGATTTGGCGCCGCAAGGAAGCGCAAAAAGCGGCCGGCGAGCCACTAGGTTACGACCTTATTAGCTTATTGCTCTCAAATGATAATACCAAGGACATGATTGATCGGCCCATGGAGTTTCTGGGGAATTTCGTTCTTTTGCTGGTTGGTGGTAACGACACGACTCGCAATTCTATTACGGGCGGCGTTCATGCGTTAAATCAATTTCCGGATGAATTTAAGAAGTTAAAACGTGATCCGAGTTTAATCCCTAATATGGTCTCTGAAATTATTCGCTGGCAGACACCCCTAGCGTATATGCGACGCATGGCCAAAGAAGAGGTTGTGCTGAATGGGCAAACCATCAAAAAAGGCGACAAGGTGTTAATGTGGTACGTATCGGGTAACCGTGATGAACGTAGAATTGAACAGCCAGATCAATTTATTATTGATCGAAAAAATGCGCGTAATCACCTTTCCTTTGGCTTTGGTACCCATCGCTGCATGGGGAATCGCTTGGCTGAAATGCAGTTACGCATTATTTGGGAGGAAATTTTGAAACGTTTTGAACATATTGAGGTGGTAGGTGAACCCGAACTTGTGCAATCTACCTTTGTGAAAGGGTATTCCAAAATGATGGTAAACGTTACCCCCATCGCCCATTAATAGCCGGCAGACTGCGTCCGCCACAATGGGCATCGGATTGTCTCCATTTATAATTGAAAAAAGGTCAAATTATGACTGATCGATGCATTATTATTGGCGCAAGTCATGCGGCTGCGCAGCTGGTGCCGAGTCTGCGTCAAGAAGGCTGGCAAGGTGAAATAGTCATCGTTGGTGATGAGCCACACTTACCATACCACCGGCCGCCGCTATCTAAAGCGTTCTTGTCAGGTGAAAAAACAGCAGAAGAACTACCGATTCGGCCGGCGGCGTTTTACGACAAAAATGAGGCAACGTTTTATCACGGGTATGTGCGTGCGATTGATAGAGTTAAAAAAAGCGTATTGCTAGAAAATGGCGACGTGTTGAGTTACGACAAACTGGTGCTTTGCACAGGGGCTCGTGTACGCAAAATAAACGTGCCGGGTGCTGAGCTCGGCGGTGTGCACTACCTTCGTAATATCGCGGATGTGGAGGGCATTCAAGCCCATATTGCAACGGGTAAAAATGCGGTGATTATTGGGGGTGGGTATATTGGTTTAGAAACGGCGGCATCGTTAACGAAACAAGGGATGCAGGTGGTCGTGTTGGAAATGGCCGAGCGTATTTTGCAACGCGTAACGCCCCCTGAGGTTTCATCGTTTTATGCGCGAATCCATGCGGAGGAGGGCGTTGAAATAAAAACAAATGTGCAGGTAACGCAAATTACTGGCGAGCAAACAGTGCAAAGCGTGTTGTGTGATGATGGGCAAACGTTTCCGGCAGATGTGGTGATTGTGGGGGTGGGGGTTATTCCTAACGCGGAGCTTGCCGAGCAAGCGGGCCTTGAGGTTAATAATGGCATACGTGTGAATGCGCAGTGTGTAACGACAGACCCTAACATTTTTGCCGCAGGCGACTGCACAAATCACTTCAATGATATGTATGACTGTCAGCTGCGTTTAGAGTCGGTACCTAATGCCAATGAGCAAGCAAAAGTGGCTGCGGCGACACTTTGTGGAAACCCGAAAACGTACAACAGCCTGCCTTGGTTTTGGTCCGATCAATACGATTTAAAACTCCAAATTGCCGGCCTCAGTCGGGGCTTCGATCACATGGTTGTGCGCGGTGATCAGGATAAAGGCCGAAGCTTTGCCGCTTTTTATTACAAGGAGGGCCGTTTGATTGCAGCCGATTGTGTTAATCGGCCAAAAGAATTTATGCTCAGTAAAAAAATGATTACGCAGCGCAGCATGCTTGCTCCCGAGCTACTTTGTGATGAATCTGTAACGGTAAAGGCGTTAATTGAGCAGCTGCGCTAAAACGTCGCACGCATAGCGTGCATGCGGCCGCCTAGGTTATGAATGGCTGCATTTAATGCCTGCTTAAATAACGAACAAAGTTAGTTGAAAGATGATTAATTTTCTGTAACAGTGGCGGCGAGACCTAAATAAAAAGTACGAGGGATAACGGATGCCATCTCGACGTGATTTCATTAAAAGTGCAGCGCTGGCTGGCGTTGCGACAACTCTTCCTTTTTCTTTATCGGCGTTAGCCACAGCGGTGCGCGATGTGCACTTTGTGCCAAGTGCCGGGCAGGTGGGTGCATTTTGGGCCATGGTGCAAGACGGCAAGTTTGTTAAAGCCATTCCGCGTACCGAGGTGGACCCACGGCCGACAAAAATGCTTTCCGAAGGCTTGGTAAGTCGCACGTATCATAAAACACGAGTGTTATACCCCCACGTGCGTAAGTCTTATCTCGAGAACCTATCAGGGAATAGACGCCCCGATTTACGCAGTAAAGAGGAATTTGTGCGTGTCGACTGGGATACCGCACTAAAACTAACGGCGAAAGCGGTTCTGGACACGGTTGAGAGCGCCGGTAACGATGCGATTTTCTCGAGCTCGTATGGCGCATGGGCGCATGGCGGTGTGTTAACGCCCAATGTGTTACAGGGGAGATTTTTTAACTTGATCGGTGGAATGTCTCATACCGTTGGTGACTACTCAGGTGGTGCCGCACAAGTGGCGATGCCGCATGTTATTGGCGATATGGAAGTATATTCGCGGCAAACATCTTGGCTGCAGGTACTGAAAAATACTGATATTTTTGTATTGGTAGGGGTCGATCCACACAAAAATGGTCGGGCGGAAGGTGGGACAACCGACCACTCGATGTACCCACATTGGGAACAAATTCGTGACGCCGGTGTTAAGTTTTTATCGATCAACCCGCAAAAAACCACATCGGATGATTGGCTTAATTCCGAGTGGCTCCCCATTATCCCCAACACCGACACCGCGTTATTTTTAGCGATGAGTCAACATCTTGTTGAAAACGACCTGCATGATAAAGCGTTCTTAGAAAAATATACGGTCGGTGCCGCGAAGTTTATAGATTATCTGCAAGGTAAGGATGATGGGCTCGTTAAAACGCCCGAATGGGCTGAGAAAATTACGGGCATTGAGGCTAAAAAGATCCGTGAACTTGCAGAGCTCTTTAATAGCAAACGCACACAAATAGGCGGTTCATGGTCAATACAGCGCGCTCAACACGGCGAAATGGTTTATTGGGCAATCATCTCTTTTAGTTGTATGACCGGACAGATTGGATTGCCAGGTGGTGGCGTAGGCTTTAGTTGGCATTGGGGGCAGGGTGGCGCTTTGTTCGCGCATGCGGTCACACCGGCTGGACTCTCGCAAGGGAAGAACCCTGTGCAGGGTATTTGTCCAGCGTCGCGTATTATTGAGATGTTAGAAAATCCAGGTGGTGCGTTCACGCACAATGGTCGTGATCTGACCTTTCCGGATGTGCAGTTAATTTACAATGCAGGTAACAATTTTGCCTCGCATCAACAAGACACAAATCGATTGCTCAAAGCAATGGAGAAGGTACATACGGTTGTGTGCCATGATCCATGGTGGACCGCAGCAGCGCGCGTCGCCGATATTGTGTTGCCCGCAACGAGCACCATTGAACGTGATGAAATTAGTTCAGGGGGCACGTATTCGAAAGATAAGGTGTACGCAATGCGTAAAATCATCGAGCCCCTGGGTGAGTCGCTGGATGATTTCGAAATATTTCGCAGGCTAGCGGTGCTGTTTGATGTAGAACAAGACTTCACCGGCGGTAAATCACGAATCGATGTGATTAAAGCATCTTATCAAAAGTCTACGGCTTCAACGACGAAATCATTTGAAGATTTTTGGCGGGACGGAATAGCACGTGTGCCCATCCCTAAATCGGAATCGAGTTGGGTGCGACACGGCGAGTTCCGAACGGATCCCGAAAAGAATCCGCTGGCAACTGCGACCGGTAAAATAGAGCTTTATTGCGAGACCATTGAGAAAATGAATATCCCAGATTGCCCACCGATGGCGACCTGGATGGAGCCTGCTGAGTACCTCGGTAATGCAACGAGGCAGCAAGTGCATGTGGTGAGCCCGCACCCCTACAATCGTATTCACTCGCAATTTGCGCAGGCTGATCTGCGTCATGAGTTAAACGTCCAAGACCGAGAGTTTGCGCTGATTAATACTGAGGACGCTCAATCTCGAGGTATCACTGATGGCGACCTTGTTGAACTTAGCAATGAGCGAGGGAGCGTTATTGTAGGTGCGCGTGTTTCAGAGAAAATTATGCCTGGCGTAATCTCAGTTTATGAGGGGGCTTGGTTGTCTTGGGATAGTAAAGGTCGCTGTAATTCAGGCTCGGTGAATACGCTTACCTCTAGCCGTCGGGCGAGTGGGCTTAGCCAAGCCACCACCGCGAATACTTGCCTGGTTTCAATGGTCAAAGCAAATGATATTGATGGTCCAAACCGCGCCTACGAGCCACCGATGACCGTAAGCACTGATGTAAAATTAACCGATAAGGATTTTGGGCTTGATCGAGTAGGGCAAGTGATCGCGAGTGCGTTAGATGAAATGGAAGAGGGAGCTAAGATTTACTATCAAAAATGCTCGCTCTGTCATACACCGAGAGATCCAGGCTCTCATACCTTTAAAGAATGGGAGAGTATTACACAGAGTATGTTTGTAAATGCCGGCGCGACGCCTGAGGAAAGGAAACTCATTTTAAGTTTCTTAAAAGCGAATGCGAAGCCCAGTCTATAAGACAGTTTGCTCATTAAATTGATAAATTTACTTTTTTATATCAGGCAAAGTGATCGCGGCTAAGGCCGCGACACACTCTGTTCTCAGCGTAAAAACTCGCTTAGCTTAAATTATTCATTTTCTTGAACTCAGCCATTAATGCTTCAGGTTTCTTCTTCTTATTGCCTTTGTTCAGGACATAAACAACCGTCTCCCCATTTGGGCCGGCGCCGATATCGGTATAACGGAATATTGCCTCACCAACTTTGCGTGTGTCGATCATGTCTTGGTAGGTGTTAAAAACATAAAGGCGACCTTCTAAAACCATCTCGCCGTAAAACGGTTCTGTCGCTTGTCTATCGCCATTAAAAAGATCGACATGCTTCCAGCCTGATAGCATTTTTTTCTCTTTGCTGGTTAGCCCAAAAACTAAGGTTTCGCCTTTAGGCCCGTCGCCAATATAGGTTTTCATATATGCGGTATGGCCTGTTTTAACGAAGTCTTTGTATAAATCATACTCATTAAATACATATATGCGGCCTTGGTCATGAACCTCATATAGGCTATCCATCGATGTCTCAGTTGCACGGTCTGTGCTCGTTTCAGTCATCGCCGTTTCTTTAACGCTAGAGGTTGTGCAAGCACCTAATGAGATAGCAAAACACAATGTGATTAGTAATTTTTTCATAAAAGATTCCAATTATTTATAAATGGCTCGCTTAGTTTGTTTCGTTTATGTTTCACTTAGATGACAGTGAGTCGGTCTTTTACCGAGTTGCAGAATATGTAATGTGGTAGAGAGGAACACATCAAGGGCGGTCAAAGACCGCACGCTTGATGTGTTTACTTCGAATCAGCTTAAAGTAAGTCTACGCCTTCGAGCTTAAGACCATCGGGGATATCAGACTTTATTAAACGAAGTGAACCAGTGCCTTCGTCTTCCTGTACCGCTTCGATGCCATCTTTATTAGACTTCTTGTTGCCACTACTAGTGGTGCGTAGTACGACGGCGTCAAGGTTTCCTTCATCAGCTTCCTCAAATGTGAATCCTTCGCCGCCATTATCGATCGCTTCGGTGCGCACCACGATCACCTGAACATCACCTTCATCCTCTTCTGATAATTTGAAGGCATCGTCATTATTATTTGTTCCCGTATTTTTAATAAAGGCTGAGTCAATTCCGCCATTACCAGCTTCGTCAAAATCTACGCCCTCATCCAAATTGCCCGAAATGACTGAGCGCTTCATCAGAGAAAAAATGCTGCCATCACCTGCTTCATCTAAGTCAATGCCATCGTCTAAATCGATACCAAATTCGTATTCTTCGACACTATCATCTTCATAAAAGCTGACTTCTCGCTCGAAACACGCATCATCTGGGCTACCCGTTACATTTCCTGGGATTTGCTCAATGGTTACCTCACCTAGCTCGAATTCACCTTCTGCTGCGCTCGGTAGAAAGGCTTCTAAGACTGTGGGGTCACAATACGCACCGTTGTCTGTGAAATTTGTTTTAATCACGTCAATATATATATCGCCGTTATTGCCCTCATCGAGTTCGACACCGTCAGCGCCAACATTTCGGAATGTCGATTTGCGCGAATAAAAGTGAATATCACCCGCACCACGGTCATCAACACGCAAACCGTCGGCGTCAAATTTGCCATTACCTACGTCTTCAACGATTACATTAATTGTACTTACCGAGACGGAAGCGGGGGAGCCTTCGCCACCGCCGCCTGCACCGGCTCCGCATGCGTCTGCTAAACTGCAGTCAGATATATGGATACCGTGATTTGCAAAACCTTTCACCGTTACATTTCGTAGAGACATGTTGACCGTGCCTGTCTGATCATCTCTTAAATCAACGAAAATTCCTTTTCCGGCAGTCTCTCCGTTCAGATCGCCACGATTCTCAATACTGAAAAAGCCAGGTTTACCTTCAAGTATTAGATCGCTAATGAATAAATCAGCACCTTGATTGACTGAAAGAAGTGTTTCGTTTTTGTCGAGTTTCACGGTTTGGCCGCTTCCGTAAATCGACAAGCCTTTGACGGCGTTATAATTTAAGCCAGAGTTCAAGTTGACTGAGTCAACGCTTGGCAGAATAAATATTTTTTTAGCTTGTTTAGTCTCGACTGCATGTCGCAAAGAGCCTTTTCCAGAATCTTTATTATTGCTAACTAACGCATAGCCGCCAGCTAGCGTCGCAGATGAGAATCCGGCAATGCTTAGACTAATACAGCTTGCTAAGAGTGATTTTTTTAAAATAGTTCTTGTCATGATTTCGTCTCGCTTAAATTGAAACGCAATTATTAAGCGTAAATATGACAAAAATATTTCAATTGTTTATTTAAATCAGCATGTTACTTGGGAAAATATCGTTTAGAAATCAAACAGAACCACCTTGAACAAGCATGATGAAACCCGGTATATACCTTCAACTAGTCTAGTTGGAAATCTAAATAACTACGCAGCCGAGATGGGCCTCATAATTTAGTTAAACTAAACGTTAGCCACGTAAATTTAACTCAGATTTTTTTCGATCTCTATTGCTAGTTGTTTTATTAGCGCGTTCATTTGCTTGACCGCCTGTGCATAGCCTCCTTGCGGCAGTGTTTCCTCATAAGCGAAGCGCTTTCGCACAGCGATGCCGTCGATGGTTTCTAATTCATAGTTACCGGAAAATATGAGTCGGCCATCTTCAGTGGGATAAAAATGCTCGATCGTTAGGTTCAATGCATCACACTGGTCACATGCGTCGGTATAGCTGGTTGTGTCTGATGCCACTTCAAGGTGGACGATTAAAGCACGCCTAATTGAGGGGCCGAACTCATCTGCCCATTTATGATAGTTCGCCGGTATTAATCTGTTATGCGCACCGAGCATCATGAGCTGATTATTTTTAAGGTATTTCGGTAAGCTTATCTTTGACACTTCGATAAGCTGGTCTCGGTAGTTATTACTCAGCTTTTGAGGGGCTGGATCGAGTAAATAGAAATGCGTATCGGGCACCGATTTACTGGCGCAGGCGGATAAAAGTGGGAGAGCAATCGCAAAAATTACACCGCTCGTAACTCGCTTTTTTAATGAGCTCATTGTTCATCTCCTGC
>CAJWAD010000041.1 GCA_913020245.1 uncultured Oleiphilus sp.
ATGAACGCATCCAAATTAGTCAAGATACTATGCATGCGGTGGTGGTTGACACGATCACCGGCTATGAATCCGTTAATTACTTGGTAAGTGCTAGAACTGGGCAATCATTAATTGTCAATCTTGATTCTGATAATTTGGGTAGCTACTTTAATCTCTTCGCACCCGGCAAAATACCCGGTGAAGATCGTGCAATGTTTATCGGATCAACAGAGGGTAATCAATTTGAAGAAAGCTATTTGACAGACGGAGACTACACAATTCAAGTTTATATTATCCGCAGCATGGCACGCCGCAATGAAACTGCAAATTACACACTGACGCTTCGCGTAGCCAACAGTGAAGAAACCGGCGCCACTAAATAAAGCCAACGCGACTCAGTTTTAAAGGCATTGTCTTTGTTTTAATCAAACGTCACCTTAAGAAAAACCAGTACATGTTTTTATCTGTCGTCTCAAACGCTAGGGTTATAAAAAAATAAACGCATGCTTTACATTTCATTTATTTTTGAAGCAACCAGCTCCTTTACATGTTTGCGATGTTTTAGATCGGTGACGATACCTTTTTGCAACTTAATATCATTTATCACGGCAGTAATTTGGCCGCACTCAGTGTTTGAAAGTATCGGTTGTCTGAACTTTTGAATAAAATCCAAACAACTTTTAGCGTAAATAACATTATCGGGCACGTTTGTTTTGAACGTACTATCCCCTACAAAAACAATTAAGGAATGCAGTTTTGACAACTCGATATCTAATAATGACTCGAGTGTTTTAATATGCTTAAAATTTTGGTGAAGCGGGTTTTGGAATTTAGATGTATGGCGATAGATTTTTTGAGTCCACTGCTTTTGATTTTTTGTGCCGAAGATCCAGCCTTTCATATTTTTAGTTTCTATAACAAAAATGCCAAACTTAGATACAACAATATGATCGATTTGTGTTGTTCCAGTCTCTGTCGGTAACGTTACATTTTTTACTAATTTATAATTCAATTCTGGTAACTGAGATAACAGCCGATTTACAAGAAACTCGCCAAATACTCCTTTAAACCAGCGCGTCTTGAATATTAAGGCGATAAATAAAACGGGCAGTAGGAACCAAATTTTAACGAAAAAACCAAAAAGCAATCCTAATATGTCCATCAAATATCCTTATTAAACATGCGTTTAAACTTATGCTCGAAACTGGAGATGACAAAGCAATGCCAAAATATAAATGATAATGATTTGCATTTATATTGTAATGTTATAACATAGCATTTTTGAATATTGTAGATGAGCACAGTTATGAAAGCAGGAATACATCCAGAATATCGTCCCGTGGTATTCCATGACACAACAGCCGATAGTTACTTTGTCATTGGTTCGACCTTACAAACGGAGCGCACCATTGATTATCAAGGTAAAACCTACCCTTACATGGCAATAGATGTCTCGCGCGACTCCCACCCTTTCTATACCGGAAAACAGCGTGTTGCAGAAACTGATGGCCGTGTTGCTCGATTCAACAACCGTTATAATCGAGGCAAGAAATAATGAAAGTTGTCAGCTCTTTAAAAACCGCAAAGTCGCGGCACCCTGATTGTCAGATAGTAAAACGACGTGGCAGGCTTTATGTGATTTGCAAATCAAACCCACGCTTTAAAGCCGTTCAAGGTAAAAGTAAAAACAAAAATAAGAATAAGTAACGCCTAAAGTTGCTGAATACACATTTATTATTCTCAGCATAGCAACTTGGGTATTACGATTGATAGCAGCAGTTGATTCGCTAACTAGTACAGGCCACAAACAGCTTGGTATGCGTTCTGGTTAGCGAGTTAATAGCCTGCTTTATATTAGCGCACTTGATAAAAAAGCATGAAGAAAGCCACCAGCTACTACAACGAATTAATCGACTTCTATATTGAAAAACCAGAAGGCTGGTCATTTTTCCCCACACAATGGGCACGCACTCAAAAAACAAAAACTGCCGCATCAAACAGCAATCTTTCAGCCATTATGGCCCAATCAAAAACACCTCTTTTGTACATGCAAAGAAATATAGGTCGCGATAACTTGGCACAACCAACCGTCCAAGCAAGCTGCAGATACTTTGCTCAACCAAGCCGCGAAACAAGGGCTAATTTAGCAGCCCTACAAATACAAGTATTTGAAGAAAACTATGCGAATTTCAAACTGCTCAGCCACTGCGCAAATTCAACGTTGTCGAATTGCCCGGCCCTTTTCTTTCATGTTCAGTTCTCACTAAAACATTCATCAGGTGAAGCCTATGAATGCCTCTCTCAATCATGGACGGTCTTTTCAAACGATATAAGCTACACCATTGGCTTGTCCGGCTCTCCGGAAAATATTAATGAATATGAATCAGATCTATCGGACATAATCAGTTCCGTCGCGATTGGTAAATCGTCTTAAGGCTTGAAGCGACAAGTTTGCAATGGCAGAAGACCGCGTATGCAGGTCACCAAACAGCGCATAACAATGTGACGCTTGAAAGCATACTTCGCATTAGAGTCTTAAACATTTTATAAGCATCTTCGGATAGCCTAACCAACATAATAAAATTGAACTTCGCGCGTTTTAATAAGCGAATCAACACCTCGGCATATTCTCACCAAACGGCTAAACGACCCAAGCTTCAAACCACTACCAAAATAAAAATTATCCTTTTATGATCAATACGCATTGCAACGCCACTCCATGCTGAATGTTTTCAACATTGCGTTTAAACTTTGTCGACTGTCGGGAATTTATCAATGAACTGGGTTTATTTATTCATCGCAATCTTTGCGGAAGTTATTGCTACCTCCGCCCTAAAACCTGCCAATGGCTTTACTCAACTCTGGCCTTCCGTATTGGTCATTCTGGGTTATGGCATCTCTTTTTTCTTTTTATCGTTAGCTATTAAGTCTATCCCCATTGCGATCGCCTATTCAGTATGGTGTGGTGTTGGCGTGGCGCTCGTCAGCCTTATCGCTTGGCAACTTTTTGGGCAAAGCTTAAGCGTGACGGAACTCTTCGGCATTACATTGATTTGCGCTGGCGTGGTTGTTTTAAATGTTTTCTCAAAAGTAACAAACTAAGCTGATTGCGCTACACTCTGCATACCATTAGCGCATAACAAAGGTTGCTTAAGCCATGATAAAAAACGCACTACCGATAACGCTCTTGATTGCATTCGTCGCACTTAGCTTTTCAAGTTGCGCACAAAACCCCGAACAAGTTGCACTTACCGAATGCCCGAGCGAGCGCCCTCAAATGTGCACCACCGACTACCGGCCCGCATGTGGCTACCAGGCAGAGGGTAAAACAAAGACTTACAGTAATGGTTGCAACGCCTGCGGCGACCCAAAAGTAAAGGGCTTTGTCGAAGGGCCATGCAAATTAGAAAAAGACTAACGCTGCTGGTGAATCTGAATTTAGATGGATACAGGCCGAGGCTCGCCAAGCTCACTGACTACCAGCTCGTAAAGGTGTTTACCGCTGAATTCAGGGAGAGGCTTTTCATTCACAAAGAATGTTGGCGTTTTATCGACGGCTAACGTGCGGATATCCGCTTTTTCCTGGGCAAGCAGCTTATCCATTTCAGGTGTCACCATTTGCGCGGCACCGGCCTCTTTATCATACCCAGCCGATACAGCAATGGCTTCGGCCAGTGCAAACTCCGCTTTATGATTAATGGTCCATTCTAGCTGACGCGCCATGAGAGCCTCGAGCACGGGCAAGTAAACCCCTTGCAACCTGGCAGCTTCCAACATACGCACAACTTCAGGGGTACCGCGATGAAATGTTGCATACCGAAGCACAAGCCTAACGTTCGAATGCTTAGCTAGAATTTGTTTCACAAACGGATAAAATGCACCACACGCGCCGCATGCTGGATCAAAAAATTCGACAATCGTAACGGTGGCGTCGGTCGGCCCAATGCTCGGCGAGTAAGCTCTTTCATAAACCGAGCCCTCGTCAACGGCAGCCTCAATCGGCTGAGTGGCCTCTTCAGGCGCCATAAAAAATAGAACATAAACACAGGCCGCCATTAAGCTGGCGGCGACACTCATTAATACTGTTCTCATTTATTTTGATCCTAATAAATAATATAACGCGCTTTGCAACGAATCGTCATGGGCTAAACTTCGGCGAGATCGCCTTTTGACTCTAACCAAACTTTACGATCTGCTGCTCGCTTTTTGCCCAGCAACATGTCCATTTTTTCTTCAGTTTCTTGCTGATCATCAATCATCAGCTGAACAAGACGACGCGTATCTCTTGCCATCGTAGTCTCTCGCAACTGCATCGGGTTCATTTCGCCCAAGCCTTTGAATCGTTGTACATTTACTTTGCCACGTTTTTTCTCAGCTTCAATCCGATCCAGCACACCCTTTCGCTCGGCTTCATCTAAGGCATAAAACACTTCTTTTCCTACATCAATCCGGTATAGCGGTGGCATCGCTACATGAATATGGCCCGCGGCGACTAATGGATGGAAATGACGCACAAACAAAGCGCATAGCAACGTCGCAATATGCAGTCCGTCGGAGTCGGCATCCGCAAGAATACAAATTTTGCCGTACCGTAAACCCTCTAGATTTGATGAGCCCGGATCAACGCCAATCGCCACAGCAATATCATGTACCTCTTGCGAAGCCAAAATTTCACCCGAATCAACTTCCCACGTATTAAGTATTTTTCCACGCAACGGCATAATTGCCTGAAATTCGCGATCTCGCGCTTGTTTAGCAGAGCCACCCGCCGAATCACCTTCCACTAAAAAAAGCTCAGAATTCATCGCATCTGAACCGGAACAGTCTGCTAATTTCCCGGGTAACGCAGGGCCTTGGGTAATCTTTTTACGCGCCACCTTCTTACTTGCCTTCATACGACGCTGTGCATTAGTGATGCATAACTCAGCGAGTTTATCCGCCTCGTCGGTATGGTGGTTTAACCAAAGGCTAAACGCATCTTTCACTACACCAGAAATAAACGCAGCCGCCTCACGTGACGAGAGGCGCTCTTTGGTTTGCCCGGAAAATTGAGGATCAGCCAGCTTTGCCGACAGAACAAAGCAGCTTTTGTCCCAAATATCTTCTGGCCCCAATTTTATGCCGCGAGGCAATAAGTTGCGAAACTCACAAAATTCACGCATCGCCTCTAAACAGCCGGTTCGAAACCCATTCACATGCGTTCCGCCTTGCGCGGTGGGAATTAAGTTTACATAGCTCTCCTGGGTCGTTTCGCCCCCGTCCACTAACCATTGAATGGCCCAGTCTACAGCCTCGGTGTTACCCGCCATCGATCCAGTAAACGGCGTTTCGGGGCAAGTTTCTAAACCATTCGTAGCCGATATCAAATAGTCTTTTAAACCATCTTGATAAAACCACTCATCTTTTTCATCGTTTTGCTTATTATGAAAAACAATATGCAGCCCTGGGCAAAGTACTGCCTTGGCGCGTAAAACGTGACGTAAACGAGAAACAGAGAATTTAGCCGAATCAAAATAGTGTGCATCCGGCCAAAAATGGACTTTCGTACCCGTGTTCCGCTTGCCAACCGAATCAATCACTTCAAGGCTGTCCGTTTTTTCACCACTGGCAAATGCAATGCGATGCAGCTTTGCATCACGGCGAATAAAAACTTCGAGCTTGGTTGATAAAGCATTAACAACCGAAACCCCTACGCCATGCAAACCACCCGAAAAGCTATAATTATCATTCGAGAACTTACCGCCTGCATGCAGTTTGCAAAGAATGAGTTCGACACCAGGCAAGCCCTCTTCTGAATGGATATCAACCGGCATCCCTCGTCCATTATCGGTGACTGAGAGCGAGCCATCCTCATGCAAGACAACCTCAATTTTATCCGCGAAGCCTGCCAATGCCTCATCTACGCTGTTGTCGATTACTTCTTGTGCAAGGTGATTTGGGCGGGTGGTTTCCGTATACATGCCCGGTCGTTTTTTAACCGGATCCAAACCGCTTAATACTTCAATTGAATCAGCGGTGTATTGCTTTGTTTGCTCAGACATAGCCTTCCATTTTCTAGGTATGATGGCTGGCGTTAAACGCCCACTTTTGACAAGCTTAAACCAAATAATATTGTTGAGCTACAACCCAAGAGTCAGCTTAATTAGGTTTAATTTGTTGGGATCTTACGAGCCTTTGTAATTTGCTCTGCACCTAAATCACTTGCTGTAAAGCCGGTCAGCAAATCGATGTAACCGATTTCGAAGTTCAATCCCGACACCGCTTCGCTACTCACCTCTAAAACACCAATATCACTCACTAATGGATAGGCTCCGATGGCTTCACCAAAATCAAACACAAAAGAATCTCCATCAATATCCGTGCTAGCCTCCAATACATATTTACCTGGCGCAACATCATCAAAACGGAAACTATACACACCATTGCTTGGCTCGATTGTCTTTAGCTCAAATAAAGAAATGGATCCGCTGCCCTCTTGCGCCAAAATATCCTCAAAACGCAATAAGTAGACTTGAATATCACCCAAGCCTAAGCCAATTTGCTGACCAGATACTAGGATACTGACACGCTCTTGATCTTGGGCAACGCCTTCCTTCGTGTGTTGTATCACGATCTCCGTGCGAGCTAAGTCGTCAGGTAATAAATTTGGATTCACTTTCAACGCATAGTCACCAAGGCCATTTAGCGCTGCATTATCAGTAATCTCCAGCCAAGATGCCTCACTCACAATAGAGGTGATTACGATATCGCCATCACCATCGACTGTTAGTTCTTGCGGGTTCGATAACGATAAAGTGGCCGAATCGTTGGCGCCAATAAAACTCAATTCCCTTGGAAATATTAAAAGACTCGCCGGCACATCGCCGCCTGCAACGTCAATGGCTTTTACCGCACTGACGATACCTTGGCCATATTCCTGCTGGGGACCTGCAGGCCTTGTAATTAAACCCGAGCGGACGTATTCCTGAAATATTTCTGGCGTAATCGCTGGATTCGCCTGTTTCATCAAGGCTGCAATACCGCTCACAAACGGCGCGGCCATCGACGTGCCTTTGTATTCCGTATAATTATCGTCGCCCACCGTGCTGTAAATGCCGTCTAACACACCGTCCGCCAAGCCTGAGCGACTGTCTGTACCGCCAGGGGCCATCAAATCAACGTTATTAGCGATATTCGAAAAGAGAGAGCGTTGCTCAGCTTCATTTACAGAACCGACACCAATTGCCTCAAACTGAGAAGCGGGGTAAAAATTGGACGACGATCCGTCATTACCTGCAGCCGCAATAACGATTGATCCCGCGTTATAGGCATCTTGCACCGCGCTGCGGATGGCAAGCGATTCCTGATTAGAACCTAAGGACAAATTAATTACGTCCGCGGGGGCTGAAAGCGTTTGCCCCCCAGCTGAAAGCAGGCCCGCAGCATATAAAATAGCATCAGCGATATCTACACTCGTGCCCGACCCATCACTACCCAATGCCCTAATGGGAATAATCGTCGCATCATAAGCGACCCCCGCAACACCTTTGGAATTATTTGCCACCGCCGCCGCAATACCCGCAACATGCGAGCCATGGTATGTGGTGCCAAATGGTTCAGAGGCGTCGCTGTCTCGACCGTTACCATCCCCACTATTTGCTGTCGACGAAACAAAATCATAGCCCAGTGATGAATCAACGTTTGCTGCTAAATCTTCATGGTCCAAATCAACACCGGTGTCGATAATAGCGATACTCTGCCCGGCACCTGTAGCAGTGTCCCAAATCGAAGGCGCACCAATCATTGGCAAGCCCCACTGCGATGGAAGCGCTGGATCATTCACGGAAGCAGCATGGTAAATGAAGACGGGCTCTATCGATTCAGAACCAAAAATACCGCGAAGCCGCGCAATCTCTCTTATGGTATCTAGTCTATCAAGGGAATTACTCCGAGAAGCGCTAGTCGCGAAATTATGCGGCTTCACATAATGGTGTAGCTTTCGATCGCGATCATTTTGTCTGATAAAACCTTGTTCACTGAGTGCCGCTGAGGAAAAAGATCTTGTATTCGCTCTCTCTGCCTCTGCTGAACCACTGCTGAACGTCTCACCAGCACGTCTTCTATTTAGCGACATATTTTGCGGTATGAATACATACTCATTCGGAACAATATCTGCCTTGTAAGCAGGCAAGGAGACGGTTTGAACCTCACTTAACTGAACCGTATCAGACAGGCTCACATTATATATCGCGGGCGCATGGGCGAACGTGAAGCCGCTATCCGATTTTAGTTCGATGTAGTATTCGCCATCCGCATCAACAAAGTACGTATATGCTCCCGGCGACCTTATGTTTTCTTCCTGAACAACGGCATACAAAAGTGGGTCTGTCCCACTTGTTCGTTTTAGTAGGCGGAAATCTATGTCTATGAATTTACCTTGGGTAAAGAACTGGTCATCTGCATAGTAAACGGAGAGAGTGAGCGTTTGACCCTCTAATATAGGCACGGCGAAAACGTCAGTATCATCGGCTTCAAAGCGCACCCCATCCGAAAAGTTACCCGAGGTATCACTGAGATAACCACCTAAACTAATCGGGTTCGCAATGACTTGCGCGGTTGAAATTGAATTATTTTCAGGTGAAATAACAAAAGCGTCGGATGTACCCGTATCCTCGTCAATGTCTGTGGAGCCGACCGCCCTTACGGTGCCAGATATCGATACGCCTTCTTCAGCAACCTCGCTGTCAATTCCGTCTTGCAAGGCATCAGAACTGCTGCCGCCTCCGCATGCACACAGAAAAAAAAGACAACTCATCACCACTAAACGGCTATACACAAAACAACTCCTTTACAACGCAAAGCAAATCCATATTTCAATGCGCGTTATCGTAACATTAAGACGTTCGTCAAGCCTCCCAGCAAGGCCAAACTCTTGAACCAATTCATATTTACAGTTGAATGGGTGAACCGACAAATGCATACAATGCGACGAATCGATAATTAACGATGCGTCGCGGTTACACTATTTGCTCGCTATCTTAGGTTACGTGTTTTTTTTGTTGGTAGATCAAAGCGTCTCATCGTTTCAAGACACGGATTCTATTGATTCATGAGCTGGTCGTGACAGTGGTCAAGATAAAGTTGACGATTGCCGCCAAGCTTAGAATGAATACCAACCCAAAGGTTATACCAATAATAATAAAGTGACTGGCCTTCCCTTTACGAAAGTCACGCTTAGCATTTTTCTCCTTTTGCACGCCTAGCATGGCCCATAAAACGCTTTGGGCGGTTTCCCGCAAACTTAGCGTGTCGTCATTTTCAGTCGACGTGCTCTGTGCGGCGTGATCATCATGCTTAATTACGCTCATTTTTGACTCTCTCTCGCCCACAGGATGTCACTCTTTTATCACTAATTTAAGTGCTTCTTCCGCCAGCTCGTTTATCGAAAGCTTGCCGTTTGTGTCGTACCACGTGGTCGTCCAACTTAATGCGCCTGTCAATAAGCGCCGCAACACAAATACATCAGCTGTCTGATCTGCCTCGTCTAGGGCATATTGCATTGTTTCTGACCAAAGCGCCTCATACTCTGCCCGTAGACCCAAAATAAAACGCTGCTTGTCTTCACTCAAACTGCGCCATTCGTAGACAAGCACCGACATAGCGTTTCCAGTCAACCCATTTACCGCATCCAACTCACAGCATATCAGTGCAAGCAGGGCGTTACGCGCGGTGTCAGCCTCGTCCACTAACTTACGCATCCGATGCATATTATAAACGATCACCTCCTCCATAATCGCCTTGAGTATTTCATCCTTCGATTTGAAGTGATGAAAAATACTCCCTGACTGTATGCCTACCTCCGCCGCGATATCACGTACGGTTGTCCGTTCATAGCCTTTCGCCCGGAACAGCTTTGCTGCCTTAGCGAGCAGTCGCCCCTTAGCAGAGAGTGGATCAGTCACTAAGCCCTGTGCTGCGAGGCTTTCAACGAGATCTAATTTAGCTTGCTCTACCTGAATAGCCACAAATTACTTCCCTTATATGTATTAAAAACACTATAGCGCTTCGATTCAGTGTTTACAAACCAAGCGCTTGCTTGGTAAAGTGTTAATCATTCGAAACTAACCTATTACACTCGCTAAATTTACCGATCCGCATCACATAGGAAAACGATAAGCACATGGGAAACAAAACGACGCTTCGCATTGGCTGTGCATCCGCTTTTTGGGGCGACACGGAAACCGCGGCCGCACAGCTAGTTGCAAAGGGTAATATCGACTATCTCGTATTCGACTACCTAGCGGAAATAACGATGTCGATCATGGCGGGCCAACGCATGAAAGATCCAAATGCGGGCTATGCCGCCGATTTTGTCAAAACAGCGATGGCGCCCCTGCTCGATGAAATAAAACAAAAGAAAATCAAAGTCATCAGTAATGCGGGCGGTGTAAATCCACAAGCTTGTGTAGACGCTCTAAAAGCGGTTGCCAAAGCGCAGGGCATCGACATAAAGATCGCCATGATCGCAGGGGACGATTTAAATGGGATTAAAGGTGAGTTAAAAAAAGACGGTGTACAGGAAATGTACACTGGAACGGCCCTGCCACCGATGACTTTAAGCATGAATGCCTATTTAGGTGCACCAGCGATCACCAAAGCGTTAGACATGGGCGCAGATATTGTTATAACAGGGCGAGTAGTAGACAGCGCGGTCGTCGTGGGTGCAATGGTTCATGAATTTGGCTGGAAATGGGATGACTATGACAAACTCGCACAGGGTTCGCTAGCTGGCCATATTATAGAATGCGGCGCACATTGCACGGGTGGTAATTTTACCGACTGGCATCTCGTCAAAGATGGCTTCGCTGACATGGGCTTCCCTATTGTCGAGATTAACGAAGATTCAAGCTTCGTCATCACTAAACCCGAGAACACGGGTGGCTTAGTAAGCACCGCCACAGTTGCGGAGCAAATTGTGTATGAAATTGGGGACCCGAGCGCTTATTTACTTCCCGATGTTATCTGCAACTTTTCAAACGTAAAACTAGAACAAATCACTGATGACATTGTTTCAGTATCCGGGGCACGCGGTCTGGGGCCAAGTGATCAGTATAAGGTATCCGCCACCTACCCTGATGGCTTTAAATGCACAGTCACCTGTTTACTTGCTGGTATCGATGCAAAGAGGAAAGCCGAAGCCGTCGCGCATGCAATTCTTGAAAAAACAAGCAAAATGCTCGTGGAGAAAGGCCTCAAACCATACTCAGAAACAAACGTTGAACTACTCGGTGCGGAAGCGACCTATGGTGAACAAGCGTATCAATCCAACTACCGTGAGGTAGTGGTCAAAATTTCGGTCGCCAGCGCAGATAAAAAGTCACTGGTCTTATTTTCCCGAGAAATTGCGCAAGCGGCAACGGCTATGGCACCAGGCTTAACTGGAATTGTGGGCGGAAGGCCCACCGTCTGGCCCAAAATCCGCCTCTTCTCATGTCTGGTACAAAAAAGTAAGTTAGCGCTTTCGGTGATAATGGATGGCAATACGGAGCACTTAAGTGTCGACACAAATAATCACTATAAACCGCAACCGTCACCAAAAATAAAACGGGCACAACTTCAGACCGATACAACGGTTCCGCTTATATCGTTGGCTTACGCGCGCAGTGGCGATAAAGGTAATCACGCCAACATTGGCGCAATTGCTCGAAAGCCGGAGTATCTGCCTTTTATAAAGGCCGCCTTAACCGAAGAGGCAATTGCTGACTTTATGGCCCACACACTGGATCCAGCGACTGGCAAGGTAAGCGGCTGGGAATTAGACGGGTTTCATGCGGTTAATTTTTTACTTGAGAATAGTTTGGGCGGCGGAGGTGTTGCTAGCTTACGAATCGACCCACAGGGTAAGGCTTTTGCGCAGCAGCTACTCGAATTCCCGATTCCGGTCCCACAACAAATAGCCAACTCACTTAACGTTTAAGGACGAAAAAATCAGCATGCCAAAGTATCAATCAGTTCTACGCGACAATGCATTTGCCGATAAAATTGTGCTTATAACGGGTGGTGGCAGTGGCATCGGGCGCTGCACTGCACATGAAATGGCCAGTCTAAAAGCACACACGATCATCATCGGTCGCAAACAAGAAAAACTAGAAAAGGTTGTTGCCGAAATTATCGAAGATGGTGGCTCTGCAGAGGCCTTCGTTTGCGATATTCGCGATGAAGAAGCGGTTCAACAAACGGTTAGAAGCATCGTCGAAAAACACCCAATTATTCACGGACTCGTAAACAATGCTGGCGGGCAATTTCCTGCACCACTCACTGACATTACACAAAAAGGTTGGGAGACTGTCGTGCGCACTAATCTTACGGGCGGCTTTCTTATGGCAAAGGAGGTGTTTCTTCAAAGCATGGACAAACACGGCGGGGCCATCGTCAATATTGTGGCCGATATGTGGGGCGGAATGCCAAGAATGGGGCATTCCGGTGCCGCGCGGGCTGGTATGGTAAATTTTACGCAGACTGCAGCGGTAGAGTGGGCTCACGCGGGCGTGCGCGTAAACGCCGTCGCCCCTGGTTGGATTGCCTCAAGTGGCATGGACAGTTACCCGCCTGAGATGAAACCTTGGATACGCCAGCTAAAAGATGCCGTACCACTCAAACGCATGGGCACCGAAGCGGAAGTCAGTTCAGCAATCTGCTTTTTACTTAGCGAGGGCGCAAATTTTATAAGTGGCGATTGCTTGCGTATCGATGGTGCCGCCTCGCAAGGTGGACGCGTTGTACAGTTAGAAACAGCTGACAATTCGGAGTCATACGACGGTTTCCACCGCTCGTATACGCCAAATATATTTAGAGACGATCAATAACCTGAATGAAGGTTTGCGCAACAGGACAATAATATGACACAACTTCATTCCAACATTGATGTAACTTCTGCTGAGTTCAAAGCCAATGAAGAAAGCATGCAGGGTTTTATTGCAAGCTTTCGTGAAATTGAACAGAAGGTCGCCAACAAAGAACTCGAAGCCAGTGAAAAATTCTCGAAACGAGGCAAACTTCTTCCGAGAGAGCGCATTAATCGCCTATTGGACCGCGGAACACCTTTCTTAGAATTATGCAGTTTGGCTGGTTATAAAATGCATGATGACAAAGACGGCTCGATGGCTGGTGGCGGTATTATTTCGGGCATTGGCTATGTTCAAGGTATCCGAAGCCTCATTATTGCCAGCAATAGCGCAATTAAAGGTGGTACGATTTCGCCTGCAGGCTTAGAAAAAACACTACGGCTGCAAGAGATCGCCAAATTAAACAAGCTCCCTGTTGTCACCCTCGCTGAAAGTGGTGGCGCAAACCTTAATTATGCAACAGAAGTATTTGTGCATGGTGCTCGAGGTTTTGCTAATCAAGCACGCCTATCTGCGCAAGGTATTCCCCAGCTCACCGTCGTACATGGCAATGCAACCGCCGGTGGGGCATACCAGCCTGGCCTATCAGACTACACAGTCGTCATAAAAAATAAGTCAAAAATGTTTTTAGCCGGCCCGCCATTGTTAAAGGCAGCAACGGGTGAAATTGCGACCGACGAAGAACTTGGTGGCGCTGAGATGCACGCGCAAAGTGCTGGAACTGCAGAGTTTCTTGCCGAAGATGATGCGGATGGCATACGCATGATTCGCGACATGATGAAGAATCTGCCTTGGAATAACCAAGTGCGCTCGGTAATAGAAAAAAAATGGGACGAGCCCGTCTATTCAACTGATGAGTTAATCGGCTTAGTCCCAATGGATAACAAGAAGCCCTATGACGTAAGAGAGATTGTGGCGCGTATCGCGGACAGCTCTGACTTTGTCGATTTCAAAAATGAATTCGATACACAAACAGTGTGTGGATTCCTAAAAATTCAGGGGCATGCATGCGGCTTGATCGGCAACAACGGTCCGATCACGCCTGCCGGTGCAGCGAAAGCCGCGCAATTTATTCAATTATGCGAACAATCCAATATCGCGATCTTATTTTTTCACAACACCACTGGCTTTATGGTAGGCACCCATGCTGAACAAAATGGCATTATTAAGCATGGTTCTAAAATGCTACAGGCCGTAGCAAACGCGACCGTGCCCAAGCTGACCATCGTCATCGGCGGCTCATACGGTGCCGGTAACTACGCCATGTGTGGTCGTGGCTTAGACCCTCGATTTATTTTCGCTTGGCCTAATAGCCGTACGGCGGTCATGGGTGGCGCCCAAGCCGGAAAAGTTCTGCGTATCGTTACTGAAGAGAAACACGCAAGAATGGGTAAAGAGGCCGATCCGGCTATGCTCGACATGATCGAGAAAGCAACGGCCGAAAAGTTAGATAAAGGTTCAACTGCACTCTACGGCACCGCTCGACTATGGGATGACGGCTTAATCGATCCGCGCGATACGCGAAAGGTGCTCGCTTATTTACTCGATATTTGCGATGAAGCTAGTCGTCGCGATTGTCGGCCTAACACCTTCGGCGTTGCACGCCTGTAAGAGACAAGATAAGGAATACGTTATGATTTTCACTCAAGAACATAAAGAAATTCGTCGTACCGTAAAAAGTTATATCGAAAACGAGCTAAATCCCCATGTAGAAGAGTGGGAGGCGGCAGGCACGTTTCCTATGAAGGAGATTTTTAAGCAACTAGGAGACCTTGGACTCCTTGGCATTAGCAAGCCCACCGAGTACGGCGGCATGGGTCTAGATTATAGTTATAACATCGTTGCTGCAGAAGAATTTGGTGCATGCCGCAGCGCAGGCGTCCCGCTGGCCATTGGCGTGCAAACAGATATGTGCACCCCTGCGCTTGCCCGATTCGGCTCAGAAGAATTAAAGAAAGAATTTCTCACGCCTTCAATTACCGGCGAAATGATTGGCTGTATTGGCGTTTCAGAACCTAGCGCAGGTTCTGATGTTGCAGGCCTAAAAACTCATGCCAAAAAAGATGGCGACGACTACATTATAAACGGTACAAAAATGTGGATCACAAATTCACCGAGTGCTGATTTTATATGCTTATTAGCAAATACCTCTGATGACAAGGTCCATGTTAATAAGTCACTGATTGTAGTGCCTATGAATACGCCAGGCATCGAGGTTGCGCCGAAATTAAATAAACTGGGTATGCGTTCTTCTGAAACAGCCCAAGTATTCTTTGATAATGTGCGCGTTCCGCAACGTTTTCGCATCGGCGCAGAAGGGTCAGGATTCATGATGCAAATGATGCAATTCCAAGAGGAGCGCCTTTTCGGTGCCGCCAATATTCTAAAGGGCCTCGAAACCTGCGTTGATGCGACGATCGACTATTGCCGTGAGCGAGAAACCTTTGGACAGCCCTTAATTAACAACCAAGTAATTCACTTCCGATTTGCCGAATTACAAACAGAAATTGAGGCACTTCGCTGTATGGTTTATCAAGGCGTAGAACAGTATGTGAATAAGCAAGACGTAACGAAGCTTGCCTCAATGGCTAAACTCAAGGCGGGTCGCTTAGGCCGTGAAGTCGCCGACTCTTGCCTGCAATATTGGGGCGGAAACGGCTTTATGTGGGACAACGTTGTGTCACGGATGTATCGTGATGTTCGTTTAGTATCTATCGGAGGCGGCGCCGACGAAATCATGCTCGGCATCATATGTAAGCTCATGGGCATATTACCCGGTAAAAAGAAGTAAAGGCGCCGTATGACAACGCTCCCAGAATTAGATACGTTAATACTAAAGATGCAAGATCACGCATTGTACATCACGCTAAATCGCCCGAAAGCACGTAACGCAATGAGCCTTAAGATGGTTAAGGAGTTAATGCATGTTTTCAGCACAATTAGTGATGATGTCGCCATACGCGCGGTTGTTTTGCGTGGCTCCGAAGGTCATTTTTGTGCAGGCGGCGATATTAAAGATATGGCTAATGCACGGGCAGCCAATCTGAATGACGAGGCGCACGACCCCTTTTACGAGCTCAACCGTGAATTTGGTCGTATGATCACCTATGCAAACCAGCTGCCTCAAGTGCTCATCGTGGTAGCAGAAGGCGCAGTGCTTGGCGGCGGCTTTGGTTTGGTCTGTATCTCTGACATCGCGTTAACCGCAAGCGATGCCAAGTTCGGCTTACCCGAAACAGGTTTAGGTATTCCTCCGGCGCAGATCGCGCCCTTTGTTGTGTCCCGAATTGGGTTAACGCAAGCACGTCGTTTAGCTTTACTCGGGGTGAGATTCAACGGAGATAAAGCCAAAGAATTGGGGATCGTCCATGAATCGCACAAGGACCCAGAAAACCTAGACAATGCACTTGCTGAGACGCTAGCCCAAATAAAACGATGCGCACCCAAAGCAAACCGTATCACCAAAGCTTTGATCCTGCAGGTCGGACATCAAGAACATGAAGCGCTATTGGATAACGCAGCCGCGGCTTTCTCCAAAGCTGTAAATAGCCAAGAGGGTCAGGAAGGCACCATGGCATTTGTACAAAAACGCTTACCCACATGGGCAAAATAAGAGCAGCACTATGTTTAATAAAATATTAATCGCTAATCGCGGTGAAATTGCGGTTCGTGTCATTCGCACTGCAAAAGCGCTTGGTTATCAGACCGTCGCTGTCTTTAGCGAAGCCGATGCAGATGCCCCGCATGTGAGCGCCGCCGACGAAGGTGTTTGCATCGGTGCCGCCGCGGTAGGCGAATCGTACCTTGTCATCGATAAAATAATTGACGCAGCAAAACGGACAGGGGCTGGCGCCGTGCACCCAGGCTATGGGTTTCTCTCCGAAAACTGTGCGTTTGCTGCGGCTTGCCAAAATGAAGATATTGTTTTCATTGGTCCACCCTCAAGCGCTATTGAATTAATGGGTAGTAAACGCTTGTCGAAAATAGCGATGCTTAAAGCGGGTGTGCCTTGTATTCCTGGTTATGAGGGCGAAGACCAAAGCATCGAAAACCTGGTCGTTCAATCTAAAGAAATCGGATTTCCTTTGATGGTCAAAGCATCCGCGGGCGGCGGCGGTCGAGGCATGCGTTTAGTCTTTGAGGCATCAGAACTTGAAGCACAGATTAAAACTGCGCGCTCGGAAGCTGAAAATGCGTTCGGAAGCGGTGAGCTCATTCTCGAACGCGCGGTCATTGAGCCGCGTCATATTGAGATCCAAGTCTTCGCTGATCAACACGGTAATGCAGTTTATTTGGGTGAACGAGACTGCTCTATACAACGCCGGCATCAAAAAGTAGTGGAAGAAGCGCCCTCACCGTTTGTTGATTCCGAGCTACGCCAGCGCATGGGTGAGGCTGCAGTGCAAGCAGCAAAAGCTTGCAACTACGTGGGGGCTGGGACCGTAGAATTTTTGGTCGATGCAGATAAGAACTTTTACTTTCTAGAGATGAATACACGTTTGCAAGTAGAGCATCCTGTTACTGAACTCGTTACAGGTACCGACCTAGTTGCTTGGCAAATTGATGTCGCTGCAGGTGCCGCTTTACCGTTAACGCAAGACGAAATAAAGTTAACTGGTCATGCTATGGAAGTTCGGCTTTATGCTGAGGATGCGCGAAATCAGTTTCTACCGCAAACAGGCCTAATCGAATTATGGGAAGAGGTGTCAGGCCCAGGCCTCAGAATCGACTCCGGTATAAAAACGGGCCAGTCGGTCTCGCCCTTTTACGATCCTATGCTCGCAAAACTGATTGCCTATGGTCGTAACCGAGAAGAAGCAAGGCGTAGACTTGTTCAGCTTGTTAAAAATTCGACACTTTTTGGCGTCACGGTTAACGCACATTTTCTTTGTGAAGTGTTGCAAAACCAAGTATTCATAGACGGGGATGCGACCACCGCGTTCATCGAGAAAGATTTTGGCAACAATAAAAGCCTGCTCGCACAAGCTCCTTCTTTATTGTCTATGGGACTCGCTTGTATCGTGCTGCATCGTGCACAACAAGCCCATCAAGATTGCGCAAATGAGCTAAGCGGCTGGACGAATAGCGCGTCAGGATTATGGCCCTACGAGCTAGGCCTGAACGAGACACGCTGGGCATTGAGGTTAAGCGAACAAAATAAGGCCTATGTCATTCATGATGACAACGATACCCTGCAAATCGATTTACTTGACGAAACCGCTTCAAGTCTCACATTCATTTGTAACGGCATTCGTCAAACGGCAAAAAAATTAAATAAACAAGGTAAGGTCTTCCTCCGTATTGGCAGTGAAGACTTTCAATTTGAAGATGCGACGCACCAACGGAGTGTTGCAGAAGAAGCGCAAGGCAGCGGACTGGTCAAAGCAAGCATGGACGGTGCCATTGTCGACGTTTTAGCCCGCGTCGGCGAAAAAGTCGCGAAAGGCGAAACCTTAGTGATACTTGAAGCGATGAAAATGGAGCACCCACTCAAAGCCGATGTCAATGGCACGATAAAGGCAGTGAACACTGAAGCAGGAAGCCAAGTTAAATTGCGGCAATTGCTAGTGGAAATTGAAACTGATATTGATGAATAAGTACTAGGCAAAATTAAACGGTGCTAACCAAAACGATCTGCTAAGAGCAACGACATATATGAGTAATTTAGAAAATAAAACTGTTTTTATCACGGGCGCAAGTCGTGGGATTGGCCGCGAAATGGCATTAAGGTTTGCGGCCGCCGGTGCAAACATTGTCGTCGCGGCAAAATCGGTAACGCCCCACCCGAAGTTGCCTGGCACCATTAAAAGTGTCGCAGCAGAAGTTGACGCAGCAGGTGGAAAAGCCCTCGCCATACAACTAGATGTGCGAGACGATGACGCTGTAAAAGTCGCTGTAAAGCAGGCCGCCGAGCACTTTGGTGGCATTGATGCAATCATTAATAATGCGGGTGCCATCAAACTAATAAATTCTGAAATGCTGCCATTAAAGCGTTTCGATCTTATGTTTCAAATCAATACACGTGCTGTGCTCAGCCTTACGCAAGCGGCTCTGCCTTGGCTCAAGAAATCAGACAATGGCCATATTCTCAGCCTATCTCCACCCGTTAATATGGATCCAAAATGGTTTCAACATTATGGCCCATATACCGTTACCAAATATGGCATGTCGATGCTCACGACCGGTATGGCCGCAGAATATAAACGTTATGGGATTGCCGTAAATTCTCTATGGCCACAAACCGTCATCGCCACCGCCGCGGTCGAGTTTGAAGGGGGTGGTCAATCTACCCTTGATAAGGCGCGTATTCCCCAGATTATGGCCGATGCAGCGTATGAAATAATCTGTACAGAAAACTGCTCAATGACCGGCGAATGCTTGATCGACGAGACAGTTTTGCGTAATGCAGGTGAGACAGATTTCGACCAGTACAAGCATAACAAAGAAAATCAGAAGCCATTGATGAAAGACCTTTTTATCGAATAGCGCTATATGGATAAGGACAGTTCAGATTATGTTAACCCCCTCGGTAACGATCAAAGAAAACCAAGCAATCAGAGACGCGCAAAGTTTCATTGAAATTTTTTGCGAACGAGAAAAACTGCATCCAAATGACATCTATTTACGCCAAGCTGCAAATGGTATTTGGACAGAATATTCCTGGGCAGATGTGGGGGATATGGCCCGTAAGCTCTTGGCAGCGCTGCGCTCCAAAGGCCTAAAAAAGGGCGACCATATTGGCTTATTATCAAAAAATTGTTACCAGTGGATTGTGGCTGATCTGGCCATTTTAATGGGAGGGTTCGTCTCAGTTCCCTTTTATCCTACTTTACCCGAAAGCGATCTAAGTGAAGTTATACAGTTAAGTGAAATCAAAGCACTTTTTGTCGGAAAACTTGAAAGCTGGGAAGAACAAAAACAAGCCGTGCCGGCCGCGCTGCTCTGTATCGATTTCGGTCATTATCCAGGTAATAGTATCGTCGAAAATGACTGCCAATTACATTGGTCTAATATCATGCGCGACTTCGAGCCAGACAAAGATGTATATGTACCGGCCCCAGACGATTTGTTCACGCTTATTTATACCTCCGGCACAACAGGCACGCCAAAGGGCGTTATGGTGGATTATAACTGTGCGAATGAAGTGATGAATTTTGAACGTAACACGCCAGTTTATGGCATTTATCAAGGCGTTGGCGAACGCGTACTTTCTTATTTACCATTGAATCATATCGCCGAGCGCGTGGTATCCGAGGTTGGGCCAATTGTGGCCGGCTCGGTTGTTTCATTCAGCGAATCCTTAGACGAGTTCGCGAATAATTTGCAATCGGTACAACCAACACAGTTCTTTGCAGTACCTAGAATCTGGACCAAAATTCAACAGGGTATTCTAGGAAAACTCTCCGATAAAAAGCTGAATACCTTACTCAAGCTCCCGCTTATAAATAATCTTCTCAAGAAAAAACTCAAAACGGCGATTGGCTTAAATGAAGTAAGATCAGCGATAAGCGGTGCAGCACCCTTATCAGCATCGTTGCTAGAGTGGTACGCCAAGCTTGATATCAATATTCAAGAGGTTTACGGCGCGACCGAACTCTGCGGCGGAGTCACGTTTAACGCCCTTGATGACATTACCCCTGGCACTGTTGGGCGAGCCCTTCCCGGCGTAGAAATAAAAATTGATTCAACAAGCGACGAGGTAATGATCAAAGCCCCCTGGGTGATGAAAGGCTACTACAACGATCCAGAAAAAACGGCAGACGTGCTTACCGATGATGGCTGGTATCGAACCGGCGATAGGGGGCGTATCGATAATAGCGGTCATCTCATTATCACCGGAAGACTTAAAGATACGTTCAAAACCGCAAAAGGTAAGTTCATTGTGCCGGTGCCGATTGAACAACAACTCGGTGGCAATTTTTTAATAGAACAAGTTATGGTTACCGGCTTTGGTATGGTTCAGCCCTTTGCTTTAGTCTGTTTATCAGAAAATACGGCTGACATGAGCGATGAGGAACTTACCGCAAGTTTACACGAAACCTTAGACGCAACGAATGCACAACTTGAAGCGTACACGAAGCTGTCGCACTTTGTTGTCTTTCGGAAACCGTGGGCTGAAGACTCTGGTTACTTTACCCCAACATTAAAAATAAAACGTCATGTTGTAAACGACGCATTTAAAGAAAACTACGAGTTGTGGACGAGTAAAAAAGGAAAGATCGTCTGGGTATGAACACGATTTTTAGACTGACGCTATCAACGCCAGCTTGCCGGTGCTGCGCTTCAAGTAGCACATAGAAGGAAGATTCATCAAAAAAGCCCCGCTAATTATTAAACTAACGGGGCTTTCAACTCACTAAAACAACTATTGCTTCGCTTTATTTATAAACTCTGCCACCACATTGGACATATCAAAGGTTTTACCCCCTTGAACAGGCGGGTATTCAGCAAGCGTTTGAAGGTGCTCTGCCATTAATTGTCCCATCGGTTGAATCAGCCAGGACACCTTTTGCAACAAGTGACCATAGGAATCGGCATTATCGTAAGACTCATAAGGATCCATCCGAATGTTAAACACTAACGGCACGGTGCGCGGAATTACATTAGCATAGTAATCCTCTTTCGTGGAGAAATGAAACTTCCAAGGCCCCATTCTCACTGCCGTCAGTTTACTTTCGTAATAATGAAACAGATGATTGCGCTCAGATTGATCCGACAAACCTGTCCAGTAATCAAGGTTGTTCACACCATCAATATATTGTTTCTTCTGTTCAATCATTTTTTCTCTTACGTCCGGCACGCCACCGGCAGCTGCCAAGGTTGTAAAGAGATCCTGATGCGCTTGAATGCCATTAAGCTTGGTTCCCGCCTTAATTTTGCTAGGCCAACGAACCATTGTTGGCACGCGCACGCCACCCTCGTAAGTGGTCATTTTTTCACCTCTAAAAGGTGTGGTGGCACCATGAGGCCACGACGAATGCTCAGGACCATTATCCGTAGAGTAGACAACGATAGTATTCTCTGCGAGCCCTTGCTCGTCTAGCCAGTCTAGTACCAGGCCGATATCATGGTCATGCTGCATCATTCCAGCACCGTGGTAATCGGCCTCTGAAGTGTACTTCTCAACTTTATTCAACCATTCCGTATCGATACGGGTGTATAAATGCATTCGGCTGGTGTTCATCCAAACGAAGAAGGGCTCCTCTGCTTCCTTCGCATCTTTTATGAATTCAAAGGTGCGCGGAATAACCTCCCCTGCATCAAAATTTTTCATTCGCTCACGGGTCAATGGCCCCGTATCTTCGATAGTCTGATTTCCGACCACACCAAAGCGAGGATCTTCTGTCGCATCATGAGAGTCGGTTGCAAGCGCATGAACGACACCTCGGGTGCCGAATTTCTTTTCGTATTCTTCAAGACTTCCGGCAAAAGCTTTGCCAAAATTCTTGTAGTCTCTCTGCTCAGCTTCCTCCTGTGTATTTAAGTGATACAAGTTGCCATAAAACTCTTCGAACCCGTGCATAGTTGGCAGGTGTTCATTTCTGTCACCGAGGTGATTTTTGCCAAAATGCCCGGTGCGATATCCTTCTTCTTTTAAAACTTCAGCAAGCGACGGTGACTCTTTCTGTAACCCAAGTGCATCGCCTGGTTGTCCGACGGTCGTCATTCCAGACCGAATTGGGTATTGGCCGGTTATAAATGCCGCTCTACCCGCCGTACAAGAGGGCTGCGCATAATGATCACTAAACATGACACCCTCATTCGCAATTCGGTCAATATTTGGCGTTCCATAACCCATTACCGAATGGTTATAAGCGCTGACGTTAGACCAACCAATATCATCGCCCCAAATGACAAGAATATTGGGTTTACCCGATGATGTTTCGGCCTGTTGAACGGGGGGTGAATTTTCGATTTGTTGTGACGATATAGCCGCGCTTGTCTCTAGAACAGCTTTGTCTGCCGCATCGGGGGTTACGCCACTATTCTCGGCCCCATCTGATTCAACTGTTTGCGCAGTTGAACTAGCTGCAGCCTGCTCGCTATTTGCAGCGTCTTGGCATGCCATTAGCTGAGAAAATACAATTCCTGATAAAAAAAGAAAACCTAAATTTTTGAACGTCATAATTGCCTCCTGAAACGATGAGCTCAATACTCTTTATTTTTACTAACTATTTTCTTACCTTGCTTTAATTCCACGCGAGCATGCGTTTCGACGATGTTTTGATTATTATTTTAGCGATCGAATGTCGAACGATGAGGTACAAGTGTAAGCGAAAGAAATAACTTCGTATAGGCAGTTAAAAGATTAATTTTAATAATTATTTCACGTAAAATTAACGACAAATAAGTTCGGTGGATCGGGTCTGAGCTAATACTCCCGTAAAGCATAAAGTGCTCAATCAAAATAACCCCAGAAGACACACATCAATTGCCAAGAAACTCATTTATTCTCAAAAGCTCTCACGTTAAACTGATCTAAGAGAGCGCTTAAGCAAATAAACTACACAAAACAAATAACATTAATGACAGTCTATTTTGGTCGCTTAACACATCCCTTGAATGAGGTGGCCACCATCACGCTATTCTTTTGCTTGATGAGCTCAGTCGCTTTTGCCAAAACATCTGTTCAGCCAGTCACAGAAAGCCAGACCTGCATTACGTGCCATGAAAAAGAAGTAAATGCTTGGCGCACCTCGCACCATGCCAAAGCAATGGGTAGGGCCGATGCGAAAAATGTGCTCGGCAACTTTGACGATGCGCAGCTTTCTTACGAAGGTAAACAGGTAAAGTTTAGGCTAGAAGCTGAAAAATATTATATCGAGATGCCAAACCTATCGGGGGTTATGAAAACGTATCAAGTGCTCTATACCTTTGGCTTCGAACCACTACAGCAGTACATCTTTGATGTAGGTAAAGGAAAGCTGCAATTTTTTCCTTTCGCTTGGGACAGCCGACCCAAAAATACAGGCGGTCAACGATGGTATGTCGTCCATCCTGAGCAGGAACCGAATGATAGCTTTCATTGGTCTCAAATGGGGCAGAATTGGAATCAAATGTGTGCGGATTGTCATTCAAGTGACTTCAGAAAAAATTTTGATTTGAATACCCGAACCTATTCGTCGGAGTATTCGAGTATCAATGTCTCTTGCTCTTCCTGCCACGGTAATTTAGACGAACACAGCCGAGACCCAATAAAATATCCCGTTTTAACTGATAGTCCTTACATCGGTGCAGAAACGCCGCTATTTAAAACCGACAGTCAAGGTAAGTTAAACCCTATTTCAAAACGTCGTTCATCAGACCAGGTTATAGTCTGCGCAGG
>CAJWAD010000042.1 GCA_913020245.1 uncultured Oleiphilus sp.
CACTTAAAAGCAGGCGTCGAATCCTTATAGGCAAGCAATTCATGAGGATACTGACTGACATGCGAAAAAAAGTAGACTAAATCTATAAAAACTAAGGCCTTAAATACAATGAACTACGCCGCGTTTACAATCGCTAAACAGGTACCAAGGGCTCGAGTCGTCTTATCATCCGCTATTTTTTTGAATTTACTTTATAAGGAGAAGTTCACTCTTTTTCTTTAATGGTGCTATCGCTGATGGGCATTTTGGATCGGAGTGAAGCACCCGATGGATAAGCAGCCACCACAAAACGTTTCTGATGCCCTACCTCGCCGTTCTGAGCTAAATGACAGCTCGTCAACAATAACATGGCAGTATCAAGCTCGTCGGAAATCATAAGCTGAGGTTTTTTCAATAGCCTTTTTTCCGCAACCGTGAACACATCCGTTTTTGATAATAGCTCAAGCACTAGTTGATCGCCGTCTTCAAGCGATTCAAGAAACGTAAAGTGCGTATCATTATGCGCTTGCACCAAATATATGGGTTGTCCCCGGAAACTAGTATGTGTGGTCATAGACGGCGCAAACGCTAGCGCCTCACCACTATCTCCTGCCAATACATATAAGGTTTGATCCTGGCTTTGGATGCCTAATCTGGCAACAGGATAGGTATCAGCCCAAGGCCAAGCCTTATGAAGCTCTTTTTTTTCTAAACTTTTTTGCCAAGCATTTTCAATTAATACTTGGCCTATAAATGCTTTGGCTTCGATAAAAAAAACCTGCGCAAGACACGACAGACCAACAACGATGCATAGAAACATTAAGAGCGTCATTTTCTTTTGAGCCCATCGCTGCTTAAGCACCGTTTCGACTCCTCGAATGTCTGCGTGCGTTGCATGAAAAAACACCTAATGCGAGCGCCACTAACAGCCATAAAAGACCAACATGTGTCATCCATGCTAACCCATTTGACGTTTGCGCAAGCGCCAGTGTCTGAGTGCCTTGCTGTTTTAACTGCCAACCCTTTGGCAAATTCGATCTTATCTGTTCAAACGCCAACGTTGCGCCGGCTCGAATTGGGGTCACATCGACCGCCACTAAGCTTGTATAACGACTAATTTGATTGTGTTTTAGTGCGATCTCGCTTAGCTCATCAATAAGTGCCGCCTTTCTATCCGTACTCGTCTCTAGAATTTGCGCCTGAAGATCTTTGATCTTACGTCTTGCCCATTCAACTGAAATACCAGAGACATCAGCCTCTGTTTCGAGGGCTTGCTGGAAATATACTGGTGCGTCACCCTGCAACCCCTTGATCAATAATTCAGTGGGTGCAGACTGAGACTGAAATAGAAGCAAAGCCATTTCGTTCAGATAAATATCAGGTATTTTTGTTGGTAATAGGGCGTCAACTGAAACATCTAACAATAATTCAATCTCGGTGAGCGCCGGCTTATTAATTTTCTCAAACAACGACACCATCTTTTGCTCAACCTGCGTAAGCTGGCCAATATATGCATAGGTGCCACGACCTACTTCTGACGCGCGACGCATAAAATAGCTATTGGGTGCTGCCCCAATACCGACAATGAATAAACGAGAAGTACCTAATGCGCGTTTAATTTGCGCTAACAATTGATCGGTATTTCCCACTGCACCATCCGTTATAAAAACCACTTGCCGCAGCCATTCCTGCGTCTGCGAAAGGGGTAGAGCAAGCTGAAACGCTTCGCTCATCCGCGTACCACCAGAGGCCGATTGATTGCGTAATGCACGTTTTGCTCGCGCCACATTGTTGGCATTCGCTGGTTTTGCTTGAGGAAATACTGACCAAGACCGGTCGTTAAAAAATATCAAATTAAATTGATCTTCAATTTGCAGCTGGTCTAGGGCTTCATTGACCGCCGCTTTCGCTTGTCGTATCGATTCGCCCGACATACTGCCTGATACGTCTAAGACTAGCGTGAGCTCTCGGGCACGATAATTCATTTGGGTATCGGGTGCAGGCGGCAGCAACATCAACATGTTGTAGTACTTGTCGTTGCTATATTCAGTAAACAATCGCATTTGCGCGTTTTCTTGGGCTTTATATGTCCAAGACAAAACGAAATCACGATTCGATTCCTGCCCCGAACCAGCCTCAATTTTGTAACGTGTTGGCCCTACTTGCTCACGCTTCAACTTATGTGATGCGCTATGCATCGTTTGTATCGCCATCCCGGTATCGAGGGTAATATGAAAATTAACGGGGTTACCGTTAGGCGTATTGGCATCGCGATAACTTAATTTTGCATCTGGATGCGTTTGCTGCATGCCCGCATCAGAGCGCCTTGGGTAATAACGCGGCGTAGCAACAATAGGAAACCGTAATGCATAACCATGGTCTCTTAATGCGAGAACTTCTTGATAAACAAACTCAATCTTAATTGACTCACCCGGCGGGATATTCGCGACCTGTGTCGTGAATAAATTGTCTTTAGGCGCTTCGAGCATAACCGTGCGCTTTCCATCCCTTTTGGCTTGGGTATAGATATTTTTAGCCTTGTGTTTTTCATGCACTTGGCCTTCAATAATGCGCTCACCGATATACATTGACAGCTGGTCAACCGCTGCATTCTCTGGCAACGGATAACGATACAGACCCTCTGCCCAATACTGTGAGGGGTTCATAAACTGTTGAACGACTCTGGTTCTTACAATCGGCCCAACAATGTCAATATATACATCAGTATTTACTGCAAGCGGGCTCTCGATTTGGTGCCCACTTTCAATACTCCTGAGGCTCAAATTTGGTTGTTCCGGCGCACCAAACTGCAAGGTTCGCTCAACGGCGAGGGCGTGATCACCTATAAGCCAAAAAGCTACGAAACAAAAGAGCCATAGACAGTCGTATGCGACCGCTTTCAGCGTCATTAGTTTTAAGTTGACGCGTGATGACGTGCTTCGTTTGACCTCAATCATCTGCATAATAGTGCTCTCTATTTAAAAAAGGGCCACGCGGGGTGGCCAAGGCGGATTACGCGGAACGCGCAGACGAATTGAAAAGCGGTTTTAAATGAGCGCTATCAGGTAAGGCATGCAATGCTTTAGTTGAATAATGCAGCGATGAACTCGGGCAGAATGGACGCACAAAAGGCACAACTAAATCCGGGCTTTGCAACCAAAGGCGCAGCAGAGTCTCCTCATCCAAAGCAACGAAGCATTTCATTAGAATCCCTCAATGGACGCAGCGACCGACTGAGGGTCTAAACTCGGGACACTTAATTCAATAGCGACACGACGATCCAGAACATAATTCAGGGCGTCACCCTCGGAGACGCTTGCTTGGCTTTCGCCTAATACTTCAGTTTGAATACGCTGCGGCGCAATACCTTTGTCGATTAGATAACCCGAGATTGCATCCACCCTAGACTTTGAAAGAGCCATATTGGCATTTTCCGGTCCCAAGCGATCGGTATGACCTTTGAGCTCTATGTTTAAGTCGGTATTTTCATGCATGAACGCGGCGAGTTTATCAATACGTGCTTTGGCATAGTTAGGAATAGAGGATTCGTTGTGGCGGTAATACACTTCTTGGGAGTAGTGTTTCGCAATTGAGTCGAGGATTTCTTTTTGTTCGCGGTCCCTCTTGGTCAAGGCAGCTAGCTTTGAAAGTTCGGCCAGCTGCAGGGCGTTAATTCGCTGCATTTTTTGCGATTGCCGTTCTAGCCGAGCAATTTCATTTTCTGCCTCCGACAAAGCCAGCATGCTCTTATCCAGCTGCATGTCCGAATTATCCAAGGCGTTATCTTTATCCTGGCCCCAACCTATACTGCCCCCCATCGCAGCGCCCGCAATGGCACCCGGGGGACCGCCTACAAGTGCGCCAAACACGGTGCCAAGTCCCATGCCCCAATAGGTTCCTTCGTGATCCGTCTCAACTCCACCTACATCGGAAGCAAAAACCGCTTGGCTTAGCGCGAGGGTGGTAATGCTTGCAAGAATTGTTTTATTCATATCTATGTCCTGATAATTTTCGATGTGTGCTTTGCACTGGTTGCATCCCCGTGTGCAAGGCTGCGCGCGTTTAACGAACAAAATAGATATTTATCCGGTTGTCGCTAAACGATGTGAGACATTAAAACGCGATGCTGAGAGGAAAGAATGGAGACTACTTGGAAGCGACAGGAAGATAATCTAGCGATATGGAGACGCGCTGCAGCGACTTGATCATAGCGCGCGTTCGACACCAGACTTGCAGTCAGTTTGCAAAACGTTTGGAGAAACTATGGAGTTCTTAATTTTATCTGCATTTGCATTAAAAACTGCGTTAAAGTCGCATCATCAAACGAACAGGTTGTAAGAACATGAAGCAGTGTATCGCGATTGTCGAAGACGATATCGATCAACAGCAAAACTATGCGGATTACCTAAACAGTAAACATTTTGAGACGCATTGCTTTAGTAATGTATCTGAAGCCTTAGCGGGTATTTCAAATGTGCAGCCAGATTTAATCTTGTTGGATGTTGTGCTTGAGGACAATCCTGAGGGAGGGTTTGATATCTGCCGACAATTACTTGCTGATAATATGGATGTCCCGATTATTTTTCTGACCGACAGAACCGAAGAAATTGATCAAATATATGGGCTTCGTTTAGGCGCTTGGGATTATCAGACCAAACCCGTCTCGCTGATGCTTCTGACAGAGCGTATCAAAAATGTATTGCGCACTCACCAAGCGCGCAAAGAGAATAAACCTGCATCGCCCTCCTTTGTCGCCTCAACAAATCGTAAGCTCAGTCTCGATCGAGAAAAGTCTTATGTCGCATGGCAGACGCAAACCGTGCCGTTGACCCTAACCGAATTTCGTTTATTTGTCGCCATTATGGATGCGGGTGCGCAAGGCATTAATTACGAGGCGCTGAGCGAAAGCACGATGCAGCGTATGGTGACCAATGGCACCATTAACAGCCATGTTAAAAATCTGCGTAAAAAGTTTCTATTAATCGATCCCACTTTCAATGCCATTCGAAATAAACCCGGTTATGGCTACCGCTGGGAAATGCCTTAATGTTTCGATTTGGCATACGCGCTCAAATCACGGTTCTTTGTACGAGTCTAGTCGCCATACCTTTGCTTGCATGGAGCTATTGGCAAGAACTCCAAGACGCTGCGCTCGAGACACAAGGCCGTATTCAGCTGATCGAGGCGAAAGCAATCGCGACGAGCCTCGTGGCGACCCAAGCAAATATCGCAGACCTGCTTGAGGCCGATGAAAACAGTACCCTTGAGAAATATGCCTTGAGCGCGCCTGCGATCAAAAACCCGATTCGACTGGATGCAAAATTTAACGACTGGGGGACGCAACGCGCACAGATTGAAGCAAGAGACGCGAGCCATGTGCTTTGGCATGCCAATGCATTTCTCCCGAAAGAGAGCGCTTTTGGGATTGGGCTGGCCCAAAATGAAAACTATCTGTATCTGGCGTTGGATGTCACCGACAGTTTTGTCCACCTAAGGCCCAAAAACCAGCTCCGTTTAGACTTTAACGACCATATAAAGCTTACCTACCAAAATAGAGCCGGTCAGCTAGAGCGCATAATTATTCCAGCACAAGACTCCGGTGACCTTGCAAGCTATTTCACGTCCTCGCAATGGAGATATGGAGTCGACCAGGAAGATCAAATCAACGGTCGTGTCACACCAAGTCACCTCACCGACATTAAAGGCTATTGGCAAAAAACACGCGACGGCTATGCGCTGGAACTAAGGATAAACAAAGACAAATTTCAAGATCTAAAGCCACGATTGCACATTGAATTGATCGATATTGACGAGAATCCTGCATTCGGACCGACCACTATAATTGCCAGCTTACCTAAACATTTACAGAATGAACTCAACCCGCTTGGTATTCATGCGAAAGAGTTACAGCGGGTCATCGATCAATTAAAGAATACCTATGCTCATTTGTGGATTTTTGATCGCCTTGGTCGCGAATGGGCCTACGCAAGCCGAGAGCGCGATTCGGGTATCAATCCAAGTAATTTTAACAATGCCTGTGTGCAAAACCCGCTTAATGCGGCCGATCAACCGCTGCAGTTTATTCACGATGCGCTTGGTAAACTCAGCCGAATCATTGCTTGCTATCCCATCATCGACCAAGGCCGCGTGCTAGGCGTTGTCGTGATCGACGAATCGGCTGACCATATTCTTCAAAAAGAAGAAAGCAAAGTAGAAACAATTGCTATTCGGCTGGGCTTAGTGATGACGCTCGTCATCCTCATTCTCCTTTTTTACGCAATCTTCCTTGCGCGTCGTATTGCACGTTTGAACCGAGAGTCACGGAATTCAATCGATAAAGATGGTCGAATTAAAACCACTTCTATCAGGGCAAGTAAAGCGGCACCTGATGAGCTTGGTGAACTGTCTAGAACCATGAGCGGTCTATTAGCAAGGCAACGCGCGTATACCAATTTTGTTGAACGCATCCCTCAAACCTTACGTCATGAAATCGCTAATCCACTAAATAAAGTACGCACCTCCTTAGAGCTTTTAACCGACAGCGAGACGCCTCTAAAAGATAACCGATACGTCAAACGCATTGAAGCGGGTACCGAACAAATCAGTCAAATCACAATGCATCTGACTGAGGCGGCAAGCATCGAGAGCGCAATGCAATCAGAAGTATTTACCGAACTGGACCTAACTCGCTTTTTGAACCGTTACCTAACTAACTATGAATCTCAAATACACCTCATTGGCCAGAGCGAAACGCCGCTGCTCATGTTGGGTGATGCCAGTCGGTTAGAGCAACTTTTTGATAAACTAATGGATAACGCATTTAGCTTCTGCCCTCAGGACGGTGACGTTACCGTGAGAATAAAACAGTCAAAAACTGATATCGTCATCGCCATTGAGAATGATGGACCCTTGCTCGCAATGGATAACCCGAGTCATCTGTTTGCACCCATGAGTTCGACGCGTTCCAGTGGGGCAGAAATTCATCTCGGTTTAGGTCTTCATATTGCGAAATTAATCGCCGATAAACATGGTATTGCCCTTAGGGCTGCCAATAGAGAAGATTTGAGCGGCGTAATATTCGAGGTTTGCTGGCCATTTAAACCGACCACTTGAATTAGAGAGCTAGGTGGACAATGTTAATTGGTGATCATTGTTGAAACCGAGCATGCGACGAAGCCAGATAGTCCATATAAAAAAGCAACTCATCGACCAGACTGGACAAAAAAATCACTATGCAGAAAGAAACTGAAGCATATAGTCTCGGGATTTTAGCTGTGGCGGCCTTTGCCATGACATTGCCTGCGACCAAACTACTCACTGATAGTTTAAGTGCCTTTCAAATTGGTATTTTTCGTTGTTTGCTCGCGGCATTCGCTGCCGTCCCGTTATTACTCGTTTTACGCGTGACAATGCCAAACAAGGCGCAGCTCAAACAACTATTTAAAATGTCAGTTGGCATTATTTACGGATTTCCGATACTGACCGCATTCGGTATGCAGTATTTACCCGCGAGCCACGGCAGCGTTATCCTTGCAACGCTGCCTATTATTACGGCGATTGCTGGCTCATTAATTACGAATACCAGGCCCTCCAATACATTTTGGTGCATCTGTGTCACCGGACTATTCGTTGTCTCTGGCTTCTCTGTTTACCAAAATGGGCTTAACGGCGTTTATTGGGGCGATTTAGCATTATTAGCCGCCGCGTTCTTTGCCGGATATGGCTACGCGTGCGGCGGTTCGCTCTCTCAAGAACTACCGGGCTGGCAAGTCATGTGCTGGGCTCTAGTGATCAACTTACCCATTCTTCTATGCTTGGGCCTACTACTTTACGATCACTCGCAAATCGTCGCATTAGACGCCAAGCAAATCAACGCACTACTTTTTTTAGCCTTTGTAAATTCCTTACTTGGCTTTTTCGCATGGAACAAAGCCTTAGCTTTGGGGGGCATTCAAAAGGTCAGTCAACTTCAGCTTCTACAGCCGTTTATGACCATTTTTTTTGCCGCTATTTTTTTAGGTGAACACATCGATTTTTACACCTATATGAGCTGCTCAATTGTTATCGTGCTCGTCTGGGCGGCTAAGAGAGCATGAGCATCCTCTTGTAAAGGGCTATGCTAATTTTACAATCGCTACAGCAGATGTCTTGTCAGAACATATAGACTCGGATGCATTGCTACACGATAATGCGTTCTAGACTCATTAAAGACCTTAAAAAATGAAAAATATAACACGACACAAAGGGCTCCCAGTGCTTGGAAGCTTACTTGAACTCTACACAGATCCCCGTCTTTTTTTTGAAAAGTTACAACGAAACTATGGCGATATTGTCAGATTTAAGATGGCAAATTTTGATTCGATTGCCATTTTCGACCCGGAATTAATCGGCGAAGTATTTGTATCAAAACATCAAGATTATGTGAAAAATAGAGTTTTCTGGGATAACGTTAAAGAAGTATTTGGCAATGGGTTACTAACTAATGAAGGCCAACCATGGAAAAAACAACGTAAACTCGCCTCGCCATCTTTTCGACCCAAAAGTGTTGCGACCTATATCGATTCGATGATTACGCTATCCAATGCAGAAGTAGCTACTTGGTCAGATGGTTCGAAAATCGATGTACATGAAAAGATGATGGGGCTAACAGCAAACATCATTTCAAAAATCATTTTTAATACAACGACAGGCGATAAGGGTAAGTTGTTACTGGACACAATTACCGAGTTAGAACATCTGATACCACTCAGATTAAAACGACTTCATCCTATTATTCACAGATTGCCTTTGCGCACAAACAGGCGCTATAAACACCTAATCGAGACCCTTGAATCTGAGATCATGGCATTTATCCATGATGCACAAGAAAGTGATTCTGACTACCCAACACTGCTCTCTAACCTCATGAACGCAAAGTATGAGGATGGCTCAACCATGGGCGAAAAGCAATTGCGTGATGAGGTCATGACGGTTTTTTTAGCTGGACACGACACAACAGCAATTACTCTCAGTGCAACTTTCTATTTGTTATCTCAACACCCAGATATCGAAACACAAATGGTGACGGAAATTCAGCAAGTATTGAGTGACGGACCACTGAGCGCTGAACATATAGAGCGGCTTGTTTTTACTAAAAAAGTCATTAAAGAATCTATGCGTTTAATGCCAGCGATCTGGGCAGTCGGGCGCGAGGCCATTTGCGACACGCAACTGGGCCCTTATAAAATCACAAAAGGAACCACCATTTATATCAGTACTTATTTGATGCAACGCCTCAGCAAATATTTTGATAACCCCGAGCAATTCAACCCAGCACGCTGGACAGACGAATTTACGGCTAATCTCCCTAAGCATGTATATAGTCCTTTTGGCGGCGGCCCACGCATTTGCATCGGCGAGCATTTATCTATGTTAGAAGCAATGATCATTCTGGTAAATGTATACAAAACCGTTACGCTGACGTATGAAGATTCGGAGCCGCCAGAGTACTTCGCAGGCCCAGTGCTCACGCCCAAGAATGGTATGCCAATGCGCGTAAGTAAACGAGACATTGCAACTACTAGAGCGCGTTAAACCGATTCACTCAAATGAGCCATTAAACGCGTTGCGGCCACAGAGCCCTGATATCGATCGAGTTGAATCACACCAAACTGCCAACTCACACGCGGTTCAATCCGGCGCACCGCAATCAGGGTGTCGTCCAGATAGCGACAAACATCGGGATCAACAATAGAAATACCCGCACCGGCCTCTACCATCAATCCTGCCGCTCTTTGGGTGCGCACACTCGCCACTTCTCGCAGGCTACCGCCCGAATCGTTCACCATCTTTTTTATAACCTGACTAAACGGGTTTGTACCTAAAAGACCGATAAAGTTTTCGTCGGAAATTGCATTTAAACGTATTTTTGGTTCGTTCGCTAAAGGGTGTGTTTTCGGCAAAATACAGACCGCATCTCGCGTACCGATTTTGGTTTCTCTGAAGCCACTTTGCCCGGTAGGAATAGTTGAAACCACGAGGTCAAATTTTCGTGAGATCAAACCCGATAACAAATCATCTCGATCTGCACTATCGAGTTCTATTTTAATGCCCGAATTCAACGCAATAAACCGTCCTATTTCAGAGGCGAGCAAGCCGCCAGCATACACAGGTAAGGCGCCTACTCTAAGGTGACCTAACTCGCCATCCCTGATCGAAGTCGCCACATCTTTCACTACTTCTAAGCCCTCGTATACCTGCTCTACTGTCTTAAATAATCGTCGTGCATCTTCGGTGGCAACCAGACCACGTCCTTGGCGTTCAAAAAGTCGAAACCCTATTGCGCTTTCCAGATCACTAATCAAACGACTAACGGCTGGCTGCGTTATAAATAAGCTCTCGGCAGCGGCACTGGCTGAGCCATGAAGCATTGCCGCACGAAAGGCTTCAATTTGTCGAGGTTTAATGGTTTTCATCACTTAATTATAATATATAGTTATAGTTTTAGTACAAAATACGATTATTTTTTATACCTTAATTCTCGCATACTATCAGTTCGTAAATGAAGATGAGAATTATTACTAAAATTATGTATGTTGAAATATTGGTACCGATTGCCCTATTCTCGGCCGCCGCGTTGCAAGCAGCAGGCGGCATGGGGTTTGGTCTAGTCGCCAGTCCATTGTTGGTAACACTGCTCGGCTCTATCGCGGGCATACAAGCCGCTATAATTTTAAATTTAATTGTTGCAGCAATCCTCTGGGTCCTCGGACACAAAGAAATCAAGTATCAACTTTTAATACCTATGATACCGGGTCTTGTTGTCGGAATGCTTATTGGCGTTTTAACGGTTATTGTCATGCCCCAATGGCTTTTAAAAATGGCATTATGCATTGCGTTAGGGTGGGTTTGCTTTGCGCCAATAGCAGCAGATCAGCCGCGTAAAAAAACGCTCCACAAATTTTCTTTTACAGCAGGCATAATGGGCGGTGCATTGGCTATTCCAGGGCCTGCCGCAGCAGCCTATTTGCAATCGGTCACATCAAAAGCACACACTGTTAGAAGCTCAATGATGCCGCTTTTAGTATTTGTTTATTTAGGGATTGGCATTGGTCTTTTCATAATAAACGGTATCGATAATGTCGCAATCACCGCCGCAAAAAATGCCACTCTAATTGTTGTTTTAGGCTTGCTGGTTGGATTTTTGGCTTCGAACTACTTGAGCAATGACACATTAAAGCGTTTAGCCAAAGTGATTATGGTGTCGACCTTGATTTGCCTAATTGCCACGACGACTTCTGACATGGTCAATATTGGCTTCTCCACGGCTTAGACGACCGCCTCACGGCAAAGCCGTATCAGAATAGGAGTGCGAGATCATGCAATCACACAATCGAAATGTTAACACTTTTGGACGTATCATCTGGCTTGTTATAAGAGCGCGCAATCACTTTTGCTGCCAAACTGAGATAAGCGTCACTTGCCTCACTGCCTTCAATTTGTGTGATTGACGGCACTCCATTGTCAGCATTTTCTTGAATTTCTTGCATTAATGGTAGCGATGCCAGTGTTGGGATTTGGTAATCAGACGCGAGTCTGCTTGCTGCACCGTCACCAAAAATTCTACTTTCCTCTCGACAATGGGGGCAGGTGAATGAAGCCATATTCTCTACAATACCCATAATAGGAATCTTGACTTTTATCAACATCTCTATCGCTTTTCGGGCATCAATTTCAGAAATTATCTGCGGTGTCGTCACGACAATCGCGGCGCTAATATTAAACTGTTGCGCGAGTGAGATATGGATATCCCCAGTGCCAGGCGGCATGTCGATGATCAAAAAGTCCAACTGGCCCCATTTGGTAAGCGTAAGCATTTGCTGCAACGCTCGAACGGCCATTGGCCCACGCCATACCATCGGCGCTTTTTCATCAGACAAAAACGCAGCAGACATCGCCTTCAAACCATGGTGCTCTATCGGTACGATTTCATTATTCTCTAATACCTCGGGTTTGACCTCGTTTGGTATCCCTAGCATTTTTCGCTGACTCGGCCCATAAATATCGGCATCTAAAATGCCAACGGACTTTCCTAAAACCTGCAGTGACAGAGCTAAATTTAAAGAAGTAGTGGATTTGCCAACGCCACCTTTACCCGAGGCGACGAGGATAATATTTTTGATACAAGATAAATTCTTTTCTGTGTTAGCCACGCAAATATTCCTTGGCATCTCCGGCGCATATTGCTTGTAAGTATTCCCACGGATAAATACCCTTATCGTGACCATCACAATAACGCACGGTTAGCCCTGCCGTGCCAAGCGCCTCTATAGATTCGATGGTGCAGTCGCGACCGATCACAACTTGGCCAACAAGGGTTTTAACGCGGCAGTCAGCGCATGCGCAAAAACTTCTCAATTCCGTATCGCTCACTTCACCGCGCGTTTCGTCTTGCCAAACAAAGGTGACTATATGTGTCGCTCGGTCGTAGCTTACTGATACCGCTGGTAATGCGTTATACATATCAGACCCCTAAGTAGTTCCGCGTCACTAATTTCGCGCAGTAAGGTACGACTAAATTAGCCATTAGCGTTGCAATAACGGCAGTTTATTAGGTTGATCGGCAAACTGATCAACCACAGCCATTGGCGCTTTTGACTGATCAATAACTGGCCATGTTTCAGCAAGCTCTGCGTTTAACTCTATAAAATGCACCATATCGTCAGGTAAATCTGACTCTTCAGCGATTGCATCGACAGGGCATTCTGGAACACATAGCGCACAATCGATACACACCTCGGGATCAATGACGACAAAGTTCGGGCCCTCATGGAAACAATCTACAGGGCATACATCAACACAATCGGTGTACTTGCACTGAATACATTGTTCGGTTACGACGAATGTCATAGTGACTCACTCCCCGCGAGCGCACTCGCTTTTTCAATTTCTCCGATTGCCCATCGCGCTATTTTTCGAACATCTGGATCATTGTCATTGGCAGCTGTCTCTAGCGGTATTAAACCGTCTGCATGGGCAATCTCACCCATTGCTGCTGCTGCCGCTTTTCGCAAGTTACTAATGGGGTTGGTAAAACACTCACCTAAAACAGGTATCGCATCGACCGCTTTCAACTGACCCAGTGCGTTCGCCGCCGCCTCACTGACTTGCCAAAGTTCGTCATTGACGGCCTTGATCAAATCTTGTGTCGCATCCAACACCTTGAGACGTCCTAACCCACGTGAGGCTTCCACGCGAACTTGCCAGTGCTCATCATGCAAGGCTGAAATTAGTGCGTCTGCCACCTGTGCGGGTGAACCGAAAACGAGCGACCCGATTGCTGCCCTTCGCACCTCAGCATGTGCGTCATTCAAACCCACCGATATAAGTTGTGGTAAATTCTGAGCATCCTGAAGGTAACCAAGCACGCCAACGGCTTCACGTCTTACACCAGGGCTTGCATGCAACAAAAAACCGATCGCTTTTGATCGGGCATCAGCAATGCGAAGTTGCTTCAGTGACCGAAGAATAGCGGTGATCACAAACGCATCATCTTTTTCCAATGCTTTAAGCAAAGCAGGTGCCGCACTTGGATCCTTTAAATCGGCCAATGCATTGGCCGCCGCGTTACGAACGTTTTCATCACCCGCCGTGAGCGCATCGACGAGCGCATCCATCATATCCCTGGGTTCAAACTCATCGATTACTTTCGCCGCTTCCATGCGGACAAGCTCATTCGTATCGCTTAAGGCTTTTATCAATAATTCAACCGCTTCTTCCTCAGGACTATCCACCAGTTCTAATACGGCGACTCTTCTGACACCCGGGTCGCCATCTTCTAGGCGCAATGCAATAGATTGTAAGTGAGGATCTAGATATGTAGTCATGATTTAATCACCGAAGCAGGTAGGGAATATTGACCGTGACAGCATCTGTAGGACAGTCAGCTTCACAAGGCATGCAGTACCAGCATTCATCATATTTCATGAACGCTTTTCCAGACTCTTCATTAATCCACAGTACATCAAGCGGGCACACATCAATGCATGTTCGACAGCCCTTCTCAGCGATGCATTTTTCTTCATCCACAATAACGGGGACCATTGATATTTGTGAGGCGGTAGGCATAAGATTGCTCCTGCTATATTATTTGTGTAAAGGTGGCTAACCGGCTGCTTGAACGCGCAGTTGCTGGTAGGCGTTCTTTTCCGCGTCATCGAGCTGCACAACATACGGGTCAATCGGTCGCTTTTTACATGCCATGTCACCCTCATCGGTTTTATACAGCTGCACATGACAGAACCAATCATCGTTATTGGTTTCGGGGTAATCCACATAGTTGTGATACAGACCCCAGCGGCTTTCCTGGCGGTATTGGGAAGCAACCGCTGCCATTTTTGCGCAGTCAAATATATGCTGGGCCTCATTGGCGCGAAGTAACTCATGTGCGTCACGGGCATAAAGGTGAGGAATGTCCTCTTCCATGGCTTTCAAGCGCTGAAGCCCGATGTCCATTTTCTTTGTAACCTTCGGTGGCTGCAGGTAGTCGTTAACAAGTCGCCTCGCTTTGTACTCAAATTGGCTTGGCGGAATACCATCCTTGCGCATCAGCGGCGCTAAAATCCGGTCTCGCTCCGAGGTAATAAAAGCCATATCAAGCTCGGCAGGCTCTTTCCCTTCAATAAACTGTGCAGCATTTTCACCGCAGATTTGTCCGTAAACAAACGCACCTAACATATAGCTGTGAGGAATCGATGCCATATCGCCAGCGCCGTATAAGCCGGGAATAGTGGTCTCCCCTTTTTCGTTTATCCATACGCCTGAGGCTGAATGCCCAGCGCAAAAACCGATTTCAGAGATATGCATTTCCACCATTTTTTGTCTGTAATTCACACCTCGACCATCGTGAAACCGCCCTCTACTTGGCCGTTCATTGGTATGTAGAACGTGCTCTATTTCCTGAATGGTTTCCTCAGCTAAGTGATCTAATTTTAGAAAAACTGGGCCTTTCCCCCCTTGGAGTTCGTTATAAAACTCCATCATCATTTGACCACTCCAATAATCGCATTCAATGAACCGATCGCCATGCGCATTGGCTGTATAACCACCCAGTGGCCCGGTTACGTATGCACACGCCGGACCGTTATAATCTTTAAGCAGCGGATTAATTTGATAACACTCAAGGCCCGTTAGCTCGGCCCCCACATGAAAGGCCATCGAATGGCCATCACCGCAGTTTGAGGGGTTTTCGTATGTTCCATAGAGGTAACCAGACGCTGGAAGACCGATGCGTCCTGCCGCGCCGGTGCACATGATGACCGCTTTCGCGCGCAACACAATTACGTCAGCATCTCGCGTGCCGAGCGCAATGCAACCACAAGCATTTCCCTCATTGTCTTTTAATATACGGATGGCCTGATAGCGGTTTTCCACTTTAACTCTGTGACGGCGCAACCTTCGATACAGAATCTTTTTAATATTATGTCCTTCGGGCATGGGGAGAACGTACGTGCCCAAATGATGTACTTTTTTCATGTCATATTCGCCGGTTTCATCTTTCTGAAAATATACGCCCCAGCTATCCAACTTTTGAATCATCTCAAATGATCGATCTGCGTAGACCTTCACACCTTTCTGTAACACGATGCCGTCATTGGCAATGGTAATTTCTTTTACATAGTCCTCGGGTGTCGAATGCCCCGGCACCACTGCGTTATTCAGCCCATCCATGCCCATGCTAATGGCTCCTGAGCGCTTTACATTGGCTTTTTCTAGCAGCATCACGCTCGCATCAGGGTTTTGTTCCTTCGCGGCAACGGCTGCCATTGGCCCTGCAGTACCACCACCAATAATTAAAATATCAATATCTTGAACGGGAATATCGTCGCTAATTGTCATAATTAATCCTTCCAAGTTGTTTGTTTACGGGAGTGTTCGATCAATGGTAAATCTATATTTATAGGCGTCGCCGCGGAACGCTAAGTATTCGTAATCAATCGGGTTTTCATCTCTGTCATGCGTGAGTCGCTCAACCCACATGATTGGGCTGCCTACCTCTATACCCAGATGCAAGGCTATCGCAGCGTCGGCGGCGCGCGCCTCTAAACTTATGCGTGCTTTACCGAGCGCAATGCCAAGGTCGTTTTCTAACAGGGGGAAAATATCTTTCTCTAAATTCTTGGGAAAAAGCTTATGTCCAATCCTTACTGGGAAATACGAGGTATCTACTGACACAGGTTCCCGATTCAAATAGCGCACTCGGACTATTTCTACGGCTTTTTCTTTCTGAGATAAGCCAAGTTGCTCTTTCACTGACTGCCCCGGATTTATCTCCTTTAGACTTATCAGCCTGGCTGATGTCTCATAGCCCTTTGGGTTCATTGCCTCTTCAAACCCCTCGAGATACTCCACCTCTTGCATCGCTTTTGGTTTGCTTGCAAACGTGCCTTTTCCTTGCGCAGTAAAAATAAGGCCTTCGCTGTGTAAATCTTTCAACGCTTGCCGAACAGTTATTCGACTCACTTTAAATTTCGCCATCATTTCGCTTTCCGATGGCATCCGCTCATACGGCGAAAAATCACCCTTTAATATTTGCTCCTTCAACACCTCTTTTATCTGAAGATATAAGGGCTGATGGGATATTTTTTTTCGTTCAACAAGCGACATAAATCAAGCTCCCTAGCGTTAACAACAATATACTTATTATAACATGTAATAACAAGTATATTTTATGATCAAACCATAAAATATACTTATTTGCTTAGGGACGGATCCTCCGGCTTGACGCATAGTGAGCAATCGCCTCTGCTTGCGTGTTAGTAATCACTGAATGAGGTGTACTTTCCTTGAGTTCCGAACGCCGACCAGTTCGAAAATCACTAAGCTGCTTTACCAAATAGTCAAAGTGCTGCATATCTAACCAAGGCGCATTAGCCTCTGCATCAGAATGGCAGCTGGCACAACTTTTACCTGACGCCCCAAGCCCTTCATATATCTGCTGGCCCTGCTCGATTTGATCAACTGTCGATTCAACAGCAGATGGCGAAAATGCGGGTGACTTATTCGAAAAATAGGCGGCAACAACTGGGTACTGATCCTTCTGAATTTCACCACTTATTGAAGCCATTTGACCTCCGTCATTCATACGTAAACCGGAATTAAACGCACGCAACTGTCGCTCTATATAAACCGCTTTCTGCCCGGCTAACATTGGAAATTTAGACATCACACTTTGGCCGTCAATGCCATGACATAAGCCACAGATTTCCCAGGGCGTCGCATCATACGTATTAAACGAATTAGCCGTGCTTAAACTACAAAAACAACTCAATATAAGTGCCGGAAGGGTGCGAGTGATGTTAGAACCTAACGCCTCATTCATCCCGCGATGCCCACTATTGGATTTGAACAGACGTTTATACTGCTTTGCGCATGGTTAGCTGAACTGGCGTATCCGCGTTTCAACTGCATATTAAATTGGACAAACTGGCCATTTGAGAAAAAAATCTGAATGGGAATTTCGGCACCGTCAAGCAATGGTCGGTTCAATCCCATCATCATCAAATGCAATCCACTTGGTGTAAAATGAAGGGTGTCAGCGACTGGAATGACCACGCTTTGCAGCGCTGACATCGACATCACACCCGCATCATTATTTGTTTGGTGTATTTCTATTTTCTCAAAAAATGGGCTGCGTGCATGAGTTAAAATGACCTCTGCCTTACCGATATTACTCACGGTGAAATAACCAGCGCGAACGGATACTGAAGCCGGCATGGGTGGACTCCAAGCATCGCTTATCTTTATCATTATCTTTGCGCTCGATGGCAAGGCCACCATAAAAAGCGCGAGTACCAAACTAACTCGAATAAAAGCTACGCTAAAAAATAGAAAGCTCTGCATCATAGTTGCTCTTTAGCCAATCGGCGATTTTCCCAACGGATAAGTTGCGTGAGCTGCTCACCCGTACTTTCCGGTTTGAATGGAGGGGTCATTTGCGCCACCAACTGGCCTTTCGGATTAATAATAGAAACCTTTGCGGTGTGTAAAACATCATAATTCGTGTCGGCGTCTGACTTTTTCTTGAGCCGATAAAACCCATCTAGTCCCGCAACCAACTTATCCACTTCTGACACCTCTCCCGTTACGCCGACATAACGCGGGTGAAAAAAACTGAGGTACTCCGCCAAACCCACTTTGTCACGCGCGGGATCAACCGCTAGAAAAATTATATTTGGAATAGAATCTGGGCTCATTTTTACGCCCATATCGGCACGGACCGCTTCTAAATTAGATAAGGTCATTGGGCACACATCGGGGCATGCGGTAAAGCCAATGAATATCATCGACCACCCGCTTGTTAAGCTAGATTTCTCGAAAGACTCACCATGTTGATCTACCAAAGAAAACGACGGCAAATCGCGCGCTGGACTGATACGTTCCAACTCGTCCGCCACCGAGATGTTTGACCCAAAAACGAACGCGATGACGCATAAAAACCAAACGTTTTTCGTGCAAAATTTCATTATGTCACTCACTCCTTTACTTGCCCGCATCACACCACACCTATGACGCCTGATTTTGAGTTGAGAATGCACGCATACTTTGCTCTCGAATAAGCGACAGGCACTGCTTTTTTAGTTCGTTAAATGCCTCGGTCGTCCCAAGATCTTGGCTTCTGGGTCGCTCCAGTTTGACTTGTATATCCGCGATGATTGAGCCAGGACTTGAGCTCATAATTAAGATTCGATCAGCCAAGAAAATGGCCTCATCCACATCATGCGTAACGAACAAAACAGTGGTTGAGAATTCTGACCAAATATTTAAGAGGCTCTCCTGCATGATCAAACGAGTTTGCGCATCAAGCGCACCGAAGGGCTCATCCATCAACAAGACACTTGGATAGTTTGCTAGGGCTCTAGCAATACCAACGCGCTGCTGCATGCCACCAGACAATTCACCCGGTAACTTATCGGCGATTGTGGCTAAGCCAATCATCTGTAAAAAGGTATTCGCAATCGATTCACACTCCGCTTGGCTATGACCCGCAATTTTCGGCCCGAAAGCAATATTATCCCTAACCGTTTTCCACGGAAAAAGACTGTATTGCTGAAACACCATTCCGCGGTCAGGCGCAGGCTTTTTGACTAGAGTTCCATCAACTAACACCCGACCGGACGATGGTTTTACATACCCAGCTACCGAATTTAATAACGTGGATTTTCCACAGCCGGACGGCCCTAAAATACAGACGAATTCCCCAGGCAAAATCGTTAAGCTAGTTTGCTCCACAGCAGTATTTTTCTTCGCCCCTTCACCAAACACGATACTCACTTTATCTATTTCAATTAGGCCTTTTTCATTTCGTTCACCGAACAGCGCTTTCTCGGGATTCACCGTATTTACAGCATTCGCTTGCATTTATTGGCCCTCAATTTTTTTATCTAGTGAATGAAAATTTAGGTTTGTGTCGCCGCGTTGTTTTGGAATAAGTAAGCCAAGCGTTAGCAGCAGGAATCCAACACCGCTGACCCAAGCACCGATCGGCTCTAACCAAAGCGACGTGGTGACACCCAGCCCAAGCATTGCTAACCCAACCACCCATGTTGGCGTTGAACAACAAACGACCCAGGAGAAGGTTATAGAGGTCAAACCGACTAATGAGGCACCGATACCGCTGCAGGCCGCTGCTTTTTTCGAACGCATTTGATGGTAGCGATTCATCATAAAATGTAAGCCTAATACGAGTCCTATTAGGGCTACCGTTATCACTTTGAATGGCACAAAAAACAGACTCCATTCTGAGATGCCATGACCGAAGTCGTAGTTCATGTAGCCCACCTCCATCAACCATTCATCTTTAATGATCATTAACATGTCTTGGATTGAAGGTGTCGACTGAACAATAACCTTTGTATTGCCAAGCCAATCATAGAAATTGATGTAATTCGGAAACGCACCAAACCTAACTACCAGGCTAACCAAAGAGACGCCGTAATAGACGCAGATAAAGGCACAGATAAATAGCAAAAGACTACGCGTATTTTTAAACGCTATAACTTTGATCAATTGAAGCTGATCTAACATGACAGTTCTCTCTTTTGCGTGCTATTGCATCGAATAAAGTGCTTACGTCGCTGACTAGGTCAGGCCGGTTTCCGGTTCCATTTAAGCGCCGGACGCATGCATAAGCGGACTAAATAAGTAGAGAAAGAACCGAGAGCGCCAATCACAAGCATACCCACCACGATATCGGGATAATTTATTAGCGAATAGGCATCCCATGTAAAGTAGCCAATGCCGTACTGTCCAGAGATAATTTCGCCGGCAAGCAAGGAGAACCAACTAATCCCCATACCAATTGCCAAGCCCGCCGCAATACTCGGCAGTGCGCTCGGGAGCACCACATGCCAAAATATTTGGAGCTTAGAAGCCCCTAGGGATTGCGCAGCACGAATTAACACCTCCGGCGTCTGCTCAACCCCGTGAACGGTGTTCAGAATAATCGGAAATAAAGCACCTAAAAACGTAATATAGACAATGGAAGACTCCTCGGTGGGCCACATCAGAATTGCCATCGGTATCCATGCGACCGCTGGAATCGGTCGAATAATCTCGATGTAAGGCAATATTGCAGCACGCGCCATGCGTGAACGGCCGACAAGCAACCCCAGCAGAATACCCAGAAACACTGCGATCGAATACGCAATCAGAATCCTACGTATACTCACCTGAATGTGAACATAGAACTCACTATCGCTTAAGTGGTGCGCAAAGGCTCCACCCACTTTTAAAGGTGACGGAACATTTTGAAAATCGATAAAAAAATCGAAATTATAAAGCGTTGCGAAGTGCCAGATAACCAAGCCAAAAACAATTGAAAACAAGCCTATTACTATGGATTGCACTTTCGATTTCAAGTTCAAGGCAACCTGCATAAAGGCGCCAGGGGCATGGCCTTGCGGATTGGTCACGTACGAATGGGCTTTTTCAGCCGATTTATCATCAACGACTATCTGAGAATCTGCTAATTCACTGCTCGAAGTGACAGCTAACGGACTTTCAGGAATGGTCTCTTCACTCACGTTCTGGATAGCGGAGTTCATAATGTCTCACTCTAACGTAACAGGATCAGCTTTTAAGTGTTTTTAGCGCGGCTTCAAAATCTAGTACGGTGCCGCTTATGGATTCTGCATAGCTATCTGCATCCGGTTTACGTAAAAATGCTTCGAAACCCTCTGGCGTTTTGACGTAGAAGGCAGTCTTACCAAACAGCTTTAACCCCGTTTCTTTATCATAGACATAGGTCGCATTTAGCTTCGCTCCAGTTGCCTTAAACTCATTGATCGCAGTTAACAATTCAGAAATCGACGCATAACTACTTAAGCCATCTCGAGAGTGCCAGATCTCCATCGGATTCTTCGCATTAGCAATTGCCGGATCGATGATCGTCGCTTTCTCTTTATCATAGTCTTCGCCAAGTTCCTTGTAGGCCAGTTTGACGTAATCTTCGGTCACCCATTCATTCGTGTCCAACGGCGGGATTGCTTTCTCATTGACTAGCACACCATGGTTAAATTCGAGGGCATCGACCCATGCTGTTTTTATGGTTGGATCAAGCGTCAGGTGCCCGCCTTTAGAAAAATAGATGTAAAGAACCTCCTTCTCAACGCCCGTCCATTTCTCCATTAAGTCGACTGCGCGAATTGGGTCTTCTCTAATCCATTCGCCAGCCTCATACACTGCTTTTACGAAGGCTACGCCAACTTCTGGGTATTTTTCTAAAAAGTCCTGTCTTGCCACCACACCATGGAGGTAGGGCACGCCCGTTTCACTGCCATCATAAATTTTTCGTCCTGTTCCCCTAAATTCCATTAGCTCGGACCAAGGACAAAAATCTGCGTGCGCATCAATTTTTGCTGCCGCTATGTTAGCCGCGCCAACCGCTGGACTCTGATTTTTAAGCCCGTATTGTTTCGAGCCAATTTTGGCGTCCTGCATGGCCTTCAGTAACATTCCCCAAGCCGCGCTGCCGACGGGTACAGAAACGTCTTTTCCTTTCAGGTCGTCAATACTGTAAAGGTCCGATTCAACAGGCACCACAATCGCATTACCACTACCTTTCACGTTATAACCGGTACCGGCAATGTATTTCGTTCTTAGCGAATCGGTCGCTTGGAATTTGGCGCCATTTACAATCAATGGATAGTCGCCCATCACGCCGAAGTTCAACTTATTCGCCATCATCTGATTCGTGATAGGTCCGCCAGAAGAATAATCACTCCAACTGATATCATATTCGGCATTCTCATATTTACCTGAGGTGGGTAAATATTTCTCGAGCAGTTTTAATTCTTTTACAACGATGCCCGCGGTGTACGTATCGGTGCACATGCTTTGATGCCCGATGGCTATGCGAATCGATTCAGCAGAAGCGCAGATCGAAAAACAGGAAACAAAAACGAATGATATTGCGTATCTAAACATTGGGTCTCTCCGGTAGTGTTTTTTAACTAACGTTATGTGACTTGTTATACCAAGTTTCGAGTTGTTAATTACAAATTCGCATAAGCCGTGCCAGATCATAATAATTAGTTAGAAATAAAGTTTTAACTAACTGATTAAAAAGAGTTTTTAAAAATTATTGCCAGTCTATACACGATAATTTCTAACGGAATTGATGCGCAATAAATGTGCAAAGCGACGCGTAACGCTCACGCATTTTGTGCATTTTTCTGTTACGTTTTTAAAATTTTGATACAAGTGAAAACGCTAATATTTTATCAAAAGCATTTACGAATCATCGACGGCCCAAGCTATTTCAAATATGTTTAGAGAAGGTTTTTTATAAAGAAAATTAGTTATCAATTGACTAACCAAGCAAACGCGTAACGACATCAGTTCCCTAACTCGAAACGCCTCTATAACGCTGGATCATCTGTCTTAGAATAAAATTTTTGGTATGATTTGATAGACAGTTAAAGGCGATGGAAAAGATGTAAACGCATCTTACTTAGCAATAAATCCTACTCGTCTGGTCGGCATAAAGTGCTCAGCAACGACATCAAATGGCAAGCGATAGACAACCGAATGGCTCGCCATATCGACGAAAAGCTTTCTGACTAGAGAGATAATTACACTAAGACTCGGGAGCCGCTCAGCCGGAAAACCGATAAAAGGCTAACGATTCAAGAAAGGCGATCGACGACCCGCAGCCCTTAGTTGAGCGCGGGTGGGATTTTATTGAGCAATTCCCATGCTTTTGCATAGTTAAGGGCTTTATGATCACCCATCATTGGCGCCATAAAACTGACCCCAAAAGGCAGCCCGTCAGAGCGGAAAAAACTTGGTACAGAGACCACCGATAAATGCAGCAAATTACCAAAATTTGTGTAATACGCCATGTTCTGATTAAGCTTAATTGGATCGGCTTTCATGTCGTCAATTTTGTAGATCGTGCCCACGGTAGGCGTCATTAAAATATCAGCATGTGACAGCGAATTTTC
>CAJWAD010000043.1 GCA_913020245.1 uncultured Oleiphilus sp.
CGCTTTTCACGCTGGGCATCTACATATTTTTTTTCGACTACATTTATATTATCTGCGTCACGCTTTTGATGTGTCACGATAGTGATTGGCGAATAGACCGGCTCGCCTTCCCCGGAAAAACTAAACAAGCCATGCTGCTGAGCCACCAAAAAAAACGAGACCAATAGAATGCCTACAATACCGAATAGAACTTTCTGGGGCAGCAAGGTTTTGATCAAGACGTCTTTTTGCTCGTTTTTAGATAATTCAGCACCAAATAAAACCGATGCAAGATAAGCATCAACAACGCCGAAAACGCCCTTACTACGCCGATATAATTCCGCTATCCGCGTATCATTAATTGCTAATGGCTCATGATAACCGACTGCTTTAAACGCACCTGCAATGTAATCATACAGCTCACTTTCAGCTAACGGACGGAGTTGTATTTGATGGGACCATTCGGCTTCGGCTTGTGGCACCAAATTTTGGATAACCTGAGCCAGCCTTTCTGATCCTGTTAACAAAAGCACTACATGGTTACTGTCTGGCAATGCCTGAAAGGCTCGGACCATACCTGCAAGATCATTTTCAGAACATGCATCAGCATTATCAAGCAAAACTAAGCGACGACTCCCATCCGCAGTCGCCTTTTGAGTTAACAGGAACACCCACTGCTCCCATGTTTGCAAGCCTTGTTCAAGCATATCAGAGGCAAGTAGAACGTGCTCAAAGAGCGACTCGGTCGATTGACCCACCAGGGTAATTGGCTGCACCCCCTCCCCTAAATCTTGCGTCAAACGATTCAATAACGTCGTTTTTCCAGCGCCAGTCATCCCAGTTAACAAAAGTATCAGATCACCGAATACTGAAAGATGGCGGAGCGTTTCTAAGTTGTGCTGACGCTGCGCACCAGAAAAAAAATAGGCCGAATCCGTGGAGCTCAGCCCAGCAATAGCCAAATCAGACTGCTGCTGACTTAGCTCATCATTTTCACGAATTAAACGCTCAGCGACAGAACGATAAAGCTCAACATTCATAAATAATACGCACCAGATTTAGTGTTGCTGTGCTTAGCGAGCATCCGAAACAGACGCTCAAATAATTTTAATGCTGCAACCCGCCTGTTTTTAGGACGTCGCCGAGCGCACTCGCTGAAAATTCTTCCGTTACCAATGCGTACCCTAACCGCTTCAATAAAACGAGACGCAGCGCGCCATCTAAGACCTTTTTATCAACGGACATCAGGGCCATGTAATCGGCCTCATTCATATTGCTAGGCCCCTTGATCGGTAAGCCAGACTGCTCAACAACCCTAACAATACGCTGTAACGCCTCATCATTTAACCACTGCATTGAGTGCGATAATTGCGCCGCCATTACCATACCGGCTCCAACAGCTTCCCCATGCAGCCAATTGCCATAACCTTGATGTGTCTCAATCGCGTGACCAAACGTATGCCCCAAATTTAGAATCGCTCGTACGCCACCCTCGGTTTCGTCTTCCTCAACAATTGCAGCCTTGCAAGCACAGGAAGTCAGTATTGCATGCGTTAACGATGCTTGATCCAACTGACGTAACGGTTGAATATTGCCCTCCAGCCAGCCAAAAAAATCAGCATCGCGAATCAATCCGTACTTAATCACTTCTGCCAAACCCGCCGAAACTTCTCGCGGTGGCAGCGTGTTCAACGTTAACGTGTCAATAATAACCGCATTTGGCTGATAAAATGCGCCAATCATGTTTTTTCCTAACGGATGATTGATGCCGGTTTTTCCGCCGACAGACGAATCAACCTGCGACAATAACGTAGTGGGTACTTGAATAAAATCAACGCCGCGCTGGTAGCTGGCGGCTGCAAAACCGGTCATATCACCAACAACCCCGCCACCCAATGCGATAAGTGTGGTTTTTCGCGAATGTTTTTTCTGTAACAAAGCATCAAAAATTAGATTTAAGGTTTCCCAGTTTTTGTATTGCTCACCGTCAGGCAATACAACACAATCAACCTCGAAGTCTTTTAACGCAGCCCTCAATTTCGCTTCGTACAGGGGTGACACGGTCTCATTCGTCACGATCATCACTTTACGACTGCTGATGTGGCGCGAAAATAAGTCATCATTGCCAAGGCAAGCGGGTCCTATGTAGATTGGATAACTACGGTCACCTAGCTCTACGTTTAACGTTTTAGTCATACATACCCATAAACTTGGTTACTAACTCCGACGCTGCAGTAATATACGCCTCAAGATTACCCATTTTGCTAGCCAATTGATTCGCTCTCCGCTAGTGCACCAATAATTGTTTTGACAATATTCTTAAGGGCCTTTTTATCTGTGTCGATGATCAAATCGGCGACCTCTCGGTATACAGGGTCCCGCTCTAACATTAATCTCTTGAGCACATCGAATGCATCGTCTTCACACTGCAAAAGTGGACGATTTTTATCCTTGTGCGTACGGACATATTGCTGCTCTACCGAGGTATTAAGGTATACCACGAACCCAGAACGGGTCACAAAATCTCTATTTTCTTGACGTATCATGGCTCCACCACCGGTCGCCAACACCAACTGGGCTCGCTTTGAAAGATCTTCCAAAACGGAGACTTCTCGGTTTCGAAACCCCTCTTCACCCTCAACATCGAAGATCCAAGGAATATCAGCGCCACAACGCTTCTCAATCTCTTTGTCAGAGTCGGTAAACTTATAAGCTAACTCTTGAGCGAGCAGCTTACCCACGGTTGTCTTGCCTGCCCCCATTGGGCCGACCAGCACAATTAAAGGTTTATTTGTCTTGTATGTCATGCGATACAGCTTATAAAAAGGATAAGCATAACACGGAGCGGCAAATCGCCCATTACGCTCTCTTCAGAAAACAAATAAATTAAATGAAAAGCAAAAAAAACCGGAGCTAAGTCTCCGGTTTTTACTATCGATCGCCCATCAACTACTGATCAATTAAGCCATTTTTCAGAAGCTTAGGGGTTATAAAGATCAAAAGCTCTGCTCGCTGATCAATGCTTTCTGTTTTCTTAAATAACTCGCCGATATAAGGGATGTCGCCTAGGAACGGTGTTTTCGTAATGGTTATTGACTCTTCGGACTGAAAAATACCTCCCAGCACGATAGTTTCCCCATTCCCAACTAACACTTGAGTAATCACTTCATTTGTTTCAATACTCGGAATGCCCGCTGTAATTTCTCCGCGATTGTCCTGATTAACCTTCAAATCCATAATAATATTGTCATCTGGTGTGATTTGCGGAGTCACTTCTAACGATAACACGGCTTCTTTAAAGGAGACTGACGTAGCACCGGATGATGAGGCTTCTTGATAGGGAATTTCTTCGCCCGATTTAATCGTTGCCGTTTGGCGATCCGCCGTAACAATTTTCGGCTGCGCAACAATCTCACCTTTTCCATCAGCCTCAAAAGCGGATAACTCAAGATCAATTAGATAGTCACCATTACCAAACCCAATCGCTAACGATGAGCTGTTTTGTCGTGATACGCCAAGATCTACCGCTAATGCGTCAGGAAATGTCACGACATTCGAGCCAGACAACTCGGTCAACGTATTCACAGAACCGCCTACACGAAACAAGGTATCACCATCCTCATCTCGGCCGCCACCGCCCCACTGAATACCCATTTCTTCTGTCAAATTTGAGCGTGCGCGTACAATGCGGGCCTCAATTAATACCTGACGAACTGGGATATCCCATGTCTCAACCAATTTGCGTATTTGTACGAGTTTGTCAGACGTTTCTCTCACGCTAATCGTATTTGTTCTTGGATCAGATGAGATATAACCTCGCGACGAAATAAGCTCTTTATCTTGTCTCAACAACTCCACGATATCGCTTGCCTTGGCGTAATTGACCTGCACGATCTCCAAACGAACCGGTGCCAAATCAGCCACTTGCTTGTTGGTCTCGATCTCTAGACGCTCACGCGCTGCGATCTCATCAGCAGGTGCGACTAACAGTACGTTTCCGACCGTGCGTTTATCTAACCCTTTTGTCTTCAGTATTAACTCGAGTGCCTGATCCCATGGAACATTCTGCAAACGCAGCGTAATACTTCCGCCCACCGTGTCACTCGCCACGAGATTCAAGCCCGTAAAGTCAGCGATTAACTGCAATACCGCACGCACCTCAATGTCTTGAAAGTTTAAAGAAAGTTTTTCACCAGAATAGGGGAATTTATCTCGACGACGATTTTCTTCGTCCTCTTCAGAAACCTCTTCAACACTAATCGTAAACTGGTTATCTGCCTGATACGCTAGATAATCAAAGTTACCCTTCGGGCGAATCACAACAGTCGCTTTGCCGTCTAACATGTATGAATCAACGCGCTGTACCGGCGTCGCAAAATCTACCACATCCAAACGTTGACGTAGGCTTTCTGGCAGCGCTGCTTTGTCTATAACGAGCTGAATGTTACCGCCCACTTCAGACATGTCGACATCTGCACTTGAATCTGCAAAATTAATAACGACCTGACCATCACCTTTTTCACCACGCCTAAAGTCAATGCCTGTAATCGCATTGCTAGCAGAGAGCATCGTGCTGGATGAGATATTGACAGCAGCACTCACCGTCTCAGACTTGACGGCAGGCTTCGCTCCGACACTGGACTCGCCAACAGCGATCACAAGACTATTACCGTCCACACCCGCCGTGTAAGGGACCAGCTCAACCAAATCTAAAATGACACGCGTTCGATCCTTGGTACCAATCACCGTCATTCGCTTCGCATTGCCCAAACCAAGATTATGATGTTTCGCAATCGTCGAGCTAACACCTCCAAGATCAAGTGCAATTCTGGCGGGCTTCTCTATTGTGTAACCCGCCGGCTGTGGCGGAACTGAATCAAAGCTTAGAGTAATCTCTGTCGCATCGCCCGGAAGCGAAGCAAAGCTTACATCCTGCAATACGGCTGAGTTGGCAACAGACATAAATAATGTCAGAACTATCGACAACGCTAATCGTGGCTGAACACACATTTTTAATAACCCTAAAGTTTTCTTCATTTTAATTAGTAAACTATTTGATTTCATTCCCCTCTCCCTAGATCGCACTACTCTTCATCCAGCGAGACAGTGCGCGGACGTTCTAACCAGCCACTGTGTCCGTTGGGAACAATTTCAATCAAATCAATTCGACCTTCCGCTATGTTTACAACTCGCCCATAGTTTGTACCGATATGCTGTCCAGCTTTGACCATGTGGACGCCTCCCGAGTTATCGGCGACGAGCGCGAATAAGGTATTCGCATCGCCTCGCTGCAAGGTGCCGACCATCTTCAATTGTGTCAGCTGAAAGCCCTCTAACACCTCTTTAACGCGGTCAAGGTTCGGCTTTATCGTGCTTTGGTCGTCTTGAACCTGAATTTCACTCAGTACCACTTCGACAGGGCGAGTAAAAGGATCACGCGAACCGGCTTGCGAATATTCAAAGGCTTGATAAGCCTCAACCTCAGGCAGCGGTTCAATTTTACCAGAGGGTTTGTCGTCTGCTGCTTTCATAAATCGGTCTAAATCGGCATAGCCACTGCTTGTATCACATCCAGCCAAGACGAAAAAACTGACGAACAAAAGGAAAGAAAAAAGTGTCTTTATCATTTTTTCTTCCTCTTATTTTTCTTTTTGGAGGCACTTTGATTCGCGTTATACCGGTAAGTTTTCGCGGAAATATCCATCGATAAAACGCCTGCGACACTTTTATCTTTCGTGGGTTTAATGGAAAAATCATGCAAAGTAACGATGCGAGGCAAGCCCGCGACACCGCTCACAAATGACGCCATCTCATGGTACGTTCCCTCGACACTTATTTTGATTGGTAACTCTACATAGAACTCTTTCGAGCTTTCTGGCTGAAGCTTAATCCCGTTAATATCTAGGCCGCTCCCTAAACCCGTGTTTGTGATATCTTCCAGTAACCCAGGTACCTCTGTGTCGGCAGGCAACTGTTTAAGCAAAGCACCAAATGTCTTTTCCATTTCCTTCATCTGCTCGCGATAAGCGTCTAAGTTGGCCACTTTATATGCTTTTGACTCATACTGTTGTCGTAACGTTTGCTCTTGTTTTTCTACTTTTTCCAAAGCCATGTACTGATCTTTTACATAAAACCAATACGCACCGAACAACAATGCAGAAAACAATAAAACCAAAACAATAAGCTTCGCCAATGCAGGCCATGAGCCCGCGTTATTGAAATCTAATTCATTTATATCGAAGCCTTTCAGGCTTTCCATAGACTCGGAAAATCCCACTATTCTGCCCCTTCTGAATTCTGTTCGTTCGCTGGATTGATCTGCAATACCGTCATCTCAAAGGCATTACTTCCATCCCCACCTTTCGCTGCGCGTACATCTTTCAAATTAGGACTTTTGAACCAGTCAGATCCCTCAAAATTGCGCATTAAACCGGAAATTCTATTATTAGATTCTGCAACACCTTTAATTTGCATATTTGCGGCTTTGCGGGTTAAGTTCTGGTAATAGAGCCCGTCAGGTAGTGTCTCAACAAACTGGTCGAACACTCTTACGATGACTGGGCGCGTGCCTTGCAAATCTTGAATAACTTTCATGCGAGATAAAAGTTTTTCACGCTTGAGTTTAAGCTCCTGAATTTCTGCAATTTTTTTATCTAAGGTCTTCATCGAGGTTTTCAAGTAAGCATTTCTCGCTTTCTGATAAGTGGTTTGCGAGGCTACTTGGTTTTGCCACAAGAAAAATATAACACCTGCCGCGACCACCACTGCGATAAGCATAGCAACAAAATTCTTTTGCCTTTCCGCCCGGAGCTCTTCGCGCCAAGGACGTAAATTAATAGTTGGCATTAATCGAAACTCCTCATCGCTAACCCACACGAAATCATCAATGCTGGAGCATCATTACTTAACGCCGACGCGTTAACTTTTGAACCCACCGTCATTTCAGCAAACGGATTCGCAACAATCGCTTTAATCCCCACTTTCTCTTGAACCAGCGACGCCAGATCTGGGATCGACGCGACACCTCCAGCAAGCACAACAACATCAACCTCGTTGTATTGACTCGAACCAAAGAAAAATTGTAGGGATCGCGCCACTTGCTGCACCACCGCTTCTTTAAAAGGAATAAGCACCTCACGTTCGTAGTCGTCAGGCAACCCACCTTGCTTCTTGGCAAGTCCTGCTTCTTCAAACGACAACCCATAACGGCGCTGAATTTCTTCTGTAAGCTGTCTTCCGCCAAATAACTGTTCGCGCGTGTAAATCGTTTGGTTGTCTGCTAACACGCTAAGGGTAGTCATCGTAGAGCCTACATCTACAATCGCGACAGTTTGCTCTTCTGCCTCTTCTTCAAGTTGCGCTGAGACCAAACTAAATGCTCGTTCTACTGCGTAGGCTTCGACATCGACGACCCTCGTCGCTAAGCCACCAATCTCGAGTGCATCCTCACGCAACTCGACATTTTCTTTTCGGCAAGCCGCCAATAACACATCGGCTTGATCTGCATTTTCGACCGAATCACCCAATACTTCAAAGTCGATCGCGACTTCGTCAAGGGGATAAGGAATATACTGATCCGCTTCTACCGAGATCTGGTCCTCGAGCTCCTGCGCCGTCAATCCACCGCCCATTTGGATGGTTTTAGTAATGACCGCTGATCCGGCAACCGCTACCGCAGCCGACTTGCAGCTACTTCTAGACCTAGCGAGCACTTTCTTCACTACCTCGCCTACCGCTTCAGCATCATTGATGTTTTTTTCAACGACTGTGTTTGCAGGGAGTGCCTCAACGGCATAACTCTCTACCCGATATCGATCACCGCTTTTTGACAACTCCAACATCTTGACAGAAGAGGAACTGATGTCGACGCCGAGTAATATTTCGTTTTTCTTTCCAAATAATCCGAACACTGGTTAACCCATCTTCCTAATGGAAATAATTGTGTACCGTGTTAAAAAAATCGCGAGGCGATTCCTTCACAACGTACATTTCGTTACTAAAACACATCAAATTAGACGTATAATCATGACTATCTAAATTTAAGGCTATTTCTTAGATAATAGACCTATATTTTTAACTTGCTAGGAAAAACATGTCTCGATTTGTAAGACTCGGCTCTCTCTTCGCATGGCTCTTCGCTGCTGGGTTTTGCAGTGTAATTATTGCGATTTGTGCATTTTATTTATATCTCACGCCAAAACTACCAGATCCAATTAGTCTCAAAACAACGCAGCTACAAACACCTCTGCGTATCTTTAGCGCCGATAACAAAAAAATAGCTGAATTTGGTGAAAAAAGACGCAACCCTATTACTTATAACGAAGCACCCGAAACGCTTGTAAATGCCTTTATTGCGGCCGAAGACAACCGATTCTTTAGCCACCAAGGCATTGACATCAAAGGCCTTACTCGCGCCGCTACTCAGCTCATTCAATCCGGCAGAATTAAATCCGGCGGCAGTACCATTACAATGCAAGTCGCAAAAAACTTTTTCCTCACAAGAGAAAAGACGTTTATTCGGAAGTTCAACGAGATTTTCCTTGCTCTACAAATTGAGCAAGTACTCAATAAAGAAGAAATCTTTGAGCTGTATATGAATAAAATTTACCTTGGTAACCGCGCCTATGGTGTGCGCGCTGCTGCCAGTGTTTATTACGGCAAACCCCTGAACGAATTAGAACTCGCCGAACTTGCCATGATTGCAGGCTTACCCAAAGCACCCTCGCGATACAATCCCATTGTTAATCCAGAACGCGCGATTATTCGGCGCAATTGGATACTTGATCGCATGCTCGATTTAAGCATGATCTCAGAAGCGGCACACACTACTGCAAAAAATGCACGACTAACCGCGAGCTATCATGGGCATATGCCTGAAGTCGATGCGCCTTATGTGGCAGAGGCAGCTCGACAGAAAATATTAGAACTCTATGGATCTGAAGCCTATACCGACGGCCTAGTCGCCTTTCTCACCATCGATAGCGAAAAGCAAAACAGTGCACAAAAAGCACTCCGTAATGGCCTGGAGGCTTACGACCGACGTCACGGCTACCGTCCAGTGTTAGGCAATATTGAGAATTTAGTCTCCCTCGACGAAAACGAAATTCAACGCCAACTTAAAACGTTTCCACGCAGTGTTGATCACATTAACGCCGCCATCCGAGAGGTCAACGTCACCACATTGAAAGCCCACACGCGCGACTACGGCATAATTGAACTAAAACTCGAAGATGCGCAATGGGCCAAGCCGTTTGTCACGATTAACAGCATAGGCAAAGCGCCTAAAAGCTTTGATAAAATGTTCCAAATTGGTGATATTATTGAATTGCGGCGAACTGAAGAAGCGCCAGAACCCGTCGACGTTACTGCAAGTGCATCAAATGACCAGCTGGCAGGGGGCGCAGACACTCAGTCAACCGAAAACCCGCCGAATATACGCTGGGTACTCAGTCAAACACCTGAAGTACAGGGCGCCCTTATCTCCCTTGCGCCTGAAAACGGCGCGATTCAAGCCTTAGTTGGCGGCTATGATTTCTATAGCAGTAAATATAATCGCGCCACACAAGCCAAACGCCAGCCGGGGTCGAGCTTTAAACCGTTCATTTATTTAGCGGCAATAGAAAATAATACCACCGCGGCTAGCTTAATTAATGATGCGCCAATGGTATTTGAAGATAAAAATCTTGAGACCTCATGGCGACCAGAAAACTCAAGTGGGAAATTTTATGGCCCTACGCGAGTCAGACAAGCATTTTATAATTCACGCAATCTAGTCTCAATTAGACTATTGAAGAATACCGGCATTACAAAAACCATAGAAAGCAATGAACGCTTTGGATTCGACAGAAACACCTTACCTAAAAATCTGTCTTTAGCACTTGGCAGTGCGGCCGTTGCGCCGTTTAAAATAGCTTCTGGGTACGCAATGATCGCCAACGGTGGGTACTATGTTGCACCTTATCTCATTGAGCGAATCGAGAATGCATCCGGACAAATAATTTACCAAGCAGAACCCTATCAAGTATGTGAAGACGGGTGTCTCAACGAGCTTAAGAGTGGATCTGAAACCGCCTCTTTTAAAGTCGCGCCGCGCATTGCCGACGAACGCTCAATCTATATTATGCATTCGTTGATGAAAGACGTTATTAAAAAAGGCACCGGACGCAAAGCCCTCACGTTGAGACGAAACGACATAGGCGGAAAAACAGGAACGACTAACGACCAAAGAGATGCTTGGTTCTCTGGTTTTAATCAGGCACTCGCCACCACCGTTTGGGTCGGCTTCGATACGCCGTCCACGTTGGGCCGACGAGAATACGGCTCGCGCGCCGCATTACCCATTTGGATCGAGTATATGAGAGGCGCATTGAAAGGTATACCGAATGCAGAAATGCCCCAACCAAAAGGACTGGTGACCGTGCGTATTGATTCAGCATCAGGTAAAAGAGCAAATATTCAAACGACAGATAGCATGTTTGAAATTTTTAAAGCGGAAAACGCACCAAAAACAGACCGCCAGCCTCTTTATATGCAGAGCGCGGAAGACGACCAGTACGCCGATGCAGATGACATATTCTGACCAGACCAAGATAACCTGACAACGCAAGATTATTTTCTGCAAAGCGCTACTGTTAAATGACGGCTAAAAAAAAGCCTCCGTACACTAACGCACGGAGGCTTTATTAACACAATTAAACGCTTAGATATCGTCTAGCGTCTTCAGTGGGTAGTTTGATGGAAGTGGACCCTCTGCTGCACCCGTATCGATAGCGGCTTGTGCCACTGCCGTTGATACAACACCCAGTAATCGAGAGTCAGTTGCCTTTGGAATTATATAATCTTTGCCAAACGACATAGATTCAACCGCATACGCATCAAGCACCTCTTGGGTGACCGGCTCTTTTGCAAGATTCGCCAATGCTTTGGCTGCCGCTAGTTTCATCTCTTCATTAATCACGGTTGCACGCACGTCGAGCGCTCCGCGGAAAATAAATGGGAAACCTAGCACATTATTTACTTGGTTCGGGAAATCTGAGCGGCCAGTCGCCATGATCGCATCAGAACGTGCTTCGGCAACCAATTCAGGCATTATTTCAGGCACTGGATTTGCGCAAGCAAAGATCACCGGATTGGCGGCCATCGTTTTAATCTGGTCACCAGAAACCATGTCTGGACCAGAAAGCCCCAAAAAGATATCTGCGCCATTTAACGCGTCGTCGAACGTGCGCTTATCCGTATCAATCGCAAACATTGCTTTGTATTGATTCAAGTCATCTCGACCGGAATGAATTACACCTTTACGGTCACACATGAAGATATTCTCAGGCTTCATTCCCGCTAGTATCAGCAGTTTAGAACATGAGATCGCCGCCGCACCTGCACCAAGCACAGCCATTTTCACATCTTCGATGCTCTTATTTTGAATCTCTAGGGCGTTTAAAACACCCGCAACGGTTACAATTGCCGTGCCGTGCTGATCATCATGGAACACAGGAATGTTGCACTGCTCAATTAACGTACGCTCAATTTCAAAACACTCTGGCGCTTTGATATCTTCCAAGTTGATACCACCATAAGTGATCGCAATGCGGCGAACAGTATCTATGAACGCTTGCGGACTTTCAGACTCAACTTCAACATCAATTGAATCAATACCAGCAAAGCGCTTGAATAAAAGTGACTTGCCTTCCATCACGGGCTTCGATGCTAGCGGGCCCAAATCGCCCAACCCAAGTATCGCCGTACCGTCAGTAATAACGGCAACCAAATTGCCTTTACCTGTATATTTGTAGGCATTCTCCGGATCGGCAGCTATTTCTTTAACTGGCTCCGCTACGCCTGGGCTGTATGCCAGAGAAAGGTCACGAGCCGAGTCAGCTGGTTTAGTTAGTTCAACGCTTATTTTTCCTGGCTTGGGATTCGCGTGGTAATCAAGAGCCGCTTGTTTTAAATCTGACATTTCTATGTACCATTTATCGATAAATATAAGGCCTTAACGCCTGACCTCATGGGAGATTCGTTGACCTAACTATAAACGTAGATCAAACACCTAGTGCGACAATCATCGCAACCCTAGGTGCAAAAAAAGAGCGTCGCGCGCTCTTTTTCATAATTAACACGTCGCTGTTAACCGCCAATACGGCTACCAAAACGTTTTTTAAACTTGTCGATTCGACCGCCTGCATCCATAACTTTTTGTTTGCCGGTATAGAAGGGATGGCACGATGAACAAACGTCCAAGAGGAGGTCTTTACATAGAGTTGAGCGTGTCTTTATGACGTTACCGCAACTGCATTTTGCGTCGATTTCCTGATACTCAGGATGGATATCTGCTTTCATGTTATAAATACCAAATTATTAGTGCCGCCACTTGAATCTTGTCTATCGATTTAAGCACCGCACGAAAAGGTTAAAGCCCATCGATCCTAAAATAGTAGCAATGGGAATTTTAAGGACGCGAATAGTATCAAATTAAGCACAAGAAGCAAGAAACATTTTTATCTAACAACCTTTCACCGATGTTAAAACATAAACCAACAGACAAAAACGTAGAAAGCCTGTGCGTTCTGTGCATAATTCTTTAGTCGTGAAAGCTAACTGATTTAGGTGCACTCAACCTCCATGCAATGCCACTCAATAAACTATATACAGGTCGCAGTACCCGCACCACTGCATGGCGTCTTTGACTATTTGACCCCAGAGACAAGCGAACCCAATCAGCTTTGCGTAGGACAACGCATACTCGTCCCCTTCGGCGCTCGAAAACTCATTGGGATCATTACTGCTATTAAAGAGGGTGAACCTAACAGTGGTAGAAAGACCAAAGCCTATTTGAAAAGCTTTGAGTCCATGCCAACTTTTAACCCCATTCTGATGGCGCTTCTTAGCTGGGCGGCTGACTATTACGGCCATCCCATTGGCGAATGCCTAATGACAGCGATGCCGAAAACATTGAAGCAGGCCAAACTTCGTCCAAGTTATAAACTGACTCACTGGTCGCGAACAGACAAAAAATTTGCCGGGCGCAACAATGCGACCAAACAAAAAAAGTTACTGGATTTTGTCGAATCACACAGCGAAAACGTTTGGGAAGATGAGCTGAGGCACGCGGGTTTTACAAAGTCGTTCGCCAACAAACTCAGGGACGCGGGTTATTTAGAGCCGCACGCGCAGTCAACCCTTAGCCTCGCTATGCAAGTACGCATCGACTCATCTGAACCTATATTGAACCAAGAACAAGCGCAAACTTGCGCTCAAATCGCCAAAAATTTTGGGCAATTTCATGCCAGCCTAATTCATGGCATCACCGGTAGTGGAAAAACTGAGGTGTATATTGCGTTAGTTAAAGAAGCTCTAAAGAAGGGGGCTCAAGCGCTCATTTTGGTGCCTGAAATAAACTTAACACCCCAAACCTTTAGCCGCTTTCAGTCTCAACTCGGCTTACCCATCGCAACGATGCACTCGGGCATGAGTGAGAAGGAACGATTCATCACCCGAGACCTTGCTGAAACAGGCCATGCGCAAGTCATTATTGGCACTCGTTCAGCAATTTTCACCCCCACTAAGAAGCTAGGGTTAATTATTGTCGATGAGGAGCATGATCAGTCATACAAGCAGTTCGATAATTTTAAGTATTCCGCTCGAGACCTTGCAGTCAAACGCGCACAACTTGAAAACTGCAACATTGTTCTGGGCTCGGCCACGCCTTCCGCGGAAACGATGCTCAACGCAAAATCAGGCAAATATGCCTGGCTGAGCTTACACCAACGTGCCGGTGCAGGTCGCCACCCCAGCCTAGGCCTCATCGATATGCGAGCTCACTCAAGTGATGATGCATTGTCCCAGCCTTTGCTAAAAAATATCAAACATCAATTAGATGCTGGCAACCAAGTTATTATTTTTCAGAATCGGCGCGGCTTTTCGCCAACGCTCATGTGCTATGACTGCGGATGGATTTGCCCCTGCCCCAATTGCGATACTCGTCTCAGTGTTCATCAACACCCAATGCATCTGCAATGCCATCATTGCGGACACAAGCAAACCCTTTTACACCAATGTGCAAATTGTAACTCAACGAATATACAGCCTGTAGGAAGTGGCACTGAAAGGCTAGAACAGAGCTTAAATTACCATTTTCCCTATACGTCTACTGTCCGCCTAGACCGAGACCAAATTAAAACGCAAACTGACATGGAATGTGCGATTGAAATCATTAACAAAGGTGAGCCTTGCCTTATCATCGGCACTCAAATGCTCGCGAAAGGTCATGACTTCCATAACGTCACATTGGTTGCCATTATCGATTCAGATGCACTATTTTTTAGCAGTGACTTCCGCGCTACGGAAAAAGGTCTTCAACAACTGTTGCAAGTGGCAGGACGCACCGGACGCGGAGATAAAAAAGGGCATGTTTTGATACAAACACGCCATCCAGATCACCCAATTTTTGAACACATTCGAGACAACGACTATTTGACGTTTATCGAGGAAGAACTAGAAATACGCGAACGATGCGCACTACCACCTTACTCGCGCATGCTAACGTTACGTAGCGAAGCGGCCTCCGCCGAAAAAGCAGAGAGGGCCTTAGCACATGCCAAAAACATTATTCAACCAATGGTCGCGAATAATAGCTGCTATATCGCAGGCCCGATTGCCGCCGTTATTTCGCGCAAACAAAATATCTATCGTTATTACTTACATATTTTCGCAGACAGTATAAAACGTCGCACACAGCTCGCGAATTTAGCGCCACAACTTGCCAAGCAAGCGCCGTTTAAGCAAGTCCGACTCTCCGTCGATGTTGATCCAATGGATTATATCTAAATAAGCGATCTACACAGGTATTTTATTAGACTCAAGAATACTAGATAATACGCGCCTTTAATGAGCCCTAAAAAATTCGGAAGCATATGAAAGACGCGATTGCTAGCCTACTTAAAAGCACTATTAACCAATTGCAAACAGTTGGCACCCTCCCTAAAACCATCAACTATCAGTTAAACATTGATGCGACGAAGGATAAAAGCCATGGTGATTTCGCCTCCAACATTGCTCTGGCTTTAGCTAAACAAGCGGGTATGCATCCGCGCAAACTGGCTGAAATAATCGTCGAAACAATCGCAACCAACAAAGCACATGACATTGAAAAAGTTGAAATTGCCGGTCCGGGCTTTATTAACTTTTTCCTAAGCAAAGCGGCCGCAAGCGCGATTATTACTACCATCCTTGAGAGAAAAGATACGTTTGGCCTAAATGACCTAGGCAGAGGTAACAAAGTTCAAGTTGAATACGTGTCTGCAAACCCGACAGGACCCTTACATATAGGACATGGCAGAGGCGCAGCAATTGGCGACTCAATTTGTCGCTTGCTGACCGGCACAGGCCACCAAGTAACACGTGAATTTTACTATAATGATGCAGGACAACAGATAAATAACCTGGCGCTTTCCACGCAAGCAAGATGCAAAGGTTTAGGCCCTGATGATGATAGTTGGCCAACCGATGGCTATCGTGGTGCTTACATTAATGATGTTGCTGATGCTTACATGGCAAAAGAAACCATCGACGCTGAAGATAAACATGTCACAGGTGCCGCAAACCCTGATGATCTGAACGCAATTCGAGATTTTGCGGTTGCTTACTTGAGACGCGAACAAGATTCAGATTTAAAAGCATTCGATGTTGATTTTGACATCTATTCCTTAGAAAGCGCCTTGTACGCAGACGGCAAGGTCGAGGAAACCGTCAATAAGCTAATCGAAAGTGGGCATACCTATGAAAACGATGGAGCACTGTGGCTGAAAACCACTCACTTCGGCGATGACAAAGACCGAGTAATGCGCAAAACTGACGGTGGTTACACTTACTTCGTGCCCGACGTAGCCTACCATGCGGAAAAGTGGAGCCGAGGATTCAAAACGGTAATCAATGAACAAGGCTCTGATCATCACAGTACGATTACACGTGTTCGTGCCGGCCTCCAAGCCATGAATATAGGTATTCCTGAAGGCTGGCCAGATTATGTTCTTCATCAAATGGTGCTTGTCATGCGTGGTGGCGAAGAAGTTAAACTATCAAAGCGCGCGGGTAGCTACGTTACGCTGAGGGACTTGATTGACGAGGTCGGACGCGATGCGACACGCTTCTTTCTGGTGGCGCGTGCGCCTTCTTCCCAACTGACATTTGATATTGATTTAGCCATCTCTCAGAGCAATGATAACCCTGTCTACTATATTCAATACGCGCACGCTCGCGTGTGCAGCGTTCAACGAAAACTGATCGAGCAAAACTTAAGCTGGACGGACGCCGATGCAAACACACTGGAGCTGCTCGTCGAAGATTCGGAAAAGGCTTTGATGAAGCGCCTGAGCCAATATCCAGAAGTCGTAACCAATGCCGCACATAATTTTACGCCGCATACTATTGCAAATTATCTAAGAGAATTAGCCGGCGAATTCCATAGCTTCTATAACGCATGCATCGTATTAGATGAGAATACTGAACTACGAAATGCACGCATCTCCCTCAGCATCGCGGTTAAACAGGTATTACAAAACGGCTTACGATTACTTGGCGTTAGCGCGCCAGAAAAAATGTAACAACATGGAAAGTTTTCAATAGCAATGACCAAAGACTACGCAAAGCCATCAAGCACACGCAAGGTAGCCGCAAGTAAGCGCAAGAAAAAAGCGCCAAGCGGTGCCTCAAGGTCGACACCGCCACCTACGACCAATACCAACAAACTTAAATTTATCTTGTTAATTGCACTACTGCTAGGTGGCTTCGTTTATGCGCTATACAGCTTGCAAAATATTCCGGCTAAACAACAACCTGTAGAGTCACAGAAAACGCAGCAATCGGTAAAAGAGTCGAGGCAAAAAATACTCGAAAACACAACAAAACAGACAGAAAAACAGGAGGCACGTTTTAAGTTTTATGACTTGCTACCCAAGTCTGAAGTGGATACGAACAACATTAATGCATACCAATTTAAAGAAAAAAATACAGGTGAGAGCTTTTATTATGTGGTGCAAACCGGTTCATTCCGCAGTGCCGACGATGCCGACCAGCAGAAAGCAACTATCGCCTTTCAAGGCTTAAAGGCCATGATAAAACCAGTAAAAAGCAGTACTGGAAAAACTTGGTATCGAGTAGAAGCTGGGCCGTTTAACTCACGCAGTGAAATGAATAGCGCGTTAGATAAACTCGTTGCGATAAATATCGAGCCACTCGTTAAAAAAGTGAAAAATAAATAAATCCTTGAACAAATATCTTGCTCTGCGGCTTTATATTTTCCGACCAAGCACCTTTTTGAAAATCAACTAAGAGGCTTGAATTACCGTAACCCATCCCAATATCAAACTAACAATAGGCATTATTAAACAGTTGATGGGCCAGTTGCGTCCAGCATAGGAGCGTTCTGCATGACTACTATTTTATCTGTCCGTCGCGAGGGCGAAGTCGCCCTAGGCGGCGACGGCCAAGTATCCCTTGGAAACACTATAATGAAGGGCAATGCGAAGAAAGTACGTCATCTTTATCATGGCAAAGTAATTGCCGGTTTCGCAGGTGGCACAGCAGACGCTTTTACCTTATTCGAGCGATTCGAAGCGCAGCTTGAAAAACACCAAGGCCATTTAGTTAAGGCAGCAGTAGAACTTGCTAAGGATTGGCGAACAGATAGAGCCCTACGAAAACTTGAGGCCTTATTAGCGGTTGCTGACAAAGAGAACTCTTTGATCATTACAGGGAATGGCGATGTGATTGAACCCGAAAATAGCCTAATCGCGATAGGCTCGGGCGGACCTTTTGCTCAAGCCGCTTCCCGCGCATTGCTAGACAATACCGATTTGAGCGCGCGTGAGATTGTTGAAAAGGGCCTCGATATCGCAGCCAGCATATGTGTTTTCACAAACGACTCTCGAACGATTGAAGAACTGAAGAGTTAAATTAGAAAAGAAGACAAACGATACATCTTTGCAAAGAGAAGAATATACCCCATGGCTAGTATGACCCCAAGAGAAATTGTTCACGAGCTAAATCAACACATCATCGGACAAGATCAGGCGAAAAGAGCCGTTGCTATCGCTCTTCGTAATCGCTGGCGCCGCATGCAATTAAATGAAGAGTTGCGGGACGAAGTATCGCCAAAAAACATTTTAATGATTGGCCCAACAGGCGTCGGAAAAACTGAAATTGCACGTCGCTTGGCGAAACTTGCTGATGCACCCTTCGTTAAAGTGGAAGCAACCAAATTTACAGAGGTTGGTTATGTTGGACGCGACGTTGAGTCTATCATCCGCGATATCGCTGAGAACTCCATGAAACTGTATCGCGAAAAAGAAATGCGACGCGTAGAAACGCGAGCCGCTGATCTCGCAGAAGAACGCATTCTCGATGCTCTGCTGCCCGCGGCCAGGGGCAATAATAATGAAGAAAATAAAGAAGGCTCTTCCACGCGTCAAATCTTTCGTAAAAAATTACGCGAAGGGGGATTAGATGACAAAGAGATCGAGATTGAATTAAATACGGCGCCAGTTGGCGTCGAAATTATGGCCCCCCCGGGCATGGAAGAAATGAGCAACCAGCTGCAAAATATTTTTTCTAATATGTCAGGCGACCGTAAGAAGTCTAAAAAATTAAAAGTTACTGACGCCCTAAAAGCGCTCCAGCACGAGGAAGCCGCAAAGCTTGTCAGTGAAGAAGATATCAAAGCAAAAGCAATAAAAGCGGTTGAGCAAAATGGTATTGTTTTCTTAGATGAAATTGACAAAGTGGCGAAACGCTCAGAGAGTGGTGGATCAGGGGAAGTGTCTCGCGAAGGCGTCCAGCGTGACTTGTTACCGCTGATTGAGGGCAGTACAGTAACCACCAAACTTGGCCCCATTAAGACTGACCACATTTTGTTTATCGCATCGGGTGCATTCCACTTGGCTAAACCCTCCGATTTAATTCCTGAGCTACAAGGTCGCCTTCCCATTCGCGTAGAGCTCGGCGCACTAAGTACGGACGATTTCAAACGCATACTGACTGAACCCAATGCATCGCTAATTGATCAATATGTTGCGCTAATGGCAACAGAAAACTTAACACTTACGTTCACAGAAGATGCTTTGGAAAAGATTGCGCACATCGCATGGAAAGTGAATGAGAAAACTGAAAACATTGGGGCAAGACGCTTGCATACGGTGCTTGAACGGCTTTTAGAAACGGTATCATTCGAGGCTGGAGATGCGAAGACTGGAGAGTTCAAGGTCGATGCTAATTACGTCGTCTCCCAGCTCGATGATTTATCGGACGATGAAGATCTCAGCCAATACATTTTGTGACACCATCTCAAACTAATGGCTACTGAAATACCCATAAAAGTCGAACTCAAAAGCGGGTCGCGCACGCTCGCACTTACCTATGAAGGCGATTCGACTTATGAGCTTGGATTCGAATTTTTACGGGTTCACTCGCCTTCGGCGGAAGTTCGCGGCCATGGGCCAAACAGTGCCATACTTCAAGTAGGGAAAAAAGAAGTCCTGCTCGTTCATATCGAACCCAGTGGCAACTACGCACTTAAACTTTGCTTCGATGATGGGCATGATTCAGGCCTTTACAGCTGGGATCTGCTCCGTAACTATTGCTTGAATAAAGAAAAACTCTGGTGTGACTATCTCAAGCGCTTGAAGCAAGTGGGCGGCTCCAGACTAAAAACGCGCTAGGCGTATACCGAAATGGTCATGCGTTCCTAAAGCAAGCGATGTTCAACTAAAAATTTTGCGAACTTGCATCGGCCACTTTACTTGGCCGCATAAAGCGGCCAAAACCCGCTTCTTTCAACGCTAATGTCAGGGTGCTCTGCACTAGGAAAGGGGAATCTAACTTCATCACCGAATCCAGCAGCTCTTTCGCCCATGTCATGCTCATCCCACGAATCACAGACTTCACCTTCAACAAGTTTGATGCATTCATAGATAAAGCATCGAACCCCATTGCTGCAAGTAATAAAGCGCCAGCAGGATCACCCGCTAACTCACCACAAATACTCAGTTGAACCTTCATTTCTTGCGCATCCTGCGCAATTTTATTTAAGGCTTGCAAAACAGCAGGATGAAAAGAATGATACAACTGTGCAACACGTGGATTATTTCGATCCACTGCTAACAGATACTGCGTTAAATCATTCGAGCCGACCGACAAAAAGTCAACACGCTCTGCGAGCTCTTTTACTTGATAGACCGCTCCAGGCACTTCAATCATCACCCCTACTTGAGGCATCACGACCGGGTAACCCTCTGCCCGTAACTCATGGTATTCCCGATAAATGAGGTGCAAGGCTTCCTCCACCTCATTTACATTTGAGACCATAGGTAACATGATACGGAGATTGTTTAGGCCCTCACTTGCTTTTAGCATCGCGCGCATTTGCACAAGGAAAATTTCTGGATGATCAAGCGTAATGCGGATTCCACGCCATCCCAGAAAAGGGTTCTCTTCACTAATCGGAAAGTACGTCAATGACTTATCACCACCGATGTCTAGCGTTCGCATTGTCACCTGATTTGGCGCAAACGCTTCCAACTGTTCACGATAAAAGCGGATTTGTTCCTGCTCACTCGGAAAGCGTTCATTAATCATAAATGGCACTTCGGTGCGGTAGAGGCCTACGCCCTCTGCCCCATGATCTAAAGATCGCATGACATCCGCCATCAAACCTGTATTTACCCACAATTTTACACGCGTGCCATCGGTTGTTATGCACGGCTCGTCTTTTAGCTTAGCAAGGTCTTCATCCAGTTCGCGATCGGCTTCCACAACGTTCTGGTAATGCACCCGCAGCTCATCTGAGGGACAGGCGAACAGATCGCCATTATAGCCATCAACGATGAGCTCTCTCTCATCCAGCTGGCTTAACGGCACATCAACTAAGCCCATTACAGTCGGAATGCCCATTGCTCTTGCTAAAATGGCGACGTGCGAGCTCCCGGAACCTTTAATTGATACTAAACCAACCAATTTATCTTGAGGGACCTCACCCAGCATCGTCGCAGTTAACTCATCACTGACAAGGATCGTATTCTCAGGGTAATCGACTTTTTTGGTCTCACGCGCTTGTAGATAACTCAAAATGCGACGACCTAAATCTTTTATATCGACCGCTCGTTCGCGCATATATGAATCGCTCATCACTTCAAAGTGACTGGCGTAATCATTAATTACCCGCTTCAATGCCGACTGAGCACAAATACCACTTTTTATTTGCGTCTGCACTTCACCTGCCAGCGCCTTATCATCCAGCATACCTAAATACACATCAAATAGGGCTTGTTCTTCAGGCCGCAGCTGAGTAGATAATCGGTCACCAAGCATCTTAATATCTTCACGCACACAAATAATGGATGCGTCAAATAACATGAGGTCGGTCTCAATACTGAGGGTTTTTTTATCTGGGACTGCATCAAGATCTGCCGGCGGAAAAACCACCAAACTCTGACCTATCGCGACACCGGGGGCCCCCGCAACCCCTTTAAAAGAGATATCGTATTTCTTTTTCGCAATAGGCGAGTTACCGCCAATAAAGCTCGTTGCCTCTGAATGCGCAATAATACCCGCAAGCTGTGCAGAGACCGTAACAAGAAAAGCCTCCTCACCTTCATCAAAGCGGCGTCGGTTTAAGGCTTGCTGGACGACAATAACGCCGAGAATTTTCCGATGATGGATAATTGGAACGCCCAGAAAACTCTCGTAACGCTCCTCGCCCGTTTCAGGAAAATAACGATAACGTTTGTGCTTTTGGGCATGCTCAAGGTTAATGGGCTCCTCACGCACACTCACCAAGCCTACCAATCCTTCAGAATAGCCAAGTGATACGGTACCAACCGCATCTGAATTCAAGCCTTTCGTCGCCATCAGAACATAGCGACGCGCCTCCTCATCCAACAAGTAAACTGAGCAAACATCCGTTTCCATCGCTTCTTGAACGCGAGCCACAATTACACCCAGCGCGTCAGTTAGATCTTTTGCGCCGTTAACTTCTTGAACGATACTCCTTAAGGTGCCAAGCATTGCGCTAACACTCCAAGCATTGAATAATACAGCTAACCAAATAACTCAATGGATAAATCCTTCATTGCACGCCGGTAAACTTCTCGTTTAAACGACACAACCTGACCGAGGGGATACCAATAGCTTACCCACTGCCAACCGTCAAACTCTGGTGATTCACTTTGTTCCATCGAAACATGCGAATCGTCGCTCTTCATACGCAACAAAAACCATTTCTGCTTTTGCCCGATGCATAGAGGGTGCGAGTTGTGACGAACTAAATGCTTGGGGAGTCGATAACGTAACCAGCCGTCGGTCTCAGCAATAATCGAAACATCGCGCTCGATCAAACCAATCTCTTCATGCAGCTCTCGATATAGCGCGTCGGTTGGCGACTCGCTTACCTTGATCCCACCCTGAGGAAATTGCCACGAATCTTGCCCTATTCGCTTAGCCCAAAGCACCTCATTTCGTTCATTAGCGAGAATAATTCCGACATTTGGCCGAAAGCCGTCAGAATCAATCACAAGCTTTTCCTTAATTAAAATATTTTCTACATTCTTCCAGAAAAACGGCAAGGCAGCAAACTTCCCTGGCCTCAAAAAACTTAAAGGTCGTTTTCATGTTAACAACTTATTCATCTGTAATGCTTATGGTTTCCCTCTTGGCGATCAATCAGAACCTGTTATCCTTAGCCAAATACGAAAAATATGAAAAATAAGGAGAACCTCAGCTTGGCACTGGCGATATTCGATCTAGACAACACTCTCATTGCGGGAGATAGCGACCATTTATGGGGCGAGTTTCTCGTCGAAAAGGCACTGGTTGATGCTGACTACTTTAAAGCCAGAAACGATGCATTCTATCAAGACTACGTTAACGGCACCCTCGATATGACTGCCTATCTGGATTTCTCATTAGCCCCTTTGGCCGAGCACGGTAAAGACAAACTTAACATACTGCATGAAGAGTTTATGGCGGGATACATTCAGCCAATTATGCTGAACAAGGCACGCATGCTGCTCAATCAACACCGCGCGAAGGATGATACGCTTCTGATTATCACAGCCACTAATCGTTTTGTGACCGCTCCAAT
>CAJWAD010000044.1 GCA_913020245.1 uncultured Oleiphilus sp.
ATTAGTACTAGGCCACCGAAAAATTCGGCACTGCCGGCAAGCGCAGCCATCAGTATGCCGGGCTCAATGCCTATTGAAGCCATCCATGCGCCAGTACCCTCTAACCCATAGCCGCCGAACCAGCCAAACAACTTCTGCGCACCGTGGGCAGCAAAGATGACGCCCGCTCCAATACGAATAGACAGCGTGTCTAGCCCATTTTCTGTCTTCATTATGCTTGAAATAAGTGCTTTCATTTTTTTGCTCCTAAACATTTGAGGTGTGTTGATATCGATGATGGGCTCATTGTAATGCCTTATATTTTTACAATAAGTGTCATTTTTTGTTTAGAATGATCAAAAATTTAGAACATTTATTAAAGGCAACTAATGGACAAAAGCCCAATAACTATCGAAGCACTACAAACCCTAGATGCGATAGAACGCAGAGGTAGTTTCGCAAAAGCCGCAGAAGAGCTGAACAAAGCGACCTCGGCCGTCTCCTACGTGATACAAAAACTTGAAGAGCAGTTAGACGTGACACTTTTCCAACGCCAAGGGCGACGCTCGGTACTCACCCCGGCAGGCCAATTAATGCTAGCAGAGGGCAGAGAAATATTAGAAAGCACGTCACGCCTTGCAAATAAAGCAAAAGAGGTGGCCACAGGCTGGGAGCCACGGATTAGAATCGCGGTTGAATGCTTGGTGCAATACCCAAAATTTTTTATGACGTTGCAGACGTTTCTTGAAGAGCAACCGAGTATAGAGATCGATGTGTTTGAGTGTGTGCTGAATGGAGGCTGGGAGGCCCTTGATCACGGTCGCGCCGATCTAATCGTGGGGGTTCCAGGGCCCGTGCCTATGCAAAAGGGGTATCGCGCCATCCCACTTAAGTCTATTGCGTTGGTGCCCGTGATTGCCGCAAACCATAAACTGGCCAACTTGATTAATTCGCCCGAAACTGCCTCATCATCGCTATCGGCGCTCCGTAAAGTGATTACCCATGATACCTCGATCTCAGATATTGCGCGCAGCGCAGGATTGAGCAGTGATGGGAAGAAGTTCTTCGTGCAAACCATTGATCAGAAAGTTGAGGCGATCTGTGCAGGCATTGGTATTGGCCACCTCCCGCGTTACCGCATACAGACTTTACTTGATCAGGGGGCGTTATTAGAACTAGGTGCCCATAACCAAACGATTAATGAATTCTTTATGGCATGGAAAATCAGTAACAAAGGCAGAGGTTTGCAGGCGCTTAGCAAGCAGCTCGGCCAAGCACTCGGCCAAGCGTAGCGCGCCTAACAGAAAGTCTTACTGTTAACCCACATTTGCCAAAGTGTTGTTTATCACAACAAAAGTGTTAAACAGTGAGCAAGATTCTCCTTCAAACTACCAAAGTATAGGCGCAACAACACGACCCCTGCTACCTTGATTCAGATGAGAATGATTGAGGCACGCTCGCAATGAAAAAAATCGCTTTTATGATGGTATTTGCAGGCTTATTGGCGGCCTGCTCAGGCAACAGTTCGCAGGACGAACCCGCAACCAACAATGACATAACCACCGTAAAAAAAGACGCAAGTTATGCCGTATTACTCGAAAGTGATGTTCGATATGGCGATGGTCTCAGTCATGACGATAACAGTACGATACCTTTTTCAACCCCCTTACATCTCGATATTTATGCGCCTGACAACGGCGCATTAAACAGGCCCGTTTATCTTTTTATTCATGGCGGCGGCTTTACAGGTGGTTCAAAAACCGCTGAGCATATTGTTGAGATGGCCACTTACTTCGCTGCCCGAGGCTGGGTATTTGTGTCTATCAATTATCGGACGACGCAAAATTTAGGGGCATTGAGCGCAGATAATCTCGACGAGGCCCTCACCTTTTACCAAGGTATTGCACCAGAAGAATGGATCAATTTCGCACTCGACGGAGCCGAAACTGAAAGTGACTTTAAGCAAGCGATCGCTCTCTACACGGCGCAACGAGATGCAAAAGCCGCACTGCGTTGGATCATGGCAAACGCCGAACGTTATAGCATTGATACTAACTATGTTACCGTTGGTGGCGGATCTGCCGGTGCTATTACAGCGTTAGCGCTCGGGGTAACCGATGAAGATGATTTTAGAGATGAAATCTCTTTAGTTGACGACCCAACCCTTGCAACAACCAACTTAAATGCAACCACTCGCGTGAAAAGCCTGGTGCATTTTTGGGGCTCGAATGTAAAATTAGAGCTATTCGAAGCGGTGTATGGCGAATATCCTTACGACAGTACTGACCCGGAATTATTTATGGCGCATGGAACTGATGATATTAACCCCTCGACGCCATTTTCAGAGGCGACTGAGCTAGAGGCAATCTTCAATGCCAACGGGATTTACAATGCGCTAATCCCTCTGGAGGGCGCTGGTCATGGCGCTTGGGGTGCCACCGCCAATGGTAAAACCTTGGCCGAATTGTCCTTTGATTTTTTAATCGAAAGGCAGCAACTAAACGTCGAGTAAGTAGGCAGAGATAACCTATACCCTTCCCGCAGTAACTCACAATAAGATAACACTATGGTTTCAAACTCTAAATTGTATGCCAAGCTCGATGGCTTAGAGGCCGAGCTTGCACAGCGTCTTGTGCCGCATTTGAACGATGCCGCAGCAGGTTTAAACGAATGGGTGTTTTGCGTCGCCGGCTACCATGACCATGCTCGCGCTGCTTGCCGCCCCGACCCCACAACATCAGCGCTCGTGACAATAGGCGCTGAAATTTTATCGCTTAAACAAAAATTGGGCGAGTCATCTGCAGGGTCGATCGCCGAGCGTATTTGTTGGTATTGCCGCGAGTGGGGTAAAGTAAAGCAGCCAAGTCGAGCTCACGTTCAGGCACTCGCGGAGGCTTTCCTAAGTGAAATTGAAAACATATAAAAAAGCAGTTGTTGGTGGATCAATGTGAAAATGCTTATTCAGCGTATTTCGTTTTTGCAGGGCTTGTGCGTGCTCTGTTTGATTTGGGTCGCGGTTTATTTTGTGATCAGCCCGCGAGTACCGCAGGTCAACACGCCAGACTTTAAAGAAATTACGTCGATCAGTGAACGTAAACAGGCATTTTTTGAATTTTTCCGTCCCTTAATCGAGGCCGAAAACGCAAAGATACTCGCGCTGCGCGATGCGTTGCAACATCACCCGAAGCAGGCCTTAGTGGCGAAATTGGCAAGCCAATACAACGTCATGCTAGATAATCCCAGCAGCAAAGACGATATCAAAAACTTGCTAGCCCATGTTGATATTGTGCCGGCGTCGCTGGCCTTGGCGCAAGCTGCGATGGAATCGGCTTGGGGTACCTCAAGGTTTGCAACCGAGGGCAATAATTACTTTGGCCAATGGTGCTATACAAAAGGCTGCGGGTTAGTGCCTACGCAGCGCAATGCAGGGGCCACGCACGAGGTGCAAGCGTTTGTATCACCCGCGAATTCTGTGGCCGCATACATGCGTAATATCAACCGCCATAACAGTTACCGAACCCTGCGCACCTTGCGAGCTAAGGCCAGAACGTCACAACAGCCTATTTATGGCTGCACACTTGCGAATGGCTTAGGAAATTACTCAGAACGAGGCCAAGCATACGTGGATGAAATTAAACAGATGATACGTATTAATGGTTTAAGCGAGTCTATTGATGCCCCCTGCTGAGCCGCGCGATTTATCGTGCCTTTAAGCCCATTCTTCAGGACGAGGGCAACGCAATATGCCTGATCGTTCGGTCATCATTTTTGATGGGGTATGCACGCTTTGTAATGGCGCTGTTAATTTTATTATCAAGCGTGATGTGCATGACCGCTTCGTGTTTGCACCCTTACAAAGTGCAGCGGGGCAGGCCCTACTCCGGCAATATGGCATTGAGCAGCTGGGTAGCGAAACCTTTGTGCTAATTAAAAATAAGCGGTGCCTATTGCGCACCGATGCCGCACTGACGATAACGAAAGACTTGAGCGGTTACTGGTTTTTATTTCAGATTTTCAGGATAGTGCCGCGTGCGCTCCGGGATGTGTTTTACCGGTGGCTGGCCAATAACCGCTATCGACTCTTCGGTAAACAAGTACAATGCCGAGTGCCGCCCCCCGGGCTTCAGCATAAATTTTTGAACTAAGCGATTACTGGCTTGGCAGGTAGTTAAAAAAATAGTTGACTTGTTCACCCTCGGGCTATAAAGTTCGCGCCAGCTAGAAAGCAAGCCTATTTTTACATTCTCCATTTCGTTGTTCCATCTTAAGTTCGTCGTCCTGTAGTTTCTAAATTTTTCTTTTTTTCCCGCTATTCATGCCTCATGAAGGCACATTTACATATAATTTTTTATACAGGATATACACGATGTCTAATACAGTAACCGGTACCGTTAAATGGTTCAACGAAGCAAAAGGCTTTGGTTTTATCGAACAAAAATCTGGTCCAGATGTGTTTGCTCACTTTAAATCGATTGTTGGCGATGGCTTCAAAACGCTAAACGAAGGTCAGTCTGTTGAGTTCACCATTTCTCAAGGCCAAAAAGGCCCACAAGCGGATAACATCGTCGCGCTCTAATCGCTTGACGCATGTGTCTAAGAAAGCAAGCGATTACGCTTGCTTTTTTTATGCCTAAAATACCGCTAATCTCTCATTTAAAGAACCTAAATGAGATCCTTTGATGAGCAATAGCTTTCACTACATATTCCGCGTACGTTATGCCGAGTGCGATGCACAAAATGTCGTATTTAATAGTCGATATGGCGACTATGTAGACATGGCCATTACTGAATATCAGCGCGTGATTTGGGGCTCATATCAGAACTTGCTTGCCCAAGGCCTTGATTTTCAGGTTATCCACTACAACATTACTTGGCGTGCGCCTGCCAAATTCGACGATATACTGTGTGCTAGCATGCAGCTAAAAACGGTCGGTAAAACCTCGTTTACCTTCAATGTACAGTTTACTCACCAGCAAACAAGTAAAGTACTGGCCGATGCTGAAATTGTCTATGTACTGGTTGATGCTGAAACCTATCAAAAAACACCTATATCGGACGCGCTACGCACGACACTTCATTCACCCATGAATGATTTAACCATCAACCATGCGGGTGAATTCGTTGCATCTAACGTTATTAATTGAGCCTCGACCCCTTTCAAACGTTAACACCGGACAAACAACATGCACGAGCTAATCATCATTATTTGCGCCACGTTAATAGCAGGATTAGCCATGGCATTTGGTGCGCTCATCGCCCGTTTTGAGCATATACGGCCGCAGTGGCTTGAAGATGAATTTCGACACAGCGTCATGGCTTTTGGCGGCGGTGCCCTGCTCTCCGCGGTTGCATTGGTGTTGATACCCGATGGCATCGAGCATCTGTCCAAAACCAGCGTCTGTCTATGGTTTGTCGCCGGCGGCATCAGTTTTATGTTACTCGATATAGTGCTCTACAAATTAAATACACCGGCCAGCCAGCTGGCCGCCATGCTGTCGGACTTTATTCCCGAATCGCTCGCCCTCGGTGCAGCATTTGCTATTGGCAATGACACCGGCTATTTGTTAGCGGTATTGATTGCGTTGCAAAATGTGCCTGAAGGGTTTTCAGCCTTCCGTGAACTTAGCGAACGCTCAACGTATAGCGCGAAGAAAATAGTTTGGAGCATTACTGCCATGGCCTTGCTAGGCCCTGTCGCTGGCGTATCGGGTTATATTTGGTTGGGCGATCAGCCGGCATTACTCGGTATTATTATGGTGTTCGCTTCAGGCGGGATTCTTTACTCAATTTTCCAAGACTTAGCGCCACAGGCCAAACTTGAGAACCATTGGTTTCCACCGATGGGGGCCGTGCTTGGTTTTATGTTTGGCTTACTCGGTTTTATGTTGTCGCATGGCTAAGACGTATCGGGTAACGCAAGCCAAAGCGTATCCGCTATCTATATGCTCAACTCGCCACATAAGTGCTGCCATTGTGCGCGACATTCAATATCAGACGCCAGTGCGAGCACCAAATTATCGGCCCCTAATCGCGACGAAATTTGCACACCAATAGGCAAGCCTTCGCGGCTTAAGTTAATAGGCATAGATATCGCAGGGCCCCCGCTAATATTTTGATACGGCGTGTATTGCGTATAGACGGAGAGTTTTTCGACCAAATCTTCTACTGAATTTCCCGAATTCAAATAGCCGAGACGCGGTGGCGGTGTACCCAAGGTTGGATTCAACAAGGCATCATACTTGGAAAAAAATGCTTCATATTCCTGTTCAAAAGCGCGTAATCGATAAAATGCGCCGACCTTTTTAAACATGTTACGCACAAATTCACGACTCAGGTTATGCGTAAACGGCTCGAGCTTTGTTTTATCGAATTGCGCGCTAATTGAGAGCCGCCCAAAATGCTTAATCGCAAAGGCCAAAAACGACCAATAATGTAAAAAGTCATCGCCTAAATGATCAGAAAACGGCTTTGAAATGTGTTCTATTTGATGGCCCGCATCGGCCAACAAATCGGCGGCCCTATCCACTGCCGCTTTGCATTCAGGATCACAATCTTCATTCCACAAGGCAATTTTACGCGGCACATGCCGATGCGCTTGCAAGGCTGTAATCGGCTCGAAACCGTGCTGTCGGGGAAAATGTGTCTGAATCGATTGGTAAAAGTGTACCGTATCGCGCAACGACCGTGTAAGGACGCCTTGATGCGCAATATTCACGGGTAGCTTCTCTGAGTCAGGCACCATTAAAATACGACCACGACTCGGCTTAAGCCCGACTAAACCGCATACGGAGGCCGGAATCCTAATTGATCCACCCCCATCGTTCCCATGCGCAATGGGCACCACACCTGCAGCCACTAATGCGGCAGCACCACCTGATGAGCCTCCGCACGAATAATCGATATGCCAGGGGTTTCGAGTCAGGCCATTGGCGAATGATTCAGTCGTCGCGGTCAGCCCAAATTCAGGCGTGGATGATTTACCAAGGGGTATTAAACCGAGACCCTTGATCTGCGCAATAAAGGGACCGTCACGCTTAGCACGCTTGTACCCCATCGCACGCGAACCGGCGCGCGTTTGCATACCAGCCAAATCGTCTAAATCTTTAATAAACGTTGGAATACCATGAAAGGCTGTTGACTGCATTGCCGAGTCATCGGTTGGCACGTCTAGCCGCAGATCAGTGGCCGCATTTAAGACTGGGTTAATTACTTTCACCCGAGCCAACGCCGCTGCAATGAGGGCATTTGAACTTGTTTGCTGGCGTTGAATTTTCTCTATTAATCCAACCGCGTCATGTTTACCCAGTGCATCGTTAGTAAATGCACTCAAGCGGGTATTTTTTTTTGTTTCTAACTTACTTGGGGCTGGCATATGGTTTGTTTACCTTTTTATTCTGTGCGGCGGCTTCGTGAAAATGCCAGCCCGCCTGCATGATCGGCAAAAAACCTGACCATCAGATGGGTTGTGAGGATGTAAACAACTAAAGATAGTAAACGAAGCGCTGGCGCGCGGCCAAGTGTTTTTGTTAAACGATCACGCAACGAAACCCGCATGCATTCGGGTGACTGAGGCGCGGGGGTCGCGAGAAACATTAGCGTGTAATGGACGTGTTCAGACGGTTAACAGAAGAGCGTACATCATCGAACCCACGGTCGCTAATTCTTGGTTATTATCCGAGCGTTGCCGAGCTAACCAATCATTACTTAGCGGTTTCGTGGGCTTGTATCTGCGCGTATATTTCTTCCGCCTCGCGGGTCAACATTGAGTACGTGCGAATATCGCCACTGCGCTGCGCTTGCATAGCCGATGCAAGCTTCGCCTCATAGTCTTTACGCAATTTTTTGGTAGGGTCTGCTTTGAAGATTGAAAACATGATTATTTTTTCCTCTAGGATGTGTAAGTTATACGCAGTAAACGCGCAATCTGATGACTGGTCTTTAAGCTTTAGCGTCAAATAACTGCTTAATTTTAAGCGTTCAGGCTCAAAAGGCAGTTAAACTACGCAAAGCAAACGAATTTCTTTTGATCCTTACTAAAATAACCAGGCACATGCGACATAAATTAACCAGATATAGCAGACGCTATTTAGCGTTAATATTAATGGGCATTAGCCTATCAAGTTGCGGCACACATAACTTCTCAACTGCCGCATATACCGATAATCGGCCTGTGCGGTATGACTGCGAAAATGATGTGCACCTATCTGTGCTGTTTTCGCCTGCGCAGGCATTAATTAGCATGTTGCCAGACGAACAAGGTGTCGTGTTGAACCGTGAGACGAGCGCCTCTGGTTTTTTATATGCTAATGCTAATTCAAGTATACGAGGCAAAGGTGCTGAGCTAGTATTCGATCAACAAGGCGCCATAATTCTTTGCCAAAGCAAAACAACTGAAAATAATTAGAACTGATTGATAAAACTGGTTAGGATGCGAGTCAAGCGCAGTAAGGCGAGCGCGACGATAATCTAGTTAATGGATCTCGATAGATAAAACATGATCTCGATCAGGGAAAACATAATGATCTACAAAATATTGCTCTGCGTTAGTCTGATACTCGTCACTAAGCTTGTTCATGCGGACAATGATGATCATGATACCCATTCAGAAAATGGTGCGTTCCACGATGCCGACCCCAGAAACACGCAAACCTCCCTTGGCTTAGCCGCCGATCAAGATGGTGATATGAAAATCACCTTTGGCACGGGCGGGGCAAACCTATATGGCGATGATGCCTACGCCACACAAACTATTCTGAACATCGAATATCATGCCCAAGCAGAGCAAACGCGGATTCGAAATGCCAATTTCGATGAACGGTTTGGTGGGGTATATATCGATGTGAGCATGCAAGACATTATCGACATGTATAGCGTTGGCTATATGGTACCCATGGAGGGCGTAGGCTCAAACATTCTATTTTTCCCAAGTTTAAATTACACTCGCGCAGAATTTAATAGTAATGAAGCGGCTGATGCACTACTCGACTCACTCGGTGGCAGGATTGAAATAGATGGCATTGAATATAGCCGTGATGCGATCGCCGATATGATTACCAATATTGGTCTGAAAGGCGACGATAGCGCGGACCTTGCCTCGCTCACCATTTACGCGATGAAGCCATGGAATGAAACGCATTATTCACTCGCGCAAGTTACCAGCGGCTCCAGTTATTCGGGCTTTGATATGGAAATAATTGATCTGTACTTCACACAAGGTATGCGCGCCACTGTATCAGGCCATAGTGTCAATTTTTTCGTCGAGCTTGAGTACTCAGAGACGACGATTCAAGGCGTCGAGACAGAAGCAGAAATGCTTGGCGTGGGGTTCATGCTCAAGTTCTGAACGACGCTAGATAACCCGTTTTATTTTTCTTTTTAGTGTCACTAATTTAACGTTTTCAAGGAGCCTGCATAATGTTAAACGTCGATCTAAATGAGTCTACACGTGTTGCAATGATTGAGCCTCATGGCCCACTTGAAGTGAGTGATTTTGTGAAGGTTAGTGAGATCATTGACCCTTTTATTGAGACGCATGGCGACCTTAAAGGTGTGATCCTGAGCATCGCAGCGTTCCCTGGCTGGGACTCGCTCGCCGCAATGCTTGAGCATTTGAAATTTGTTAAAGACCATCACCGACAGGTTGAATGTGTGGCAGTGGTCACGGATGCGGGCATTGGTGCGCTGGCTGAATCGGTTGCGGCACATTTTATCGCGGCCGAGATCAAACATTTTGGTGCAGGACAGATTAGTGCCGCTCGCCAATGGATCATTGAAAAATAAATTTTATAAAGCCGATCCTCAATAGTGGTAAACCCGCTACGGCGACTTGGTTAGCTGAGAACATAATGAGATCTACCGCTAAATAATTACGCCAAAAAAAGGCGCAGCCAGCGTTAATAAAATTAACCAAAGGGAAAGGCCATGTCATCCACAAAAAAATAATCTACAAAATGCTTTTTATCAGTTTGGTCGCGCTAATCGGGGCGTGCGCTGATCAAGTGACCGAGGACACGAGCAAAAAAAAGAGCAATGAGATTGTAAAGTCTGCTGCAGATTTAATTTTAAGTGGCGGGGACATCGTCACCATCGATGAAGCCCAACCTAACGTCGAGGCGGTCGCCATTAAAGATGGAAAAATACTAGGATTAGGCGCGTTAAAAGAGGTTAACGCACAATTTAAAGGCGATAAAACGCAGTTAATTGATTTGGCAGGCAAGACGCTTATGCCGAGTTTTATAGATGCTCACAGTCACTATTTCAACGGCTTACTGGTTTCGGGTCAGGCGCAGGTATACGCACCGCCATCAGGCGGCGGAAAAGACATTCCTAGCATTCTTAATTCGATAAAGGAATTTGCCGATCAGAATAAGATCGGAAAGGGTGAATTGATCATGGCCTATGGGTATGACGATACGGTTATGCCAGATGGCCGCCTTTTGAACCGCGATGACCTTGACGCAGCCTTTCCAGATAACCCAGTGCGGGTCGATCATGTTTCTATGCATGGCGCAGTAATGAACAGTAAGGCACATGAAAAATATGGTTACGATGCGTCTACTGTAGCGCCGCCAGGTGGCGTTATCGTTCGTAAACCTGGAACAAATGAACCCTTTGGTCTAATTATGGAAAGTGCGTTCTTAAAAGCATTTGAGCAAACTGAACCGATGAGCGAGGCTGAGGAAATTGAAGCATCAAAAGCCGCTCAAAAATTGTATGCTGAAAACGGTATCACGACTGCACATGAGGGCGCGACCCACCTTTCTCAGTATAAAACAATGAAAAGAGTGGCAGACAACGGCACCAACTTCATTGATATTATCGCGTTCCCATTTATCACCGACGTAGATAAAGTGCTAGCAATCACGCCTCAAGATAAGTGGCTGAAATACGAGAATCGATTAAAAATAGGCGGCGTTAAAATAACCATTGATGGCTCGCCCCAAGGGCGGACTGCTCGTTTTACAACCCCCTACCTTCAGGGCGGCCCTGCAGGTGAGGAAAATTGGAAAGGCCAACTGACCTTTTTACAGCCAATGGTCAATGCAATGGTTGACAAGGTATATAAAATGGCCGTGCCGCTTAACCTACATGCAAACGGAGACGGCGCCATAGATGCTTTCTTTGAGGCGCACAGAGCAGCGGCAGGGGATAACCTGACCCAAGCACGCGATGTGACCATGATACACGCGCAGTTTGCGCGACCAGACCAATTAGATGTATTTGTCGATTATAAAATACGACCATCCTTCTATAGCTTACATACGTACTATTTCGCCGAGGCACATCGAGCCAATCGAGGCGAGCAACAAACCGCTTATATTAGCCCAATGCGTGATGCGATCGACAAAGGCTTACGACCAACTAACCATACTGATTTTGTCGTGGCGCCACTCGACCAGATGATGATGCTATGGTCAGCGGTTAATCGAATCTCAAGAGACGGAAAAATTATCGGTAAGGGACAACGAATCGAGGTATTGGAAGGCCTTAAAGCGATGACAATTTGGCCTGCTGAACAATATAATGAAGCCGATCGTAAAGGCTCGCTAAGCCTCGGAAAACTCGCTGATATGGTTATTTTGTCTGCGAACCCTCTTACTGTTCCGATTGCCGAAATCAATAAAATTAAAGTGATGGAAACGTTTAAAGAAGGGATTTCGATTTATAAGCGGTAGGATTATCCGAGATAATAAATGCCGTAAAATGTGCCTTAAATGATGTGCGCTTGCATAACGAAATTAGTTACCCGAGTAAATGTAAGCCGAGAAAGATCCAAATGCACTGCGTTGCGTATACTTCGTGGCGTTTGACGAGGCACTAGAGAGCTTGGGCTTATAGCGTCAGAAGCCTAGCTTAACGCATTAGCCTGCCTGGCCTTGCATATAACTGGAGCCATCAAAAGGGTATTGATACCCAATAGCCTGTAAATGAAATGTTTTTGGGGTTGGTTTGCAACGCTTATAGATCGCCATTCTTACTATCGTTTGTGACAGGCAGACAAGAGAAAGCAACAAAACAATAGCAGCGCTAGACACTGCAAACAGGCCATCCACGTGATTCTCGCGGTGACATCCGCACACAGTTGGATGTGCACTGTTAACAAAAAACACTTTGGAGAGAAGCCAATGTCAGATCAGTTTATAAAATCGCGCGCAGCGATCGCTTGGGGCCCCAACCAACCCCTTTCCATTGAAGAGGTGGATGTCATGCTACCAAAAGCTGGGGAGGTGCTGGTAAAAATCATCGCGACGGGCGTTTGCCATACCGATGCGTTTACCTTATCTGGTGAAGACCCGGAAGGTATTTTCCCAGCCATATTAGGGCATGAAGGCGGCGGCGTCGTTGAAGCCATTGGTGAGGGGGTGACAAGTGTATCGATCGGTGATCATGTGATTCCGCTCTACACGCCCGAATGCGGTGAATGTAAATTTTGTACGTCCGGTAAGACAAACCTATGTCAAAAAATCCGCGAAACACAAGGCAAAGGCTTAATGCCAGATGGCACCACACGGTTCTTCAAAGACGGCGAGCCAATTTATCACTACATGGGCACGTCTACGTTTTCTGAATATACGGTATTACCCGAAATTTCTTTGGCGAAAGTGAACAAAGAAGCCCCCCTCGAAGAAGTATGCTTGCTCGGTTGCGGTGTCACCACTGGCATGGGTGCGGTACTGAATACGGCGAAGGTAAAAGAAGGTGATACGGTTGCAATTTTTGGTCTAGGTGGCATTGGCTTATCTGCCGTGATTGGTGCGGTAATGGCGGGTGCCAGTCGTATTTTAGTAATCGATATCAATGAAAGTAAGTTTGAACTCGCCACAAAACTGGGCGCGACCGACTGTATCAATCCAAAAAAATACGACAAACCCATCCAAGAAGTGATTGTTGAGATGACCGACGGCGGCGTCGACTTTTCGTTTGAGTGTATTGGTAATGTAGACGTAATGCGCTCAGCGTTGGAGTGTTGTCACAAAGGCTGGGGCGAATCGGTCATTATTGGCGTGGCAGGCGCGGGCCAGGAAATTTCGACCCGCCCCTTCCAATTAGTAACCGGTCGCGTCTGGCGCGGCACCGCTTTTGGTGGGGTGAAGGGTCGCAGTGAATTGCCCGGCATCGTTGACGACTATTTGGCAGGGAAATTTAAACTTGGTGATTTCATCACCCATACGATGCCACTCGACGAGATTAACGATGCGTTTAACCTGATGCACGAAGGCGAGAGCATTCGTTCAGTCGTTCATTTCTAGAGGGGTGGGTGCATCATGATTGAGCTGATTAGTGAGAACAAGGTAGCTGGGGGGCTGCATCAACGCTATCGACACACTTCAGCCTCGCTCAACTGCGGGATGACGTTCGCGGTGTTTTTGCCACCACAAAGCCAACAAGGGTTAGACGTTCCGGTTGTCTATTGGTTGTCTGGCCTGACCTGTACGGATGAGAATTTCATGCAGAAAGCGGGTGCCTTTAATACCGCCGCGGCGCTTGGTCTCGCGATTGTCGCACCAGATACGAGTCCACGTGGCGAGGGTGTACCGGACGACCCTGAGCAACAATATGATCTCGGCTTAGGCGCAGGCTTTTATTTGGATGCAACGCAAGCCCCGTGGGCACAGCATTATTCAATGTATCATTATGTCGTACACGAGCTCCCTGACTTAGTTGAAAAAACGTTTGCTGTCGCTCCGAAACGTGCGATCAGTGGGCACTCTATGGGCGGACACGGTGCATTGAGCATTGCGTTAAAAAATCCATCCCGCTATACCTCAGTATCGGCATTTAGCCCAATCTGCAATCCGCTTGACTGCGCCTGGGGTCAAAAAGCATTCAATGCTTATTTGGGACCAAATAAAGATACGTGGCTAAATTATGACAGCAGCTGGCTGATGGCGCATAGTCGACAAGATGAGCAAACCCCGGCTCTGGTTGACCAAGGCGAGGCAGACGATTTTCTCATCGAGCAACTTAAGCCTGAAGTTTTGCAGAAAGCCGCAGAAAAGACGAATTACCCCCTCACGTTACGCATGCAACCTGGCTACGATCACAGCTACTTTTTTATCAGTAGTTTCATCGATGATCACCTCCGCTTTCACGCGCAACATCTTTTATAATATGATCAAAAGCATGCGGCCGAAAAAGGGCTCAGCCAACGACCGCATCGCCTTGAAACGTAGACCAAGCTCAAATAGGCCGCTCCATCTAAGCTAAAATTCATGGGCATCACCAAACGTTAGGTTCGACACATAAGTGTCTGCCCGCTACTATGAAATGGTCGGTGCGTAAACGGAGTATTGTTTTGAAAAAAATTATTATTTTATTCTTGTTCGTCAGTTCAGCAACAGGTGCCAGCGAGTCAAGACATAAAGTTGCTGAAGCGCTGATTGAAGCGATGCAAATGGATTATCAGTTTCAGGTCATGGCTGATAATTTACGCGCGCTACAAGCAAGACAGATACACACCTTAGGCTTAGACCCAAAAGCCAAACCGGTAATAGACAAATACCTCGAGGACATGACAAATCTGCTGTTCACAACGCTCAGTCAACAAAACTCGCAGCAGCAATATGCACAGATGTACGCCAAAGCATTTTCAGAAAAGGAACTGCGAGATATTCTAGCGTTCTACCAGTCTGAAACGGGCCAAGCGTTCTTAAAACACAGCCCGGAAATAATGGCAGGCTTTACACAAATCGCCGAATCGCAAATAGCGTCCATTCAAGATCAATTAATGGATTTGCAACAGTCATTTCAAACAGATCTCGCGCAGTTTAATGAGTAAGCCAAATACATTTTGATAGGACGCTAACCTGCATGAATGAACCTTCGCGTCAACCTCGCGCTACTCAAGCCCTCTATACGATGGCGGCCTTCGTTATTGTGATTGCGGGTATCAAATCGGCCGAATCGATCATGGTTACGTTTTTACTTTCAGCCTTTTTTGCGATTATTTGTGCGGTTCCTTTCTTAATGTTGCAACGCCGTGGCTTGCCTGCCTGGCTTTCTATTATTCTCGTGGTACTCACGATTGGCTTAATGCAGGTTTTGTTGATAACAATCATCACCACATCGGTTAAAGACTTTTCTGCCAATCTACCCATTTATCAAGAAAAACTACGCAGTGTGACGCTGCACGGAATCGCTATATTCCAAAGTTGGGGAATTGAGGTACCGACAGAAAAGATTCTCGATACGTTTAATCCAGGTAATATTTTAAAGGCATCGGTTAACGCACTGGGCAGTTTAGGCAGCGTCCTATCCGATTCATTTCTGATTATTCTGACGGTTATATTTATGTTGTTCGAAGGCATGTCGCTGCCGAAGAAGTTGAAGCTCGCGTTTGGTGAAAATAGTCCCCAAATCCAGTATTTAAGACGATTTATGGGCACGGTAAAACGCTACATGAGCATCAAAGCGATGGTCAGCTTAATCACTGGTGTAATCGTCTATGTTGCGCTCAAAATTATCGGTGTAGATTACCCCCTATTATGGTCATTATTGGCGTTTTTGCTTAACTTTGTCCCAAATATCGGCTCGATCATTGCGGCGGTCCCTCCCGTTATTCTAGCGCTTGTTCAGCTGGGCTCTTTAAGTGCCTTAATGGTTGCCCTGGTCTATGTCGCCATCAATATGATTGTAGGTAATTGGATAGAGCCACGTTATATGGGTAAAGGCTTAGGCTTATCTACGCTTATTGTATTTATGTCCTTAGTATTTTGGGGATGGATACTGGGACCCGTTGGCATGTTTCTCTCTGTTCCACTTACCATGCTATTAAAGATCGCCTTCGAAACTAGCGAAGACACCCTATGGATTTCAATCCTCATGGGCTCGGACGCAGATGAGGAACCTATCAAGGCGTAAATGCCGTAAAAAGTTAGCGTTCGCCACAAATTTTTTTGCGATTAAAAAACCTTTCTGGTATAAAGGCGGGCTCTTTAGTAAGGGTTCCTCTCTTGGATCGTCGTCAGGCGAGAAAAAGGGAGTGCAACAAGCAAATTCTCAACAAAGCGTTTGCGAGAATAACCCACAGAATTTGAATTTATTCTCAAGTGCCGATCATACTTTCGCGCTTGGAAGTTGGAGGCAAGGTTTAGTATGTCTAGAGTATGTCAGGTTACAGGTAAGCGTCCGGTAGCAGGTAATAATGTATCTCACGCAAAAAACACGACGCGTCGTCGCTTTTTGCCAAACTTGCAATCTCACCGCTTTTGGGTTGAGAGCGAGAACCGTTTTATAAAATTACGCGTCTCTACTAAAGGCATGCGTATCATCGATAAGAAGGGCATCGATATTGTCCTTAGCGAACTTCGTGCTCGCGGCGAAAAGGTATAAAAGGAATAAACAATGAGAGAAAAAATTCGTCTAGTTTCTAGCGCTGGCACTGGTCACTTCTATACCACCGATAAGAACAAGCGCAACATGCCTGAGAAAATGGAGATCAAAAAATATGATCCCGTTGTTCGCAAGCACGTCATGTACAAGGAAGCGAAAATTAAGTAGCTACTGCTTGATAATGCTTCCAGAAAAACCCGACTATCGTCGGGTTTTTTTATTGCTCAAAAAAATCTGGGTGCGCGTTAACCGCTAAAAGTAAGTGTCAGGAAGCCGGACATCGAGAGCAATTGGCAAGTGATCAGACACTGGAAAGTTAAGGACGCCAGCGCGCTTGACGCGTAATGAACGACTCACCAATATATGGTCTAACGCTTTCTCTGGTCGCCAACTCGGGAACGTATGGCTTACCCCTGGGAGCGCGGCTAAATCTAAGTCTTTAAGTGGCGAATTATGCAGTAAGTTCTCAGCATGCATATTCATATCCCCCATCAACACCACGTGCTGATAAGCGCTAATCAACCGCGCAACAAACCGTAACTGGGCTCGTTGTGCCACAGGGCTCAACGACAAATGCATAATCACAAGCACAATAGGATCTTCTGCCTGCCCGTATTTAGCGACGATTACTCCTCGCCCGGGAATCAGACCAGGAAGGCGAAACTCTTCTACCTCTAAGGGACGAAAGCGACTCAATAAACCGTTGCTATGCTTCGCTAAGGGACCAAAATTACGATTCAGCTGCTGGTACCAAAAATCAAAATTTCCGTGCGCCGCTAAATATTCAACCTGATTAATAAAACCGCTACGAATACTACCTCCGTCAACTTCCTGAAGGGCAACGACATCGTAATCTAAAAGCAAATGTGCAATCCGCATAAGGTTGTCATTACGCGAACGGTGAGGCAAAACATGCTGCCAACTGCGTGTCACATAATGACGATAAGACGCCGTCGAAATACCCACCTGAATATTATAGGTAAGGAGACGGATCGTACGTTCAGAATCAAGATAGGGGGTGTTCGAAAGCGACGCTTCATCCGAAAAAGTGGATGAAGCATCTAAATGAGGTGCCAAAATTTTCCCTAGTCGCTGTCGAAATTTCGTATACATAACTAAGTGGCATCTCGAAATATGTTTGGTTTATGGTGCGGCTTTTACGTTTGCCTCATCGCGCTCTTTCGCAATTAGGTAATTTGCAATTTTCAGCATATTTGAAAACCCACCTGCATCGCGAACACTAATTGTATATTTACCATTAACAATTAGCGCTGGCACGCCGGACAACCGATATGCTTTCGTCTTACCATCGGCTTTTTTTACCTGCTCATCAATTTTAGATATTTTTCTAAAACCTGAAGCCTCGAACAATTTTTCATAGGCCTCTTCACTCACCCCATGCTGCTGAAACAACTCAACAAAATCATCCTTATCTTTGTATTGACGCGGATTTTTTTGAATCGCATCGAATAATGGCTGATGCATTTCTTCTAACTTATCTAATTCTTGCGCAGCAAAAAAAGCTTCCGCATGCTCGACCCAACCAGGAAAGGTTACGGGCAATAAGCGAAAATCAACATCAGCGGGCAAGTTCTTTTCCCAAGCAGGCAAAAAGTCATTATTAAATTCATAGCAGTGCGGACAGCCATACCAAAACGCCTCAACCACCTCTATTTTTGATGCGTCATTGGTGGTTACAGGAAATGGTAGCTCTTTATAGTGACTACCTTTCTCCCACATAGACGCCGCATGCACGGGAGACAACACACAGAAAATCAAGAAGCAAACCGTTACTATCGGTCGTCGAACACATTGCATGAACGCACCCTCACAGGACTCTATTTAAAATCGAAGCGCCATCATATCGCTGCACCTCGAGCCCCTCAAGCATCACCAGATGACTATTTGGTAAATCTTAACTAGTGCCCACAAAAAAGCCCTGATGAACAGGGCGCTTTTATAATCGGTATAATTTATTGGGGATAGGCTAGAGCCCTAGCACTTCCTTCTGCAGTGCAAATATTTCATCTAAACCCTTACGGGCCAGCGCTAGCATCGCATCGAACTCATCTTGCTCAAACGCCTCACCCTCCGCTGTTCCTTGCACTTCAATAAAACCGCCTTTATTAGTCATCACGACGTTCATATCGGTTTCGGCTGCTGAATCTTCAGGGTAGTCTAAGTCTAAAACAGCCTGACCCTCATAAATACCCACAGAAATCGCTGCAACCTGCTGCTTCAGGGGTATTGCGCTCAACTTACCTTGCGCGACGATACCTTGTAAGGCCTCAATCAGAGCAACACAGCCACCTGTGATAGAAGCGGTGCGCGTGCCACCATCTGCCTGTATTACATCGCAATCAATCGTAATCGTACGCTCACCTAGCGCTTCGAGGTCAACCGCAGCACGCAACGAGCGACCAATTAAACGTTGAATTTCAACAGTGCGACCTACCTGCTTACCACGCGCCGCTTCTCGACCCATACGCGAACCTGTTGAGCGTGGTAACATACCGTATTCAGCGGTTATCCAACCTTTACCCTGCCCCTTCAAAAAACGCGGAACCGATTCTTCAATCGTCGCATTACAAATTACTTTTGTGTCGCCAAATTCAACCAATACAGATCCCTCTGCATGCTTGGTAAAATTGCGTGTGAGCTTAATGTCTCTTGCTTGATCTAGGGCACGTCCGCTAGGTCTCATGTATATTCCTTAACTGATTGTATAAAATTGAAATGGCTTCACCTTTAAATTGTTGGCAGTTTACCACTTTCGTTAGACTCTCGGTGAAACTCTTTTGCCCTTCACTAGCTAATTTTTTCGCAGTCCGTAAAATGGCGAATTGGTTAAATATTTCGTAGGAAAATTCAATGCTTAAGAGTATGACCGCTTTCGCACGACACGATCAAAACAGCGAGGCCGGTACGTTTACTTGGGAGCTACGCAGCGTCAATCATCGCTATCTAGAACCCAACTTTCGGCTTCCTGAACAGTTCCGTGAACTTGAAATAAAACTTCGTGAGAGCCTGCGTAAGAAGCTTGCACGCGGCAAAATCGATTGTAGTTTAAAATGGCAGCCCAGCCTTCAAAATGGCCGCAGCCTTAGCGTTAATGCAGAAATGCTCGAAGGCTTAAAGAGCGCATTGCAACAGATCAGCGATACTATTGAAAACTGCGCGCCGCATGATGCAGTCAATTTATTGCAACTACCCGGCGTCATAAACTCAGAGAGTAGTGACAGGAAATCTCTTTTACATCAGGCGCTTGAGGGCTTTAATGCTGCATTGATTTCGTTATGCGACAATCGTCAAAGAGAAGGTCAACAGTTAGCCCCTTTGTTCGATCAACGCCTCAGGGCAATCGAACAAATCGTTACCGACGTGCGCAGTAAAATGCCGGATATTTTAGCGAAACAAAAACAAACGATACTACAACGTTTTGAAGAGGCTAAAGTCGAAATTGATGCACAACGCTTAGAGCAAGAGCTTGTAATGATCGCCCAAAAAACGGATGTGGCCGAGGAGCTAGATCGCCTGGATGCGCACGTGGTTGAAGTAAACGCGGTGCTAAAAAAGACTGAGCCGGTGGGTCGTCGCCTTGATTTTTTAATGCAAGAGCTGAATCGTGAAGCCAATACCTTGTCCTCAAAATCAATTGTGACCGATACGACAAACGCCGCCGTTGAGCTGAAGGTACTGATCGAACAAATGCGCGAACAAGTGCAAAATATTGAATAGATATCAATTTAAAACAGACATCTTCATTTTCCCTGATGTCGCTAGGTTATTTTAGGGCGTTGACTTGCTCCAATGCACGCCCCATGTTTTTCAATGCGATGGCTGATCAGTAAAGTTGCGCTAACGTCTCTTGCTCTAGACTGTCAGCCTATGTTGTGTGAGATAAATGTTGTTTCTCAACTATTTCCAAATATCTTAGACAGCTTGCCAATACGGGACTTGCTTGATGAAAGCCTAACTCCGATCAACAGAGGAATATCAATGTGTTTCTCGATCGTCTCGTTCTAAATGTTCGCCTCGACTAATAAGACCTATTTTCGGTCCTAATTTCTGTAGCTAGCTCCAAGCATAAGGATTTTTTATAAGCTCCCTTTTGCCCGCATTTGACTTCGAGAAAAATTTATCAACACTCGGATAACGACTACGACAAAATTAGAGAAATATCTTGATTGGTATGTATCCAATAAAATGGACTAATCTTGTCGCAAAAAAAGGGGGTTACTGGCCGATTGAGAACATTAAGCTTTGCTGGATAAACCGAACAGCTACAATATGGGATCCCAAACCATTGCCTACTTTTGGATGACCATTAAATAGAGAATCACCTAACGGAATAACCGCTCGACCATATACGCGATCAAAACCGTCCTGCAGATGCGTAATGTAGGGCGAATAAGTAAATGGAGGTTCTATTTTTGTCAGGGCATCAGGGCTTTTATTGAGTAAAATTGAAAACAACTCGAAAATTCTGAGGTCTAGTTCTGAGAGGGCAGATAACTTTGCAACAGCGCTATTAAGAGGTGTTGCGTAAGTTATTACATTCTTAATCGCAGCATGCTCATTCTCTGAAAGGTTTATGAAAAGAAGGAGCTCGTTTATCTCTTCATGAAGATTACCCGGCCATAAATAAAAACGATTGTTATCATTGTTTTGGGCTATCCAACTCAATATATCTGGTTGTATTTGAGTTGGAATGCCTACAAGCTTCACCATATGTGTCGCAAGTCGTTTTCCACAATGGATCGGGTACGCTGTTGACTCGTCGAACAGAACTGAAATTTCTGTCGGATAATTAGTTTCTGTGTCCGTTACACCAAATGCTTTGAAGCTTTGTGCGAAACCCTGAAAACTCGGAAGTGGGAATTTCTTTACGCATCTTTGCTTGTTGTATTCTCCTGCAGATTTCTCACTCCCCTTTAAAGAGGATCGCTTGCCGCCTGTTGCATCAAAAATTAATTGTGCCTTGCTATCTTTAATAAATTTCAAGCTGTAATCACTATCGAATAGGAACTTTACTCCCATATTTTTGCAAGAGGCCAGCAATAAGGACTCCAAACTCGCAATGCTCGTGCCCGCGAAGTTTTTTCTACCAAATTCGTCAAGCAATCGGTAAACAGAATCCTCAACAAGACCAGAAAAACTTTCCATACTTAAGTTAGTTAGCCATTTTCTTGAATAGGGCTTTTTGTAATGCTGTGTTTGCGAGCGGACCTCGATAACGAGGATGTCAATTTTTTCACCTAGCGCTATTTTAAGACTACTGGCAAGCAATAATCCTGCACAACCGGCTCCTAGGATACAGACATTCAAATTTTGACTAGAAAGGCTTTTGATCAACGCTTTATCGAGTTGCTTACCAACATAATTCGAAAAGCTATCTTGTATCAATAGTTTATCGTTGGCATTTTGCCTTATTTGTAAACCTTGCCAGCGCCTACGAATATTTTGTTCCGTTAATAATGAATTGAAGAATTTGTTAGCATCGCAGTTGTCCTTACCTTCTCCAGTAGTGGATTTTTCTAACGTCTTATCGTACTTTTTCTGGTGAGGCGGATTTGAAACAGGTGACAAAAAGTATTTATCAATGCTAAGGCCATAAACCCAACCAGAAAGTGCTTTTTGAATACTTTGCTGGCTATACTCTTTGTAAATATTCAAGAAGAAACTTTCAGATTTATTTGTAAATTTGTTGCCTTGTTTAGCCGCTATCGAAGACAAAATGTCAAAAGCTTGCTTATCTGATGGTTTGTGTTGAAGCAATGTCCAGACTATCTGCTTACTTTTTAGTAAATCGCCATATTTTAATAGTTGTTTAGCGTTAACTAAAGCTTGCTGGTATGAGATTGATTCATGCATTAAGGGGTTATCTCGGTCAATAACGAAGAGTACAATAACTGATTATCTACCTTCTCCGTCATACTAAGTTCTTTATCGGGTATTCACTAAAAGCAAAGCGTCCCTGCCCGCTGAGAACCGAAAATTGCGGCACATGCTTCGTTTCATGAATTGCCTCTGAGGGATCTCATTAAATACTGCCTGGTGAAATTTTCATCGAAGCTCCTCATTTAACACCACTCGATCTAAAAAAATCATTATTTTCTTCACAAGATCATCAACTTTATCGAAAAATATCTTTATATTTTGTCGCTTCCGATCAGCTAAGTTTGACGACGGTAATATTCCGCAAAATATATCGTATCATACGATGCCTTGCTTCTAGCGCCCATATCGGCTAGCGCATCATTATCTCAACTTAGGCAATAAAAGAATGAGATAGAAACTTGGTTACTTTAAAATAAAGATACCTAAAAGTGCACCTCTTCATAAATATTAAAAGCAAACTGAAATGGTGAAAAAACTAACCTGCGCTTATTAAAAAGGCCTACAAGCGCAAATTCGCATTTTTCCGACTATTATCTGTAACAAGCAAACACAGAATATTGAACGAGCAAGAGTAAAAAATGAGCAGTCTCACTCCACAAAGCCCAGGCAAACTTTACATTATTGCGGCACCGTCAGGCGCAGGTAAAACAAGCCTTGTGCATGAATTGATCATGCGTAACGCAAACATAACCGTATCAGTTTCTCACACAACCCGTGATATTCGCCCTGGCGAACAAAATGGCGTCAATTACAATTTTGTCGATGTACC
>CAJWAD010000045.1 GCA_913020245.1 uncultured Oleiphilus sp.
GAACCAATGAATACTTCATCACCGAGCACGGTTTGTGATTTATTTACGCCATCGTAGTTACAGGTAATAGTGCCGGCCCCAACATTTACATTCTCACCAAGCTCTGCGTCACCGATATAACTCAAATGGTTAATTTTAGAGCCTTTCGCAACAATGGCTTTTTTCGTTTCTACGAAGTTACCCACTTTCGTTTTGTCCGCGAGTTGCGTGCCGGGTCGCAACCTGGCGAAAGGGCCAATCACTGCATGCTCGCCAATACTCGTTTCTTCAATCAGAGAATTTGCCTTAATCTCGGTATGGGCGCCAATCACGCTGTTGGTAATGACACAGTTGGGACCCACGGTCACGCCGTCACCCAGTTCCACATTCCCTTCAAAAACGGTATTAATGTCGATCGTTACATCAATACCGGTTTTTAACGTTCCCCTTACATCGGTACGGTTAGGGTCATATAAAGTCACACCAGAAAGCATCAACTGCTCTGAGATTACAGATTGATACCAACATTCCAATTCGCAGAGCTGAAGGCGGTCATTCACGCCCTGCACCTCTTCGAGATTATCTGCCTGCTCTGCTTCCACTTCGAAACCTTCGCTCACCGCCAATTCAATTAAATCGGTCAAATAATATTCGCTTTGAGCATTCTTATTTTCAACCTTGGGCAGTAAGGTTTTAATTAACTTGGCTGGTCCTGCCAAAATACCGGTATTGGCTTCGGTTATCTCGAGCTGTTCTGGCGTCGCGTCTTTATGCTCAACGATGGCACGAACGTCCCCAGCCACATCACGTACAATACGCCCGTAACCGGTTGCATCAGGCAAATCAACACTCAAAAGCGCAAGTGTATCCGCCTCTACTAGATCGAGTAAGCGTTGTAGACTTGGTTGTGAGATTAGCGGCACATCACCATACAAGACCAGTAACGTCGCATTGTCAGGTATATTTGGCAGTGCTTGCGCGACTGCATGCCCCGTACCCAGTTGTTCAGCCTGCAAAGCCCAATGGATATTCGCATCATGAACGGCCTCTTTGACCTGATCTGCACCATTACCAATTACAATATGCACGGCGTCAGCTTCTAGTGATTGCGCCGTATCTAAGACATGTTGAAGTAAAGGCTTACCGGCGAGGGGGTGCAACACTTTGGGTAAGGCCGATTTCATTCGGCTACCTTTGCCCGCGGCGAGTATGACTACATGAAGGCTCATATCCTAATGTACCTATATTGTTGAGCTAAGCAAAAATGTGTGTGTTTATCCTAAAACAAAAAAGGCAGCGTGACGCTGCCTTTAACTCTAACCTTTAATTTTTACAGGTTCTTTTTAAGCTGTTGGATTGTTCTTAAGCGTGCCGACGCTTCTGCAAGCTGAGCAGCGGCTCTTGAGTAATCCATTTCACCGCTTTGATTGGCGAAAGAACGTTCTGCTTCTTTCTTCGCTTCTGCCGCGGCTGCTTCATCAATATCGTCGGCGCGCTGCGCGCTATCAGATAAGATCGTAACTAAGTTGGGTTGTACTTCCAGATAACCACCTGAAACGTAAAACACTTCCTCTTTACCACCTTGTTTGATAACCCGGACAGGGCCAGGGTTTAAACTGGTCATCAACGGTGCGTGACCCGGTGCAATACCTAAGTCACCTAATGCGCCGGCTGCAACAACCAGTTCAACGAGTCCAGAAAAAAGAGACTCTTCGGCACTAACGATATCGCAATGTACACTCATACCCATTTGTTTCCACCTCTATGCCCGGAGCCACATGATGTGACTCCTAGGTCAAAACGAATTACATGTCTTTAGCTTTTTCTATCGCTTCGTCGATAGAACCAACCATGTAGAACGCTTGCTCTGGCAGATCATCGTATTCGCCCGCCAAGATACCTTGGAAGCCACGAATTGTATCCGCTAGCGATACATATTTACCCGGCGCACCGGTAAACACTTCTGCTACGTGGAAAGCCTGAGATAAGAAACGCTCAATCTTACGTGCTCGTGCAACGGTTTGCTTATCTTCTTCAGAAAGCTCGTCCATGCCCAAAATCGCAATGATGTCTTTCAGTTCTGCATAACGTTGAAGAACCGTTTGTACCCCTCGGGCCACTTCATAGTGTTCCGTACCAATTACAAGCGGATCTAACTGGCGTGAGGTCGAGTCGAGTGGATCGATCGCTGGATAAATACCTTTAGAGGCGATATCACGGCTTAGTACAACGGTTGCATCCAAGTGAGAGAACGTTGTCGCTGGTGATGGGTCAGTCAAATCATCAGCAGGTACATATACCGCTTGAATCGACGTAATTGAACCGGTCTTGGTAGACGTAATACGCTCTTGCAGTACACCCATCTCTTCGGCCAATGTAGGCTGATAACCTACCGCAGAAGGCATACGCCCTAACAATGCTGATACTTCAGTCCCTGCCAGTGTGTAACGATAGATGTTATCGACGAACAATAGGACGTCTTTACCTTCATCACGGAATTTTTCCGCCATCGTTAACCCAGTCAATGCAACGCGCAGTCTGTTTCCAGGCGGCTCATTCATTTGACCATAAACCATGGCTACTTTTGATTCTGTTGGGTTTTCTAGGTTTACAACACCCGCTTCCTGCATCTCATGATAGAAGTCGTTACCCTCACGCGTACGCTCACCCACGCCAGCGAATACAGACAGACCTGAGTGCTTAAGTGCGATGTTGTTAATCAACTCCATCATGTTGACGGTTTTACCAACGCCCGCACCGCCGAATAAACCAACTTTACCACCCTTTGCGAATGGGCAGACTAAGTCGATTACCTTAATACCTGTCTCTAGCAATTCAGCTGAGGCCGCTTGCTCTGCATAGGTCGGCGCTTTTCGGTGTATTGGCATACGCTCTTGCTCACCAATGTCTCCGCGCTCATCAATCGGACGGCCTAGTACGTCCATAATTCGACCTAGCGTTTCAATACCGACAGGCACTGAAATCGGTGCACCGGAGTTTGCCACGTTTAGACCACGCTTCAAACCTTCAGTACTACCCATTGCGATAGTACGAACAATACCATCACCTAGTTGCTGTTGAACTTCGAGAGTGGTTTCACCACCGTCTACTGTCAACGCATCATAAACATTAGGGACGGAATCACGTGCGAATTCGACGTCAATTACCGCTCCTATAATCTGTACGATACTTCCGCTACTCATGTTCGGTTCCTCGTTAAAAATAATATTCTCTAAACACCTCGCCGCGCGAGGGTTTTAATCTCTTACATCAGCACGCTGCGCTTATACCGCGGCAGCACCACCCACAATCTCAGATATTTCCTGCGTAATTGCGGCCTGACGAGCCTTGTTGTAGATCAGTTGTAGTTCGTCGATCAGGTCACCCGCGTTGTCGGTTGCACTTTTCATTGCAATCATTCGCGATGCTTGTTCACACGCTATATTTTCAACTACGCCTTGATAAACCTGAGACTCTATAAACCGAACCAATAAGCCATCTAACAACTCTTTTGCTTCCGGTTCGTAGATATAATCCCAATGATGCTTCATGTCATCTTCACTCGAAGCTTCCAAAGGTAGTAACTGACTAACCGTAGGGTTTTGCGTCATCGTTGTGACAAATTCATTAGACACAACAAAAAGGCGATCGATTTTGCCTTCATCGTAGGCGTCTAACATCACTTTCACTGAACCAATCAGTTCATGTGCTGCTGGTTGATCACCCAATTGGCTGATTGCTGCCACCACATTGCCGCCATAGCTTTTGAAGAAAGAGATCGCCTTTTGACCCACTGCACAAATGTCGACCTCGACATCCTGGTCATTCCATTCTTTCATCGACTTAACAGTTTGCTTGAACAAATTAACGTTCAACCCACCGCATAAGCCACGGTCAGACGAGACTACGATATACCCTACACGCTTAACCTCACGCTCGCTTAAATACAAATGATTATATTCAGGCTGCGCATTCGCTAAGTGGCTCACCACGCTGCGGATTTTCGCCGCATATGGTTTTCCAAGATTCATGCGCTCTTGAGCTTTTCGCATCTTACTCGCAGCAACCATTTGCATTGCGCTTGTAATCTTCTGCGTGCTTTTAACGCTTGAGATCTGATTTCGTATTTCTTTACCAACGGCCATTTTTCTTGCCTATAAAGTCTTGTTAACGTTTAGCTTAGTAATTTAAAAGGGAAGTTTTACTTCCCTTGTTTTACCAAGTTTGCGTCGACTTAAACGTCTCCAAAGCAGCCTTGATATCGCTTGCGATATCTTTGTTGTAGTCGCCTTTCTCGTTAATCTTCGCGAGTAAGTCAGCTTGCTCTGCATCCATGTAAGAAAGCATGGCTGCTTCAAAATCAACTACTTTGTTTACTGGCACATCATCAAGGAAACCTTCGTTTGCCGCATAGAGTACAATACCCATTTGAGCAACGCTCTGCGGGCTATACTGCTTCTGCTTCATCAACTCAGTTACACGTTGACCATGCTCCAACTGTTTACGCGTTGCTTCGTCTAAATCTGAAGCGAATTGTGCGAATGCAGCAAGCTCACGGTATTGCGCGAGGGCCAGACGAATACTACCGCCTAGCTTCTTGATGATTTTAGTTTGTGCTGCGCCACCTACTCGTGAAACCGAAATACCAGCGTTCATCGCTGGACGAATACCGGCGTTGAATAGGTTAGTTTCTAGGAAGATTTGACCATCCGTAATCGAGATAACGTTGGTCGGTACGAATGCCGAAACGTCTCCACCTTGGGTTTCGATAATCGGTAACGCTGTTAACGAACCGGTCTGACCCTTTACTTCACCGTCCGTGAATTTCTCTACATATTCAGCACTAACTCGTGATGCTCGCTCAAGTAAGCGTGAGTGTAAGTAGAAAACATCACCTGGATACGCTTCTCGGCCTGGTGGACGTCTAAGTAGTAATGAAATTTGACGGTAAGCCCAGGCTTGTTTTGTCAAATCATCAAAGACGATCAAGGCATCTTGACCACGGTCACGGAAATATTCACCCATTGTCGTACCACCGTACGGCGCCAAAAATAGCATTGCTGCTGGATCGGCTGCGCCCGCTGCGACGATAATGGTATGGTCCATTGCACCGTGTTCTTCTAGCTTACGAACCACGGCAGCAATAGATGATTGCTTCTGACCGACGGCCACATAAATACATTTAACGCCAGTGTCTTTCTGGTTAATAATCGCATCAATGGCAATCGCTGATTTACCAGTTTGACGGTCACCGATGATTAATTCGCGCTGACCGCGACCAATTGGCACCATGGAATCGATCGCTTTAAGACCGGTTTGTACCGGCTGATCAACGCCTTGTCGGGCAATAACGCCGGGGGCAACTTTTTCCAAAGGTGCAGACAAATTCGTCTCAATCGGACCTTTGCCATCAATGGGGTTACCAAGCGCATCAACTACGCGGCCGAGCAATGCTTCACCGATAGGTACTTCAAGGATACGTCCAGTACATTTTGCTTTTTGACCTTCGGCCAAGCCTTTTGGGTCGCCAAGTACTACCACACCTACCGAATCACGCTCTAAGTTAAGCGCCATTCCGTAAACACCGGTTTCAAATTCAACCATCTCACCGTACATTACATCGGCAAGGCCATGAACTAGTACGATACCGTCAGAAACACTGACGATCGTGCCCTCATTTTGGGCTTCTGAAGTCACATCGAGCTGCTCAATGCGCTTCTTAATTATTTCGCTGATCTCAGCTGGGTTTAGCTGTTGCATGCTTTAATTCCTCAAATCTGAATCTGCTATCTAAGCACCAATTGCTTCGGCGAGTTTGGCAAGTTTGCCTTTCACCGATGCATCAATTACTAGATCTTGCGCTCGAACAATTGCACCACCGAGTAGCGCTTCGTTCGTTGTCGCAGATACAATAACTTTGCGATCTAGTTTTGCGGTTAATGCTTTTGCCAGCTTCTCTTGTTGTTCCGTACCCAGTTCAAATGCACTTTCAATTTCAACGTCAACGGTCTTCTCAAGTTGTGCTTTGAATGCTTCAAACAACCTAGCGATATCAGGTAGCAAGCCAATCCGACCGTTCTCTGATAATACTGTTGTTAAGTTTGTCGCATTTTCATTCAACTTATCGCCACAAGCATCGTTAAACGCGGTGGCTTTTTGCTGACTTGTTAGTGCAGGTTGATCTAGAACAACAACCATGTTCTCGTCTTGCGCTACCGCGGAAGCATATGCCAACATTTCAGACCATTGATCTAAATTGTTTGCATCTTTAGCTGCTTCAAATGCGGCTTTAGCGTAAGGTCGGGCAATCGTGATTGACTCTGCCATCATCCACTCTCAGTTTAAATTTCAGCGGCAAGTTGATCGAGTAATTCGCTGTGCTTACCTGCATCGATTTCCGCCGCTAAGATTTTCTCAGCACCAGCAATCGCTACGGCAGATACTTCTGCACGCAATTCTTCTTTCACTCGATTTTTTTCCTGCTCAATTTCAGATTTTGCAGCCGTCAGCAAACGCTCGCCTTCTTGACGCGCAGTTTCTTTTGCTTCGTCAACAATTTGATTCGCTCGCTTGTTAGCTTGCTCAATCAATTCAGCCGCTTGCGCTTTCGCTTCTCTCAATTCATCCATTGCTTTTTTCTGAGCAAGTTCTAAATCTTTTGATGCACGATCTGCTGCTGCTAAACCGTCAGAAATTTTCTTCTCGCGCTCCGTCATAGCAGCCTTAATCGGCGGCCAAACGTATTTCATGCAGAACAGCACGAATGCGACGAAGAAGATTATCTGTCCAAAAAGTGTGTAATTAATATTCACACTAATTACCTCATTTCGTTGTTAATTTACGTATTTAGAAAACTAAATGACGCGAAAGTTTTACGCACCAACAGTTGGAGCAACAACGAAGATCAAGTACATAGCAATACCCACACCGATAATTGGAATCGCATCGATCAGACCAGCTAGCAAGAACATTTTACCCTGAAGCATTGGGCCAAGCTCTGGCTGACGTGCCGTACCTTCAAGCAGGCGACCACCTAGCAGACCCATACCAACCGCTGCACCCAGCGCACCTAGACCAAGCATAATTGCAGCTGCAATGATTACTAGTTCCATTTTTCTCTCCTATTTGTAGAGTTTTTAAAGTTAATTAAAGGTTTTAGTAAATTCGTTTTTTATCAGTGATCTTCGTGAGACATACTGAGGTATACCACGGTCAATACCATAAAAATAAAGGCCTGAAGCGTGATAACCAAAATATGGAAAATTGCCCAGCCAACCTGTAACAGGCCACCAAACAAACCGAAGAACAGACCTGCGCTGTACATCACAGCAATCAGGATAAATATCATCTCACCGGCGTACATATTTCCAAATAATCGCAAGCCTAGCGAGAAAGGTTTGGCCAACAGACCTACCAATTCCATAAACAAGTTAACGGGAATAAACACAGGATGATTGAACGGGTGCAAGGTAAGTTCTTTAACGAAGCCACCTACACCTTTAATCTTGATAGCGTAATAAATCATAAGAATGAATACGCCAAGCGCCATTCCAAGGGTTACGTTTGGATCTGTTGAGGGGACGATTTTCTGATACGGCACGCCAAGTGCCATCATCAACTCTGGCACCACGTCAACCGGAATCAAATCCATTAGATTCATTAAGAATACCCACACGAAAATCGTGAGCGCTAGGGGTGCAACCAAGGGGTTACGACCATGGAACATATCTTTTACGTTGTTATCGACAAATTCGACGATGATCTCAACAAAGTTTTGCAATTTACCAGGCACATCACTCGATGCTGATTTTGCGACCGCACGGAACAACAAACAAAAGATTAAGCCTAAGCCAAACGACCAAGCTAAGCTATCGACATGAAATGCATTGAAGCCCATTGCCGTGGCTTCCGAAGAACCATGAGCAATTGTCCACATACTCTCTGTTAACACCGTGCCATCATCACGCATATATCCAGCAGGCAATTCACCAAACGTTAAGTTGGTTAAATGATGCTGGATATATTCGGTAGTGGTTGGATTTTCACCTGCCATAATATAGGGCCTACACTTACAATTAAAAAACAGTTACGTGTTGTGTTAGTTGATTACTAACTTGTTTTGAACAGCAGTGGCGTCAAACAATTCAACACTAATAAACATATAAACGAGCTAAACAAAGCCACAACATCTACGCCCTTAAAAAAGGAAAAGACGAGGGCAAAGCCGATCGCGATGAGCAACAACTTTGTCGACTCACCGCTATAAAAATTTTGTAACGTCTTTGCAATTGATGTCGCCCCCATAAAACGAAACGCTTTCAATGCAAAGTAGAGCTGTGGCAAAACAAAAATAAGGCCTCCTAACAGCGCTGATAAGGCGGCTAGCTGACCGTTAAACAAATAAAAAAGCAAACTCAAGCTACAGCTAACGAATAGCTGAAATATAAATATCCGGACAATCGGAGGCTTTTTGATCTATTTACCCAACTCTGTAGACATCTTTTTTACACACAAGCTGCACCAATTTAGTGCAAAAAGGCTCGTATCGCAACAATAGGTGCCAAACCGGCGCCGATTATAGGATTAATGCCTTATGCATTCAATATCTCAAAGTGGGTTATTTTCATACTAACGGCATTATTTTTTGTTTTTAGGCTAATAAGTTAGCGACCACTCGCTTACTGTCACGGATAACTCTTATTTTATATGCGCTAGAATACCATCTAACTCATCTAAGGAACTGTATTTAATCAACAGCTTACCTTTGCCTTTTTGTCCATGATCTATCTGAACTTCGGCACCCAACTTTTCACTCAATTGTTCTTGTAAACTCTGGATGTTTGAATCAAGCTTTTTAGGCACTACTTGAGATTGCGCCGTCTCGGCTTGATTTTGAAGTTTTCTAACCAAGGCTTCGGTTTGCCTCACTGACAAAGACTTAGTTTCGACTTGGCGAGCCACCTGTAATTGGATATCTTCATCTAAGGTGAGCATTGCACGCCCGTGACCCATTTCTAAATCACCATGCTCAAGCATCAGCTTCACTTCATCAGTTAAGTTAATCAGCCGAAGCAAATTAGTAACGGTCGAACGTGATTTACCGACCGCCTTTGCGACATCTGCTTGCGTCAATTCAAACTCATCTTGTAGACGCTGCAAGGCAATCGCTTCTTCCATTGCATTTAAATTTTCCCGCTGGATATTCTCAATTAGAGACATTGCAATCGCCGCCTCATCAGGCACGTCACGCACAATGGCCGGAATACGGTCTAAATTCGCTAATTGCGTTGCACGCCAACGTCGCTCGCCAGCAATAATTTCATATTTACTCTCGGATACTGGCCGCACGACAATAGGCTGCATAATTCCTTGCTGTCGAATTGAATCAGCGAGTTCTTCTAAGGCGCCTTGATCCATATCGCGACGTGGCTGATATTTACCACGCTGAATCATCTCAATCGGTAATTCACGTAAACGCTTGGCATCGCTTTCTGCACTTTTGATTGGCTCTAAGTTTGACCCTTTTAATAACGCGCCAAGACCCTTTTCACCAATTACTCTTTTCTTCGCCACGATGCTTCCTTTTATACGGCCTCTAAGGCTGTCTGTTTATTGTGTTTATTTCTTCGCACAATTTCACCTGCTAACGCCAAATAGGCGAGCGCGCCACGCGACGACTTATCATAGTACAAAGCAGGCATACCATGACTAGGTGCCTCAGCTAAACGCACATTTCGGGGAATAGCAACTTTAAACACCTGGTCACCAAAATATTCTTCCAGTTCTTCAGAAACGTCTTTTGTCAGACTGTTTCTAGGATCATACATGGTACGCAAAATGCCCGAAATAATAAGATCCGGATTAATGGTTTCGCGAATTTGCTCTACCGTTGTCATTAGGGCGGCTAATCCTTCCAGTGCGTAGTACTCACATTGCATCGGTATAATCACACCATCAGCGATAGACAGTGCATTAACCGTTAACATATTAAGCGAAGGAGGGCAGTCGATCACGACGAAATCATAGTTGGATCGAATATCATTGAGCGCTAACCTTAATCGATGTTCGCGGCCGATCTCCGTTAACAATTCCACCTCAGCAGCAACTAAGTCGCCATTAGCAGGAATTACGTCAAAATTACCATGTGCAGCCTGCACGACCACGTCAGAAAAGCGCGCTTTCTTTGTTAACAGCTCATAAGCCGTAAATTCCAACTCATTTTTGCTAATGCCACAACCCATCGTAGCGTTACCTTGAGGATCCAAATCAATCATCAATATACGACGTTTAGTCGCGGCTAAAGACGCCGCTAAATTGACACTTGTTGTGGTTTTACCAACGCCGCCTTTTTGGTTAGTTACTGCAAAAATCTTCGCCACAGAGGCCTCACTAACTTAAATCGGAAATACAGCGCATAAGATACACGTATTTATTGTGGTTCTATAATAATTAAATGTCTTTGTGCATCACAACCGGGCACGCACAACTCGATCATACTTGTTATCGAGTAGGCAGAATCAAGTTGCGCTTCTTTTTCATCTGGCTTTAACCCCTTCATAGCAAGAAGCTGACCATTATCAGTGAGCGCTTGCTTACACAATTCAACAAAGTTAGGTAAGGCGGTAAACGCACGTGATATGATTTGGTGGTACTTTTCATTTTTGTCCAACGCTTCAATACGGTTATGGCGCACATCCACATTCTTGAGACTCAGTGTTATTAGTGACTGCGTTATAAACCGTGTTTTCTTACTATTTGAATCGAGTAAGGTAAACTGTTTTTCTGGATAAATAATTGCCAGCGGTATTCCGGGTAGACCTGGCCCTGTCCCAACATCTAACAGTGTCTCAGCGGTAATGAAAGGTACAATACTGAGTGAATCCACCAAGTGTCGTTCTAGCATCTCATCAGGATCGCGTATCGCGGTTAAATTATACGTTTTGTTCCATTTAGCCAATAGTTCCAAATAAAGGACTAATTGCGTTGCTTTCTCCTTACTCAATTCAAAGCCAATAACAGTGGCTACAGAGCATAAACGCATGGCGTATGCTTCTTTTTGAAAGGCATTAAAAGTAATCATCTACGTATCGTTACCTTTTATGCCGACAGTTTTGCGGCAGCTTTCGCTTGCAAATCTTTTTTCTTCAAATAAACGAGCAGTAAAGAAACCGCCGCAGGCGTAACACCGGGAATTCGTGATGCATGTGCGATCGTTGCAGGCCGATTACTCAACAATTTTTGCTTTATCTCATTGGAAAGACCGGAAATATTTTCATAATCGAAATCTTCAGGTAGCGCCGTAGCCTCATTTTTTCGCAAGCGGTCTATCTCGTCTTGTTGGCGTGTAACATACCCTGCGTATTTAATTTGTACTTCAACTTGTTCGGCAACATCTGGGCGTACATCATATTTGCCAGTAATCTCAGCGATCTCTTTGGCACTAATTTCCGGACGTCGCAATAATTCTTCTAATGTATATTCGCGAGTGAGTGGACGTTGTAAGTACTTGTTTGCAACCGTCGCATGTTCTGAATTTGGACGCACGCAGGTGTTTTTTAACCGCGTATGCTCAACGGCAATTGCCGCTTTCTTCTCGTTAAAGAAATGCCAACGCTCATCGCCTACTACCCCTAATTCTCTGCCCTGTGCAGTTAATCGTAAATCTGCATTATCCTCGCGCAATATCAATCGATATTCAGCGCGACTTGTAAACATCCGATATGGCTCGGACGTTCCAAGTGTGATGAGATCATCGACTAAGACACCAATGTATGCTTCATCACGGCGTGGACACCAGGTCTCTTTACCTTGTACGCGTAATGCTGCATTAATGCCTGCTAATAAACCCTGCGCACCGGCTTCTTCGTAGCCCGTTGTGCCATTAATTTGGCCCGCGAAGAACAGGTTAGTTATAAATTTTGTTTCCAAACTATGGTTGAGATCTTGTGGATTAAAATAATCATACTCAATCGCATAGCCCGGACGCGTAATATGCGCGTTTTCAAATCCAGGGATAGATCGCACCAACTCAAGTTGCACGTCAAACGGTAAACTTGTGGAAATACCATTTGGGTATAGTTCATGGGTGGTTAACCCTTCAGGCTCAACAAAAATTTGATGCGAATTTTTATCTGCAAACCGATTAATTTTATCCTCTATTGAGGGGCAATAACGAGGCCCTGTCCCCTCAATCACCCCGGTAAACATAGGTGATCGATCAAAACCGCCGCGAATTATCTCATGCGTCGACGCTGTCGTTTTAGTAATGTAACAAGGGGTTTGAGTTGGGTGGTCTTCAACTTTACCCATGTATGACATTACCGGCGTGATGTCTTCGCCAGGTTGTAATTCCATTACTGAAAAATCAACGCTACGCGCATCAATACGTGGCGGCGTTCCCGTTTTCAAACGGCCGACTCTAAAAGGCAAGGCACGTAAGCGTTCAGCCAATTTTATAGACGGTGGATCGCCGGCCCGACCACCGCTATGATTTTCAAGACCAACGTGAATGACGCCGCCTAAAAACGTTCCGGTTGTTAACACAACGGTTTTCGCCATAAACCGCAAGCCCATGTTAGTCACGACACCTGTTACGGTCTCATTCTCAACGACTAAATCATCGGCTGCCTGTTGAAAAATATCCAAACCTTCTTGGTTTTCTAACAAGTCACGAATAGCAGCCTTATAAAGTACTCTATCCGCTTGCGCTCGCGTGGCACGCACAGCAGGCCCTTTACGGCTGTTTAGTACTCGAAATTGAATACCTGCTTTGTCGGTGGCTTTTGCCATTGCACCATCTAGCGCATCAATTTCTTTTACAAGATGGCTTTTACCGATACCTCCAATTGCGGGATTACAGGACATCTGACCAAGTGTTTCGATGTTATGCGTAAGTAGCAACGTTTGGCTACCCATGCGCGCCGCCGCTAGTGCCGCTTCTGTGCCAGCATGGCCACCACCGATAACTATTACGTCGTAATGCTTAGGATATTCCACATCCACCTCAATTGTTTTTAAAAGCGCCGCGCATTATAAAGAACAGAGCGGTGATTTACAGCCAGATTCGTACAATTTTTAATCTATTCACAGGATAAGCAGATATAAACTCTCAGATTTTCTTTGAACAATTACGAACTGAACAACTTATCCTCTAACTTATCCACAAGTAATTTAATAACTAAATTTAAGAATTGCTCATAAACCACTGTTTTATATAATAAATAACAGAAAAAGATAAAAATTAGGTGTTTTATACTAATAATTATCCACAACTAACTGCCTTCACCTCGAAGTTCCATCACCTTTGCTTGAAGATCAAGAACATTAACCTTGTCTGGCTTCATGGCCGAGCCTATATTCAAGTTTACTCTTGACCAAAAACGTTTGGGCGCTTTGGTAAATGCGGCCGCGTCTTTATGGCTAAATATGCTCCCCCATAAGCCTTGCAGTGCCATCGGGACCACGGGCACAGGGTCTCGCGCTATTATTAACTCTATCCCCTGTTTAAAGTCATTCATTTCACCCGTTTGGGTAATTTTGCCCTCTGGAAAAATACAAACAAGCTCATTTGCGCGTAAAGCCTCTGAAACAGATACAAAAGCAGCCTCATAAACTGAGCTATCTTTATGCTGCGGAGCAATAGGAATTGCCCGCACCAATCTAAAAAACCACCCTAAAACCCGATTATTAAAAATAGCATGATCCATTACAAAGCGAATCGGCCGCGGAGACGCACCCGCTATTAGCAACGCATCAACAAAACTGACGTGATTACAAACTAATATGGCCGGACCGTGCTCCGGTATTTGCGAAAGATTATGATGCTTAACGCGGTAGACACTATGCGACAGCATCCAAACCACGAACCGAATCGTAAACTCATCAACCGCTGCAAAGATATAACAACAAACCACCAAATTCATGATGGCTAAAACAGCGAAAAACTGCGCTATGCTTAACTCAAAATAACCCAAAAAAATAATGCCTACGATCGCGCTCGCAACCATGAATAAAGCATTTAAAATATTAATAACGGAGATCGTTCTTGCCCGATAAGCAAGGCTCGAACGTCTCTGAACGTAGGCATAAAGAGGCACAATAAAGATTCCACCAAAGAACCCGATGCCCAGTAGATCAATCAACATACGTATGGTTGCTACGCTCTCAAAAAATGAAAGCCAGCTAAGTTGAACCGCTGACTTAACAGGAATTGCAAAAAATAGATCTAAGCCGAATAAGGTAATGCCCAGCGCGCCGAGTGGCACAATTCCTAATTCAATGCGTGAATGAGAAAGTTTTTCACAAATCATCGACCCCAGGCCAATACCTACCGTAAACATTGATAACAGCAAGGTCACCACTGACGCATCACCATGCAATACTTCTTTTGCAAAGTTCGGGAACTGTGTGAGATAAGCGGCGCCAATAAACCAAAACCAAGAAATGGCCATAATCGCCAAATAAATGGGCCGGTCCCGCCTAACCGTTTTTATAAGTGCGATCGTCGAACTAATAGGATTCCAGGTGATTTTCATGCTACACGCCGAGGAGGGCGCTTCTGGGATATAACGACTACTGACATATCCAAAACACGCTAACAACACGATTATCGCAGCGGTAATTGTTAAATATGCGTCAAATTGTAGAATTAAACCCGCACCAATGGTCCCCAGTAAAATAGCGATAAATGTACCGGCCTCGACCAATGCATTTCCGCCAACCAACTCATCTTTTTCCAAGTGCTGCGGTAAGATGGCATATTTTGCTGGACCAAAAAAAGCCGATTGCGTACCCATCAAAAACAACAAAATAATTAAACAACTCCACCATTGCATCGATAGAGCAATCGCGGCCAAACCCATGATAATAATTTCAACAAGCTTAATACGCCGCATAAGCATTGACTTTTCGTACTTGTCAGTGAGTTGTCCTGCAATCGCTGAAAACAAAAAGAAAGGTAAGATGAACAAACCGGCAGCGAGATTTAACACAACGTTAATATCCATACCCAACGCATCTGACGCGGCAAAAGTAATAATAAGCATCAGGGTATTTTTGTATATATTATCGTTAAATGCGCCTAGGAATTGGGTCGTAAAAAAAGGTGCAAAACGTGCGCTTTTTAATAATGAAGACTGACTCATCACTGCCCTCTGATGCACATGCTCAATTTAAAATACTGATATTAAGTCAGTAATTTTATTTTATTTTCCAATACAGAAACTGCCGAATATTTCACCTAACAAATCGTCCGCTGTAAACTTTCCGGTAATTTCTCCTAGATGTTCTTGAGCGACGCGTAAATCCTCCGCGAGTAACTCACCTGCATTGGCTAACTCAAGTTGTGCGGTACCGGCTAATATTGATTCTAATGCCCTACTAAGCGCGTCAAGATGCCTGCGACGTGCTGTAAAAATACCTTCGGCGTTAGATCGATAACCGACCTGATTTTTTAAATGAGACGTTAATAAATCTAAGCCTATTCGCGTTTTTGCAGACAAACTAATTTTCGGAAATTCACCACCGTGATCAATACCCTCAGGGAGGTCAGTTTGGTCAATTTTATTAGCAATTAGATGCAAACGATCATTAGAGGCTAACGCTGACAACAGCTCTTGCCAATCATTTCTTGGGTCAAACTCAGCCTCGTTCGTTGCATCGTAAACTAATAAAACTAAGTCAGCTTGATTAATTTCATTCCAAGCTCGAGCAATACCAATTTGCTCAACAGCATCAGATGCCTCGCGCAAGCCCGCCGTGTCAATAATGTGCAGAGGCATCCCATCAATATCAATTTGTTCTTTGAGCACATCGCGTGTCGTCCCGGCAATATCGGTAACAATAGCAGACTCTTTGCCTGCTAACGCATTTAACAAGCTGGATTTACCGGCATTAGGTCGTCCCGCGATCACCACACGAATACCTTCCGTCAACAACGCGCCTTGGTTAGCTGTTTCAATTAAACGAGTTAAGTCATTACTTAGGTTCTTTAGTTGTTGAAGTACTTGAGAATCAGCTAGAAAATCTATTTCTTCCTCTGGAAAATCAATGGCCGCTTCGACAAACATTCGAATGTCGATTAATTGTTTTAAGAGCGAATCGATATACTGGGAGAAGTCACCATGTAAAGACCGCATTGCACTACGCGCTGCGGTTTCAGAAGTACTGTTAATGAGATCGGCGACCGCTTCTGCTTGAACAAGGTCTAATTTGTCATTTAAAAAAGCGCGTTGCGAAAATTCGCCAGGGGCTGCCATCCTCGCCCCGTAAGCAACAGCGGCATTCAAAAGCATATCAAGTACGATCGGCCCACCATGCCCCTGAAGTTCGACCACGTCCTCGCCTGTAAATGAGTGAGGCGCTTTAAAGTATAAAGCAATGCCCTCATCTAAGGTGACGCCTGTCCGGTCTTGAAACGGGCAATAATGGGCATGTCTAGGTTTGGGATTAAAACCAATGAATCGTTTCGCAATATCGAGCGATTCGGGCCCCGATAAACGAATAATACCCACACCTCCTTTACCCGCGGCTGTTGCGATAGCCGCGATGGTGTCGGGAAAGTAGTCGCTCATCACATTGACTACGAAGGGTTTGCCGCACTTTCCACTTTGCGCGTGATATACCACTGCTGCGCGATAGATAACAAGTTATTCACTAACCAGTAAAGTACGAGGCCTGAAGGGAACCACAAAAAGAATACCGTCATCATTACTGGCATAATTTTCATAATACGCGCCTGCATTGGGTCAGGCGGAGTTGGGTTTAATTGCATTTGTATAAACATGCTGGCACCCATCAAAATTGGCAGTATAAATAATGGATCTTGAACTGATAGATCCTCGATCCAAAACATAAAAGGCGCATGCCTTAATTGAACACTTTCTAACAGTACCCAATAAAGCGCAATAAATACGGGCATTTGAACGAGGATAGGTAAACAACCACCCAAGGGGTTGATTTTTTCTTTCTTGTATAACTCCATCATGCCTTGAGACATTTTTTGTTTGTCATCGCCGTACTGTTCTTTCAACGCTTGCAGTTTAGGTGCGACGCGTCGCATATTTGCCATCGAACGGTAACTGGTTGCGGATAATTTAAAAAACACAGCTTTGACACAGAAGGTAACTAAAATAATGGCTAGACCCCAGTTTTGAACGAGTCCAAATAAGAAGTCCAGCAGCAAAAATAACGGGTAAGCAATAAAGAATAACCAACCATAATCTACGGTTAAGTCTAATTTAGGCGCAGCCGCTTCTAGACGCTCGATTATTTTTGGACCAACATAGAGTTTGGCCCCGACAGTTGACTGTTGACCGGCTTCAACAACCGTAGCTGGACTGATAAATCCCATCAAATAACGACCATTTTTGACGCGACTTTGATACGTCTGAGCAATCGAGTCATCGGGAATCCAAGCACTTATGAAATAGTGTTGAATAAAGGCCATCCAACCGCCTTGTATTTGGCGATTAACCGGGCTTTCCAACATATCGTCAAAATCGATTTTCTCGTAGGGCTCTTCTTTACTCGATAGCACCATACCTAAAAATGACTGCATGCCTAGACTATTCTGACTGGATGGATCCGTGCTTTTATCTCGTACAATTTTACCGGAAAAATTAGCCTGCCATGCTTTACTAGACTGGTTGTCAATCAGATATTCAACTTTGATAAGGTAATCATTACGCGTAAATGTATAACGCTTCGTGACAGCCACGCCCGTCTCTGATTTGAATTGCAAATCTAGTACTAGGGTATCCTCACCCTCTGCTAAATCAAACGATGATTGCTGAGCTTGATAGACAGGTACCGGTCCATTTTTCGAAGAATCAAAGCCATTTTTGCCGAATAAACCACTTTCAACTACGTAATAACGCTGCTCATCACTTTCTAACAGTGACAAGGGCTCAACAGACCCAAACGTTTTCTTATACTCAGGCAATGCTGCGGCGACAACATTTCCTCCGTCCAAGCTAATTTTTAAGTTCAATACGTCTGTGTTTACCCTAACGAAGCCACTAGACGTTACGCTAGTTACAGTATTTACCTCAGCTGCATTTTGTTCAGGGGTAGTAAATTCAGTGGTTGAATCGTCATTAACGATCGACGCGCTATTCGTTGAGGTGATTTGAGGTGTGGTCTCTTTTGAAATACTTTCCTGAGACGCTTGCTGGCTAGAGGGTCCGTAATCGTTATTCCACTCCAACACCAACATATAAGAAACAATGGCTAAGCCAACAAAAATAATACCGCGTTTGATATCCATTAAATAATTTACCAATAGTAACCAGTGACACCTGGTGTTAACAGTTTTCTTGCTTACAGGAATGAGTAGAACCAGGGACAGGGTCAATACCGCCTTCGCAACCAGGGTGGCATCTTAACACACGCTTGATTGCAAGGAAGCTCCCTTTGATGGCTCCGTGCACTTCAATACTTTCTTTTGCATAATCTGAACACGAGGGATAAAAACGACAAGAAGGCCCAAGCATTGGACTAATCACGTATTGATAGAATTGAATCAATTTGATAACAATAAATTTCATATCATTTACCCTGTTCTTCAGCGAACGTGAGTCTACTATGTCTTTGCTCTATTTTTGAACTTTCGCCAAATAAATTCTAACTCTTTAACACATTGGTTGTTAGAACGCGTGCCCGCTCCTTTTTTTGCAAGTAAGACAAGATCGAAATTTGGAAAGGTCGCATTGTTGGTTCGAAAACTTTCACGAGAGAGTCGTTTAAGACGATTACGCTGTACAGCGAGCTTTACATGCTTTTTGGCAATGATGAGTCCGAGCCGGCTGCGGTCTGTCGGGGATTGTTTAACTAAAAGGAGAAAATGATGGCTAGAGATTCTAAAATCGACTGCATCAAAGACATCAGAGTAATCCGTTGCCGTTAATAAACGAGTCGATTTTGGGAATCTAAAGTCTGGTGTCAATTCGTCAGGCGAATTACGCACTCAGTTCTTTACGGCCTTTGGCGCGTCTTCTTGCAAGAATTTGGCGACCGCTTTTCGTTGCCATACGAGCACGAAAACCGTGAGTACGCTTACGCTTTAGCACGCTTGGTTGAAAGGTTCTTTTCATTTTGCAATACCCATAAAAAATGGTTGGCTTAAAATTTAGGAGCGGGATTGTATGTTTTTTATCTCATCTAATCAAACTATTTCTACCTCTTTTTAAAAGGCTCTTTTTTCTAATTATTATTTATATATATCTTTTTTATATTTATTATTTATTAGAGGCAGGATTTTCTGTGCTTAAGTATTTTTTTTTCATTAAAAACAAAGTCTTAGGTTCATAGTAACTCCTTGGTTAACTAATGTAAAAGTTGAACAAAAGATGGGTATGAAACTTGGATAAAAAAAGGATGATCTTTTCCACTGACTTATGCGTCTATTTACCCACAAGTTAGTTAACCTCTTTTTTTAATAACTTTTTTATAAAAAATAATATTTAATTTTGTGCACAAGGGTGTTAGTAAGTATGTAATTATATGAAATATATAATAAAAGTTATACATTACCTGTTTATTAGTTGTTTTTATCGCTGGTTTTGACGCCAGATTTTATTTACTATTGTCACATGTCCTCTTTAAGGAATAGCAGTTTTGTTTGAGACTGCGTAACACGTCAGATTCTTATAAAACTAAAAGCTGTCTTCTGTATTTAAGAGTATATGCCTTACACATACCCATTGTGATGTTCCTCTTTATAGAAAGTATGCATTTATACATTTTACGCACAGCGCTTTTGGCTAGGGTGAAGCCCGAGGTGCATGGACGCTGAATATTTATTGTGGGCCGAATGCTTCGAGAAAAATGGAAAAATTGTTTATCGCAACTGCAGGAAGAATTGCCAGCGCAGCAATTTAACACGTGGTTGCGTCCTTTGCAGGGCGAGTTCAACGACAAGCAGCTTATATTGTTTGCGCCAAATAAATTTGTTTTGGGATGGGTACAAGAAAAGTACTTAGCGCGTATTTCAGATATGCTTTTTGAAATGTCTGAAGGTGAAGGTCCTTACGAGCTGAAATTAAAAATCGGTCAGGCGGGCAACGGTAAAACAATCAGTCCAGCTGATACTATTGGTAACCGGCGATCGGATGTTTCTGGTCAGCAGCCAGCAAAAACTAATTCTTCAGGGATGCAAGCGTCCAGCCGATCAACATCGACAAATGCTGTCACGTCTCGACGTTCAGTGGTGGAGTCGTCTGGCACTAAAATACAACATCAAAGTTTTTTGAATCCGAATTTTACATTCGACAAATTTGTCGAAGGCAAATCTAATCAATTGGCGCGAGCGGCATCTGTTCAAGTAACTGAAAACCCGGGTGGTGCATACAATCCTTTGTTTTTATATGGGGGCGTAGGCTTGGGCAAAACGCACTTAATGCATTCAATTGGAAATGATATTCTACGTAAGAATCCCAGCGCTAAAGTTGTTTATTTGCACTCTGAGCGGTTTGTGGCAGATATGGTGAAGGCTTTGCAAATGAATGCAATTAACGACTTTAAACGTTACTACCGTTCTGTTGATGCTCTTTTAATAGATGATATACAATTCTTCGCACGCAAAGAACGTTCTCAAGAAGAGTTTTTCCATACCTTTAATGCCTTGTTAGAGGGTGGACAACAGATGATTTTAACATGTGATCGTTATCCGAAAGAGATTGATCATATGGAAGAGCGTCTAAGATCGCGGTTTGGTTGGGGTTTAACAGTAATGGTTGAGCCGCCCGAACTTGAGACACGTGTTGCGATTTTAATGAAAAAAGCGGAACAAGCGAATGTGAGCTTGAGTAGCGAAGCAGCATTTTTTATTGCACAGAAAATTAGGTCCAACGTGAGAGAGTTAGAGGGTGCGTTGAAACTAGTAGCGGCAAATGCGCATTTTACGGGGCAAGAAATTACACCATTATTTATTCGAGAGTCGTTGAAAGATCTGCTTGCGGTGCACGATAAGCAAGTCAGTATAGAAAATATTCAAAGAATTGTTGCAGATTATTATAAGATAAAAGTGGCTGATTTATTGTCAAAACGACGTACGCGATCGGTTGCTAGACCACGACAAATGGCAATGGCTTTAGCTAAGGAATTAACCAATCATAGTTTGCCCGAAATTGGCGACGCGTTTGGTGGACGCGACCATACAACGGTATTACATGCTTGTAGAAAAATTAACGAATTAAAAGAAAGTGATGCAAGTATTAGAGAAGATCATAATAATTTTATGCGCACATTAACGATGTAAACCTAGCGAGTAGAATAATGAGATTTCAAATTAGTCGAGATAATATTTTAACCCCGCTTCAAGTTATCTCCGGTGTAGTTGAACGTAAGCAAACAATGCCTGTTTTGTCGAACATTCTTGTTGTTGCGGAAGGTGGGGTAGTGCAATTAACTGGGACAAATATGGAAGTGGAGCTGGTATGCGTATTGGAAGGCGCTCAGCTTGCAAACGAGGGGCGTATAACGGTGCCTGCACGTAAGCTTGCAGATATTTGTCGCTCATTGCCGTCACAGGCGCACTTAGATTTCGCACTTGAGGGAGATAAAGTGCATTTACGTAGCGGAAAGAGTCACTTTACCTTATCGACGTTACCAGCCGACCAGTTTCCGAACACTGAAGATAATCCGCAAGACATTGAAGTACGGTTCGCGCAAAAAGACTTCAAAGATATGTTGGATGCGACGGCATTCGCGATGGCGCAGCAGGATGTGCGTTATTACTTAAATGGTATGCTTCTTGAAATAGGCAATCAGGTGGTTCGTACGGTGGCGACAGATGGTCACCGTTTAGCGCTAGCGTCGATTGCATCCGATTTAACACTTGATGTTGATCGTCAAGTGATTGTGCCGCGCAAAGGGGTAATTGAATTTAGTCGTCTGCTTTCCGACACCGAAGAAGAAGTAGTCGTATCCATTGGTGATAGCCATATTCAATCAGAAGTAGGAAATTATAAGTTTACGTCTAAATTAATAGATGGGAAATTTCCAGACTACAATCGCGTTATCCCGAAAGGTGGCGATAAAATAGTGGTCGCAGACCGAGAGGCGTTAAAAGACATGTTTTCGCGGGCGAGTATTTTGTCTCATGAAAATATTCGGGGCATTCAACTACAACTCAGTGACGGTCAAATTCAGGTGTATGCAAATAACCCTGAGCACGAACAAGCGGAAGACAGCTTGGATGTTATTTATGAAGGCCCAGAACTGCAAATCGGTTTTAACGTTAGTTACTTGATAGATGTAACCAACACGATTCAAGAGGACAGTGTTAAATTGAGTTTTTCAAATGCAAGCTCTTCAGCATTGATAGAGTCTTGTGAAGACAACGGACGTTTATACGTAGTGATGCCAATGCGCTTGTAACCGTTTAATAACGGTGAAATGACAATCAGCTTACTACTTCTTTAATAGGTGAAGGACTTTGTTACCAGTAAAACAAACACTTAAAGGCGTTTTGCGAATAGGGCAAACAGCGCGAGTTTTATCAACGACCGGTGTTAAATGGGCTGCAGGTAATCGTCCGCCGAATGCAAAATTGTTGCGTAGCGTTTTCGAAGAGTTAGGCGCAACGTATATAAAATTAGGCCAGTTTATCGCTAGCTCGCCGACGTTTTTTCCGCAAGATTATGTGGAAGAATTCCAACATTG
>CAJWAD010000046.1 GCA_913020245.1 uncultured Oleiphilus sp.
GCAGGCTTCAATAATGGTTTCGCTATTCAGTTTCCGTCGGTTGTCCCTTCAGATGTGCAGCAGGCGAATATGGAGCTTGTCATCAACGGTGCCAGTATCGCCGACCCAACGCTAGACGGAAGTCAAACCTATGCGGTGGCCACGATTGTCGATAATGTTTGGAGTATGGCGACTCGTGGAGAAGGGACGTGCGAGTATTTTAGAACAGAAACAAACTGTGGATCAGGCTTGCGTCCTAGTTGGAAGCTGGTCATGCCGCTGGCCAATGGCATTGCGCAAAGCAGCTTCCCTGAACCTCCGTATGATCCGTTCATTTTCGCCACACCAGGCACAACACACAGCTCGATGGTTGATTCTACCGTTGGCGCGTACCCAGGCAAACAATGGGAGGTGCATTTGAAAAATAATGCGCCAACCGATGCCCTACACAATGGTTTGATTGCGATCGGTGACGATACCTCTGTGCCCGCTTCGCAACAATATTATCAAACTGATACCGGCATGCCGTGGGCAATTGAGGTACCCAGTGATTGGAAGCATCCGCTTGAACGTGAGGATATTCGTGATGCTTACCCGCAATTCCAAGTATTTGCTGGTTCATCTGGCAGTGAGCAGCAAGACTGGTATATCGACGCAAAAGGGCAGGCCGCATTTATCTTTGCAGACTAAAAAATGGAGAATGATATGAAATCGAATAAGCTTCAAGATTCGTTTATGCACATTTCGATGGTGTCTGTAATCGCTGTTTTATGTGCTTGTGCGCCCAGTGGTGACGATGATAGCAGTGCAATAACGGCAAGCAGTGAGCCGGTGCAGAGCAGTGCAGAAATAGACCGCGATTTTGATTTGCGTTCCACAAACCCATTAGAGGTGACAGTGGCCAAAGCTGATCCGACAGCCGGTGAGGGTTATTTATCTATATGCCGGCACAAAGAGCAGCAAGGAAAATCAGTAATTGATTATGAAAACTGCTTATTGCGGACCCGCTTGAGTGAAGCGCCCTATGTAGGCTCTTTAAAGCTTCCCGCCCATTATGCCTCACTTTATGCTGCGCTTTGGTTTTATGACATTGATACGCCTCCGGTGATTGTAAAAATCCCCGAGGCGGATATCGATGCAGGCGCCGTTTATCTTGAGCTTTAGAAAGCGTATGTATGAGCACCTGCAAAGCTTCTTTAAGCCTGAGCACGTTAGTAACCAGAGCCCCGTTGCAGGCTCTGTATCCAAAGAATCAATGTTGCTCGGCAACAGGGTGTTTTGCCGCTAGGCTTGGCGTTTATGAGAAGGGCCTATACAGGCCCTCCGTTTCTTATATTTATCCTATAAAACATTGTGTGACGTGAACGGACTTACGCCTCGAACGTCTGGTTAGGAATAAAAATATTAATCACCTTGATTGCGGATGGCTGTCCGCGTGCGAAACCATCAAGAAAACTTAACCTGGCTCATTTTGAAATACTCCCTTTTCTTGAAGTTCTTATCTAATCTAGTTGCTAAGTTTGTCCATTCATCGGACTATTAGCGCAACGGACCTCCGTGCATCATTTACGATAAAAAAATAAAAAGGAACGTACGATGAACACACGACAGCGTAAAATGGTTGGGCATGGCTCGCTGATTATGCTTTTCGGTTTACTGGCCGGTATTGCGTTAGTCATGAAACTAATTGGCGGCTTTGAAGTATTACCTTCAATGATTGTTGAATTTGAGTTACCGGCAACCGAGCGCGCTTGGGCGCGCACGCATGCGGGTGGATTAATGAACGGTTTGATGGTGCTGCTGGTGGCGGTCGTTATTTGGGCGTTGAACGTGCCAGAGGTGTTGGAACGTAAATTATTTTGGATGATTGTTGGCGCGGGTTACGCAAATACTATTTTTTACTGGGCAGGCATGTTTGCACCGAATCGAGCACTCAGTATTGGTAGTAACCGCTTAGGTGAGGCAAATATTTGGGGCGTGATTGGCGTAGTGCCGGCCCTAATATTTACGTTTGTCTCAATTTACGCGTTCTTTCTATTGATGCGCTTCGCCTTCGCCAGTGCCGCGCAGAAAAACCAGGAATAGGGAGCTGAAAAAAAACCATGGAAACCGATTATCTAATTATTGGCGCCGGTGCAATGGCAATGGCCTTTGCTGACGAACTGCTCCGAAATGACCCGACCGCGGAACTTGTTTTTGTTGAACGTCGCGCGACGGTAGGTGGGCATTGGAATGATGCTTACCCATTTGTAAAATTGCATCAACCGGCGTTTGCTTATGGCATTAACTCTATTGAATTGAGTGAGAGTAAAACTGATCTGTCTAACTTGCCGCAGATACTGGCTTATTTCGAAAAAGCAAAAAAGCAATTTGATCGTACCAAACGTGTCACTTGGTTATTTAAAAGTGAATACACAGGTGAAGGCCGTGTCCGCTCATTGCTCGACTCGCAGCAGACGCAGCAGATTACGGTGCGTCGAAAAATAGTCGATAGCACCTACATGCGTGTAGAAGTGCCCGCCACGCATCCGCCCGCATATGAAGTCGATCCAAGCGTTAATTTGGTACCGCCCAACGACCTCAGAAAGCTTGTAGAAGCGCCTGAACGATTTATCGTGATTGGGGCAGGAAAAACAGGTATCGATGCAATTTTGTTTTTACTGGAGAACGGTGTCGAGCCCGCACGTATTCAGTGGATTATTTCTAATGATATGTGGTTATGGGCCCGTGAACCGATTGTACCAGGAAATATTGGCAAACTATTGGTTGATCAGGTGCGCGCACTTGTTGAGAGTGATGATATTGATGCAGCCTATTTGCGGCTTGAGCAAGAAGGTCAGTTTTTTCGCTTAAACCAAGGTGCTTTGCCCACGAAATGGCGATGTGCCACGGTCAGTATGCCGGAATATAAGCAGTTGCTGCGGGTGATAGACCAAGTGCGCTCGGGCCGAGTGAAGGCGGTCAATACACATGAGATATGTTTTGAAAATGGCCATGTCATTCCTCTTCCTGAAGACGCTTTAGTTGTCAATTGCAGTGCCAATGGCTTAGCGAAACGTGCGCCGAGAGTTATTTTTGAAGAAGGTATGATTACGCTGCAATCGGTGATGATGTGTCAACAAGTATACAGCGCGGCGCTAATCGGTAAGTTAGAAAGCACCGCTATGTTGGATGCAGAAAAAAACCGAGTATGTCAGCCTGTACCGCATCCCGAAAGCGTGAATGATATTGTTGCGTGCATGACGTTAACTTTGGAAAACATGCTTGTTAGTAATCGCAAACTATTATTTTGGCATTTAAGATCCAGGTTATACGTTTTATCGCACGGTTCATTATTGTCTTATTTGAAGGCGGGATGGCAGTCCATACGGGTTCTCCCTAGAGCTCAAACCTTGCGTAAACAAGTTGCCGGGCAGTGATGCAGGCGTAGGTTTGCGGTAACAAATTTTGATAGAAAACTGGCAATTTTTAGCTCAGCGAGGATAATCTCCTGCAAGAAAAACATTAACTAGGAAAGGCTATGAGCGAGACACCCGAAATAAGAATGGACGCAAACGCACTCTATCGAGAAGAAGTGTTTACAGACCAAAAAGTAGGCAGTATTCGTGTGATGACACCGGTAACGGCGAACGGCGACACAGACACCTCGCGCGAAGTTCAATACTTGGGTCAGGCGCAAATGATGACGCCTGCTGGGGCATTACCTCTGAGTTTTGAACTACCAAATACGTCATTAGAAGCGGCGGTTGCGGGTTTTAGTGATGCGGCGAATCAAGCTCTTGAAGACACGATGCAAGAACTCCAGGAACTGCGCCGTCAGCAAGCTTCTCAAATTGTGATGCCGGGCCAGGAATCGGGTCCTAAAATTCAAATCCCATAGCGGCCGAAGTAATTCCCATTAGTTCGCGGCGCAAACTGGACGATCAGGTCAAAAAACACTATGCGCCGTAGCTTATACCCGACGATAGTTTTCTATTTCAAATCTTGGATGGCAGATGGCGAGAAATACGAGGTCATCTTCACCGGTATTCGTGATGCATTGTGTGTGCCCCTCAGGAATAAATAGACTGCTTCCTTTTTTTAGGTTAAATGTTTCGCCATTAACGTTTGCCTCGGCTTCCCCTTGCAGAATTAAGTAACGCTCCGAGGTATCAACAAGGCGATGCATCTGGGTGGTTTGACCGCCAACGAGTCGCGCTCGGGCGATCGATATATTCGGGTCACGGCTATCATTATGATACTCCAAGATATAGCAGCCCTCTTTAAAATAATATTCGGACTGTTCGGCTGTATTTGTTGAAAAAGAAGACGTCATGTTTACTTGCCTACCTCGTAATAGACTATATTCCTTAGAGAGACCCGCGATGCAATAAAAGCATGTTAGAATCGCGCCGATTTTTACATGCGCGCAGCGCGCATACCAGTCTATTTATTAAGGTTAGTGTTTATGTCCTTTAAAATTGGCCAACGCTGGGTGAGCCAGACAGAACCTAAACTCGGTTTGGGTATTATCGCCGAATTTGAGAGTCGCCGTATTGCGATTAGTTTTCCTGCGGCAGGCGAGAGTCGAACTTATGCAACGGATAACGCCCCTATTTCTCGGGTGATGTACAAATCTGGTGACAAAGTAGCGAACCATGAAGATATCGAATACACCGTTGTTGATGTAGAAGAGCATAACGATTTATTAGCCTATCAAGTTGCCGATGTAAACGGTGACTTATCAGTTCTAAGTGAAGTTGATTTAAATTGTTTTATTCAGTTTACAACCCCTCTGCAACGCCTGGTAAGTGGTCATTATGATCGTAATCGAGCGTTCCGTTTACGTTATGAGACGCTTCAACATCTGCATCGCTTACAACAAAGCCCTATGACCGGTCTATTGGGATCTAGAACGGCATTGCTGGCCCACCAAATTTATATTGCTGACACGGTTTCAAATCGGTTTGCGCCACGCGTTTTACTTGCTGATGAAGTGGGCTTGGGGAAAACCATTGAAGCCGGCATGATTATCCATGCGCAATTACATAAAGGTTTGGGTCGCCGGGTACTTGTTTGTGTGCCGTCTACACTTATTTATCAGTGGCTTGTGGAAATGCTGCGCCGCTTTAATTTGCATTTTTCTATTTTTGATGAGGCGCGTTATGACTCGCTCTTAGAAGAGGGTGCAGAGAACCCTTTTGAGGCCGAACAGTTAATTCTTTGCGAAACGGATTTTCTAGCGAATCATACGCAAGCACAAAAACATGCAGTGGCGGCTGAATGGGATTTGTTTGTGGTTGACGAGGCACACCATCTTGAATGGAGCGAAACTGAAAGCAGTCCTGAATATCAATGTGTTGAAGCCATTTCCCTGCATAGTAAAGGTGTACTTTTGCTAACCGCAACGCCTGAGCAGGCGGGCATAGAAAGTCACTTTGCACGTTTACGTTTGCTGGATCCAGAGCGGTTTCACTCGTTTGCTCAGTTTAATGAGCAAGAAAAGCATTATGGCGAAATCTCTGAGTTAGTGAAACAAGTGCAGGTGTCCGTAGGCGACGACGTCGCATTGTCTCCAAATTTAAAGGAGGCGCTTGCGCGTGTACTGGGTGATCAATTAAATATAGATTTAGATGCTGAATTAAGTGAACTCGCACCGCTTATTATTGATCGCCTGCTTGATCTGCACGGCACAGGCCGAATTTTGTTTCGCAATACGCGCCAAGGTATCGAGGGTTTTCCGCAGCGACATCTGAAACCCTACGCATTGGAACAAAGCGAGCAGCCAAGCACGATCAAAGAGGACGCACGCATGCAGTGGCTGATGCAGTTTTTGCATGAGCAGCGCGAGGAAAAAGTATTGGTCATTTGTGCATCAGCGGGACGAGCCCTTGAGATTGAAGCTTACTTACGGCTTCGTGAAGGTATGCGCACATCAGCCTTTCATGAAGGATTGAGTATTATTGAGCGTGACCGGGCGGCGGCGTATTTTGCAGACAAAGAAGATGGTGCGCAGGCTTTGATTTGTTCCGAGATTGGCAGTGAGGGGCGAAACTTTCAGTTTGCGCATAACTTGGTTTTATTTGATTTACCGACCAACCCTGACTTGCTTGAGCAGCGTATTGGTCGCTTAGATAGAATTGGCCAAATGCGGGATGTGCAGATTCATGTCCCTTATCAGCGCAATTCGGCGCAGGAAGCTTGGTTTCTTTGGTATCACAAAGCATTAGATGCGTTTGAACAAAGCTGTGCGGCCGGTTATGCCATACAACAATATTTTGCTGCGCCTTTACAAGCATTTATCGATCGCACTGAGCACAGTAGCGAGGCGGCGCGCGTATTTTTGGATGAGGCACGAAACCATCGTGATGCCGTGATGGAAGATATGCAAAAAGGGCGAAACCCCTTACTTGAATTGAATTCTTGTAAGCCCGATATCGCCGATGCCTTGATCGAACAGCTTGAGGAAGAAGAGGGTAGCCAAGCGCTTGCAGGGTATATGGAACGCTCATTCAACCTATTTGGTGTTGAGCAAGAACCGCAGTCCGATGCGACGGTCGTGATTCACCCCGGTGAGCATATGCTCGAACATGATTTCCCGCGCTTGAGTGCTGAAGGATGCACGTTAACGTATCATCGGATGAAGGCGTTAGTGCGTGAAGAGGTTGAGTTCTTGACCTGGGAGCATCCGATGGTGACTGAACACATGGAGCAGATGCTCACGAGCGAATTGGGTAATGCAGCGTTAGCAAAAATGTCGGTGAAAGGCGTGCAGCCTGGCACTTTATTTTTGGAATGTATTTTTACACTTAATGCTATTGCACCCAAATACCTCCAACTTGAACGCTTTTTACCGATTAGTCCGCAACGCCTGGTTGTGGATATTACGGGTAGAGACTTGAGTGAGGTTTTGCCTCATGAAAAGCTTAACGAGTTATGCAGTGGCATTAAACGCAGCTTGGCGCCCGCTTTGGTTAAGGAGGTGCGAGCAGAACTGTCAACATTGCTGAGTCATGCACAGAAAATTGTTGAGGCGAAGCTGCCCTCATTGCTAGACAAAGCGCGTGAGAAGCTAGATGTGCAATTAAATAATGAAATCGATCGGCTGAAAAGTTTAATGCAAACAAATCCCTTAATTCGCATTGAAGAGCTGGATTTTTTGCAGGATCAAAAATCTCAAGGGCTGGCGTTAATTGATAAGACTGGTCTAGATGTTCAAGCTATGCGTTTAATCATCAACACCTAGCGCAGGGTGATAGCTCGGCAATTTGAATCGTTTAGGAGGGATAAACACGATGGCTAAACCCAACGACACCGAGTTAAAAGATAGGCTTACGGAGTTACAGTACCAAGTTACGCAATGTGATGGCACTGAACGCGCTTTTGATAATGAATATTGGGATACCAAGGCCGAGGGTATTTATGTTGATATTGTGTCTGGCGAAGCGCTGTTTAGTTCAATGCACAAGTATGATTCAGGGTCTGGTTGGCCGTCATTTTACCAGCCAATCGCGGCGCAGTGCGTGACTGAGCATATTGACCGGCAGTTGTTGATGCAACGCACTGAAGTCCGCAGCAAAGCGGCAGATTCTCATCTGGGGCACGTGTTTCCTGATGGACCCGCACCGACGGGGCAGCGTTATTGCATTAATTCCGCCGCATTGCGGTTTGTGGCGAGAGAAAACATGGCAGAGCAGGGCTATGAGGCACTACTTACTTTGTTTGATAGTGAATAAATCGGCGTGTTGAATCAGGAGTCTTTACTCGATATTGCAAACATGCGGATGCCCTTCGGCAAATACAGGGGGCGTTGTTTAATTGATCTGCCCGACGAATATCTGTTGTGGTTTAAAGGCAAAGGTTTTCCTGAGGGACGTCTCGGCCAGTTATTGGAAGCGACTTTGGAAATTAAAGTTGAAGGCTTAGAAAGTTTGATTGAACCGCTCAAAAATAAGGCTCAAAAAACTGAATGAACAATGAAGTACAGTTTTCACGGGGCTTGTTCTTTGCGTTAGGCGCTTTTCTTATGTGGGGATTAGCGCCTCTTTATTTCAAGATGGTGGCCGACGTACCCGCACTCGAAGTGTTGAGTCACCGTGTCGTTTGGTCTGTGTTGATGCTAGCCGTGGTGATTGGATTGCGAAAGCAATGGCGGGCTTTGCGCAGTCTAACTTGGTCAACATGGAGGCGCTTGTTGTTGAGCGCCGTATTCGTTTCGCTCAACTGGTTAGTATTTATTTGGGCGGTTGCACAAGATCGTGTACTTGAGACGAGTCTCGGCTATTTTATCAATCCATTGGTGAGTGTCTTAATTGGCGTTCTCTTTCTGGCTGAGAAATTGCGCAAGATGCAGTTGTTTGCGATTGGCTTGGCCGCACTCGGTGTGATGAATCAAATTTGGGTAGTAGGCGCTTTGCCTTGGGTGGCCTTAGTGCTCGCCTTTAGTTTTGCGTTTTACGGCGTAATTAGGAAGTTTGTACAGATTGATCCCGTGCTGGGCTTATTCGTTGAAACGCTTCTTTTGTTACCCTTTGCTTTGATTTATTTCGCGTATCTTATTTACACCGAGTCTTTGATGTTCATGCAGCAAGGCATTGCATTGGATGGCCTGCTTATTTTTGCTGGTGTCATGACGTCTTTGCCACTGTTATTTTTTGCGGCAGGGGTGACACGCCTCAGCTTAACCACGATCGGCGTAACCCAATATATCGCGCCTTCGATGACATTTTTTTTGGCTGTCTTCTTGTTTCAAGAGCCTTTTGATCAGCAGCAATTACTGACATTCGTTTGTATTTGGAGCGGTCTGTTTTGCTTTACCATTGAAGGGTTGTACAGGGCGCGACAAAGCAAAGCTAAGGTTTCTTAGCGCGCTTTGCTTCGAATGCCGCCAGTTGTTCGGGCGTCGCCTTGCGCTGATGTTTCTCTTTCCATTCCCGATATGGCATGCCGTATATCTGCTCGCGGGCTTCATCATGGCTTATGTCTGCACCGCGCTCTTCAGCGGCTGCAAGGTACCATTTTGACAGGCAGTTTCGGCAGAAGTCGGCTAGATTCATCAGGTCTATATTTTGTACATCTTTGCGATCATCGAAATGTTTCAATAAACGACGAAATACTGCGGCTTCGATTTCGGTTTGTTGGGACTTAGCGATTTTGTTTGTCATAAGTTAAGCAACCCTTGTCAGGTTTAATTAGTGTTCGCGAACATCCATGGTGATATCGGCGTGGAATACTTTGGTACCATGCGTATCGAAAACCTCAACCGGTATAATTTTGTCGCCTGCGGTGTTGAGATCGATACCAGCCCCGCAAGACACGGCGCGAATATCTGTTTTCGCTTTCGCCAGGTATTGTACGTGCATTTCCTTAGGGATCCAGCGAAATCCATCCGGTAGGCTTGCATCGATCATGGTGCCCGCTACAAGCTCTGCCGCATTGCACATGACGATCGCATGAATGGTGCCTAGATGGTTTTCGACGCTACGCACTTTGATCACTTTTGCTTCCGAATAGCCGGGTCTGAGTGCAAGAAATTGTGGGTCAATGGTGGAAAAATAAGGCGCCATTTGACTGACCACTTGGCCGAATTTTTCGGCGCCAAATTGGTCAAAGGCTTTGAGTAGTTCGCTCATATTTGGATCCTATTGACGGGGTTAAGTCCAGAGGTCTAGTTTATAGTTTGCATTGGCTAATAAAAGTGCTATTTTGGGTTTTTATTAGCAGAATACTAAAAGGACTTGGTATGGCTATTTGTGATTGGCCAGAGACAGAACGCCCGCGCGAAAAACTACTCAGCAAGGGAGCGAGTAACTTAAGCGATGCTGAATTGCTAGCTATATTTTTGCGAACGGGCACGCGAGGGCTCTCAGCCATTGACCTGTCGCGTGCGCTGTTGCGGCACTATGGTAGTTTGAAAGCTCTTTTGAGTGCCGATGTCAGTGAATTTTGTAAATTCAATGGTATGGGCAAAGCTAAGTATGCTCAACTTCATGCAAGCTTGGAGTTGAGTAAGCGCTTCTTCGAAGAAGAGATGCAAAGCGAGCCCCTCATCAATAACCCGAAAGCATGCCAAGCTTACCTAAAGCATGCACTAGGTAATCGGCCATGCGAAACCTTCGCTATTCTTTATTTAGATACGCAACATCGCGTGTTGAAGTTTGAAGAACTATTTACCGGTACTCTGGATTCAGCTGCGGTGTACCCGCGAGAAGTTGTCCGAAAGGTCATCGACCAATGTTGCGCTGCGGTCGTATTATGTCATAACCATCCCTCCGGTTCGGTGAACGTGAGTGATGCGGACCGAGCCATTACGCTGCGCTTACAAGAAGCCTTAGCTTTAGTAGATGTAAAAGTGCTAGACCATTTAATTATTGCAAACAATAAAGTGGTTAGTTTTGCTGAGCATGGCCTTCTTTAGCCGCGCTCTTTTGAATGAAAAACGTGTGTATTAAATGTCGAATTGAGCGATAAATACCCAAAGATTCGGTCGTATGGAGCACTCTGCAAACACAGCATGCTCGCGTGTCATTCAGCATCAGGATCAAAAATTTTCACTGAACCCACTGCTGTCGGTATCAACGGTTTTGGAGGTGTTCAGCTGTTTCAGAATGTCCTGACGTTTCGCGCTTTGTTCTTGTGCTTGATCCAGTTGCTCGTTGTATAGCTCGAGCCAGCCTCTAGATCCAGGTACCATATGAGCGAGGTCATAAATTGCCCCTTTTGCAGCGTCTATAAACTGTTGATTACTTATCTCTTGCTCGAGAAGTATACGACGTAATGTTTTATTGCTTGAGTTACTAATGGAGCCGTCTAAGGCGTTCACTTTTTCTGACGTGAGGATAAGTTGTTCACTCAGCTCGTCCAGTCTGCCTATGTGCTCATCCATCTGGGTTTGGAGCGTTCGCAGTGATTTGTCAGCATTTTTATCATCATCGCCAATATTGACCATAATCAATGAGGTAATCGCGATACTAATACCGACAAGTATCACGAGAGCGATGATCATGAGCCCTAATTTGTTGGTGCCAACGGTCGCTTCGAGTGCATCTAAACGTTGCTCTGGGGAGAGCGTTGATTCTTCTTTATCGCTTCCTTTTTCGGACATGACGAACCCTATTAAAACTGATAATCAATACAGTTTAGTACAAGAATTTAGTTTGTTGGGTTTAGTGAACGTTTTCGGTTAAATCTATGCGATGTTAGTGAGTTTGATATATTTTGCCATCAAGGTATCGTTGTCTTCGAGATTACTTGGGTCAAGCGGAATGCAGTCTACCGGGCAAACTTCCTGGCACTGAGGCTCGTCGTAATGACCTACGCATTCTGTGCACTTTTTCGGATCGATTACATAGATCTCCTCGCCGGGGGTGATCGCTTCGTTTGGACATTCTGGTTCGCAAACGTCGCAATTGATGCAATCATCTGTGATCATTAACGCCATGAGGGTTGTCTCTTGCGGCTGAGCTCGAAGTGCGTTTGCATAGTGTCTTTCAGTTTCCCGCGTGAATACGCGTTTTTAGCGCGGCATCGACAGCGGGATGAACAAACTCATGAACATTGCCGTTCAGCGCTGCAATTTCGCGAATTAACGTAGACGAAATATAAGACAGATGGTTATCAGGTGTCAGGAATATGCTCTCAGCTTGCGGCACAAGTCGGCGATTCATATCGGCTAATTGGAACTCATATTCAAAGTCTGAAACTGCGCGTAAGCCGCGAAGAATGACCGTGCCCTGGTGCTCCCGAACAAATTCTGCCAGCAAGTTCTCGAAGCCAATCACTTCAACATTGTCTAAATGAGAAAGCACTTCTCTGGAGAGTTCGACGCGTTGCTCGAGCGGAAACAGCGGTCGCTTTTTTGGGCTGGCGGCCACCGCAATAATGATTTTGTCGAAAACGCGGGTTGCACGCTCTACCAAGTTCGTATGCCCGTTCGTAATCGGGTCAAATGTACCTGGGTAAATCACTGTATTCATAATATTTTAAGCCTCAGCGTGTCGGTTAATGCGTTGCTTGTGCGGGCCATAACCGAGAGATCGCGAATCGTACCCAAATTGTGGACGAGAGACAACTTTAATAGAGTTTAGCCAGGGCGCTTAATTGGTGATCTGGCGCCCTGGCTGTTTGGTTAAAACTATCTAGCGAAAGAAAATAGAGTAAATCACTTTATGGATGGCCGTTCCAAAAGGTGGATAGGCCATTTTTGTGCTATTAATACGGCCTTTGTTAAAGATTGACTTCGCATGTGAAAAGGTAAGGAAACCTTGCTCACCATGATAGGACCCCATTCCCGATTCCCCAACGCCACCGAAGTGCAGGTCTTCTTGGGCAAAGTGCGATAACGTGTCATTCAAGCATACGCCACCGGAGCGAACATGCTCCAGCACATAGGTCTGCTCAGTTTTATCATGGCCGAAGTAATAGAGGGCTAGAGGCGCAGGTCGGTCGTTAATGAATTCGATTGCCTCATGCGTATTCTTCACTGGAATAATTGGCAAGATCGGACCGAATATCTCATCTTGCATACACGTCATATCTGCGCTTGGGTTGATCACTAAGTGAATCGGCATTTTACGCGTATCAGTGCTCATGTCGTCATCTGCCGGGTTACACGTGATGACCGTCGCACCTTTTTTTTGTGCATCGTCAATATAGGAAAGAAGCCGCGCATGTTGGCGCTGATTTATAATTGCAGAGTAATCATCGTTTTCTTTTAAAGAGGGGTACATATTCGCGGCATGATGCTGAAAACGGTTAACAAAATGTTCGACACGATGCTCTGGGCAAAGAATATAGTCGGGTGCAATACAAGTTTGGCCCGCGTTGAATGATTTACCAAATACAATCGGTTGCACCGCTTGATCCATATCGACCGAGTCTGAAATGATGGTGGGTGATTTTCCGCCTAATTCGAGCGTTACCGGTGTTAGGTTGGCTGCCGCCGCGCGCATTACGTGACGGCCTACTGATGTTGATCCTGTGAAAAGTAGATGGTTCCAAGGCATGTCTGAAAAGGCAGCTGCAATCTCTGCATCTCCGGTGACGACGCTTACCAAATCCTCTGGGTAGAGCTGCCCAATCAACTCTTTGACAAATTCGGATGTTTCAGGCGTAAATTCTGACATTTTTATCATGGCACGATTGCCTGCAGCGAGCGCCGAAACCAGCGGGCCGAATGATAATGAGATCGTGTAGTTCCACGGAGCAATAATGCCCACGACGCCAAGTGGCTGATACATCACTTGAGCGCTGGCAGGTGCAAATAGCGCAGAAACCTTGCGCTTCGCTGGACGCATCCAAGATTTTAGATTTTTTATATTATAGTCAATGCCATGTAATACCGGCATCATATCCGCCAACCGGCTCTCGTCTCTTGATCGAGCGGAGAAGTCAGCCGCAATTTTTTCTGCGAGGGTAGTTTGGTTATCGAGTATGGCTTTGCGTAGGATCTTCAAGTTAGCAATGCGTTCTTCATAACTGGGCATCGGGTTTTTCCGAAAAGCTGCCGTTTGCGCTTTAAAGATTTGCTGCATGTGTTTGATATGTTTTTTGCTTTCCGTGATTTGAACGACGTCCGCTACCATTTCTGCCTCCGCTATTTGTTTTGCTCAGGCTAGAGCCAAACGAGCCTTTTGTGACAAGTGACTTTAACGCATTTTCGAAATGCCAAATTAGAGTATATACTCTATTAAGTCAATGATCCGTCCGGTTAAAAAATAAGCAGTAAATGAATGAAGACGAAAGATAGAATTATTCTTGCAGGCCTAGACCTATTTAATGAACAGGGCGAACGAAATGTGTCGACGAACCATATCGCTGCGCACCTAAACATGTCCCCAGGTAACCTCTACTACCATTTTCGTAACAAGAGCGAGATCATTTATCAGATTTTTAAAAGTTATGAGCTCCTGGTTGACACTTATTTGCATGTGCCGCCGAAGCGGGCTATCAGTCTTTCAGATTTGATCGCTTATTTAGATTCGGTATTTAACGGCTTGTGGGCCTATCGCTTTTTTCATCGGGATCTAGAACATTTGCTGGATAGTGATGCACTTCTGCGTTCCGAATATCGCGTATTTACATTGCGTTGCATTGATGGGATACAGAGCATTATTGCGGCCTTGGAGCAGAGTGAGCTTTTTGCTGCGCAGCGAGACCAAGATCGTGAATCGAAAGCTTTAAACGTATGGTTGCTGGTTACAAATTGGATGACTTTTTTAAAGTCGATGCATCATGATCAAAGTGCGCCGGCTACTCAGCGCGATGCCATTCGCCATGGTGTTTATCAGGTATTAGACTTTATCGTGCCGAGCGTTGTAGTGGATCAGCAAGTCGCATTAAAAACACTTCAAAGTCGCTACTACTTTGACGGCGTTATTCCCGACTTACGTTTGAAAACTCACGTTTCTTGAGGCTTTTTTATGCTATCTGTTTTATCCGTTTTTGTAGGTGCATCCTCAGAACTAGATATTAAATGCGGTTGGAAAATTTCATCGAGCGCTTGGCGCGCTTCCTGGACACCGACTTTTTTCATGCTTGAAAAAAGTATGACGTCATGTAGCGCGCTATGATCAGCTAGTGTTTTTTTTATCTTCAGCAGCTCTGATTTAGCAGGACCAAATTTTAGCTTGTCTGACTTGGTCAACAAAATTAATGTTTTCAAGCGATAGGTATTGCTCCAGTCAAGGAGCATTTTATCGAATTCGGTGAGAGGCTTGCGAATGTCCATAATCAGCACTAGCCCCACTAGGCTGCGCCTATTTTGCAAATAGTCGTCTAGGTGTTTACCCCAGTTTTCTTTAACATCGAGTGAGACTTTTGCGTAGCCATAACCGGGTAGATCAACTAAGCGCGCTGCCTGCTGGCTGAGGGAAAAAAAGTTTATAAGTTGTGTGCGGCCAGGGGTTTTACTTGTCCGGGCGAGTTTTTTGTTATTCGTAATGCTATTAATGGCTGAAGATTTACCTGCATTTGAGCGGCCAGCGAATGCGATTTCTATACCTTCGTCGACCGGGCAGTTGGAAAGCTTGGAGCCGCTTTGCAGAAAGCGCGCACTGTTATAGGCTAACGTGATATTTTCTAACAAGTTATCGTCGTCCAAGGTCATCGTGAAACTCTAGAGGCTTGTTGCAATGGAAAGGCTTTTATCAGTTAAGCCATAGTGTATAATAACGAACTGATTTTTGCCTGATCTTTGTTTTAATTGTGAAAAGCTAAAATCGATACATAAAATCAATAGATTGCGAATGAATTTACAATAACGCAACGAATTCCGAGTTTAGTACTGATAGATGAGAGTGAGCGCGACACATATGAAAAAGTTTTTGAAAGGGATTGCTGTGGCTGCAGGCTTCGCTTGGGCTGCAGGCGCGACAGCAGAAATAGTAGGTAATGCGGACGCCGGGAAAGAGAAAGCGGCGGCGTGCGGTGCATGTCACGGTGCCGACGGCAATAGTGCTGTCCCGAGTTTCCCTAAAATAGCAGGCCAGGGTAGTAAATATTTAATCAAGCAAATGAACGACGTAATGTCGGGTCTGCGAGTTATCCCAGAAATGACCGGTCAGCTTGACAGTTTTAGCGAGCAGGATGTGGCGAACGTTGCCGCTTATTTCGCCTCGCAAACCATCGTGGTTTCTCAAGCAAAGCCAGAATTGATTGAGCATGGTAAGCAAATTTATCGCAGTGGTATCCCAGCCAAGAGCGTGGCAGCATGCACAGCATGTCATGGCCCCGCGGGTCAAGGTGTCGAGTTGGCTGTGTTCCCGGCATTGGGTGGCCAGCATGCGGAGTATACAGGGTCGCAGCTGATGAAATTTCGCTCTGGCGAACGGATGAACGGTGGCGATACGCGAATTATGCGCTCGATAGCCGCGAGGTTGAGTGACAAGGAAATTGAAGCGGTTTCGAGTTACATTTCAGGGTTATATCGTTAAGCGGTTGCTTTGACCGATCCTAATCAGCATAAAAAAAGCCTCTTAAGAGGCTTTTTTTATGGGCATATTCTTTATCGTATTATGACATGATAATGTCATAATCAATGATCAATGGTGCATGATCTGAGAACCGAGTGTCATAGTCAATAAAGCCGTCCTCAATTAGGTTTTTGACAGAGGCACTTGCGATTTGATAGTCCGTTCGCCAGCCGGCGTCTTTTTGCCAGTCTTCAGCCCATTCCGGCCACCATGTGTACTCATGTCTATTCAGATTTTTAGCTCGGAATGCGTCGACGTAGCCATGTTCATCAAACACGCTGTCAAACCACTCACGCTCATGAGCATAGAAACCACTCACATTCATTTGGAGGAATTTGGGACTCGCATCCATCACTAGGTGCGCAGATTGAAAGTTGCCTGCAAATATAAATTGACGGCGCTTACGTAGGCATTTTTCTAAGTGGTCTTTGAAGGCTGTTTGAAACGTGTCTTTTTCATCTTGCTGAGATTCTTTACCTAATGCGCAGGGTGTTAGCATCGATGCCACACTTACATTTTCAAAATCTGCCTGAATAAAACGCCCTTGTCGGTCTGCGGGCTCGTAGGCGAACCCATACATAATGGCTTTTGGCATGTAGCGCGTGTACAAAGCAACACCACCATCCTCGGGATTTTCAGCATCCAGAAAATAAGCTTGATAGCCTTCGGGATGATAAATTTCATCATCAAAATCGTACACTTTGCCCTGGATGTCCTGCACACAAATGACATCGGCATCGATTTCTTGTAGCCAGTCAAAAAAGCCTTTTTCAGCAGCTTGTTTCAGACCGTTAACACTTATAGTGACTACACGCATAACTGCCCCTAAATTTAATCGCGTGGTATGATACCTGTTTCACATTTTTTGAAAAGAGAAAACATTAAATTTCACACTGGGCACGCCTAATGCAAGGAAAACAATTGTTAAAAGCACACCAACGCGACTTTATAGAGTTCGCTCTCAAGAAAAACGTTCTTAGGTTTGGCGAGTTTACCCTGAAGTCAGGACGGATTAGTCCTTATTTTTTTAATGCTGGCCTGTTTGATGACGGGTTATCTCTCGCTCAATTAGGTAAGTTTTATGCGCAAACCTTAATTGATGCGGAGATAAATTACGATGTGTTGTTTGGTCCAGCATATAAAGGTATTCCATTAGCGTCAGCCACCGCTGTAAATTTATCTACAACGCATGATATTAATACACCCTTTGCGTTTAATCGAAAAGAAGCGAAAGCGCATGGAGAGGGCGGGACCATTGTGGGTGCGCCATTGTCTGGCAAGATTATGATTATTGATGATGTGATCACAGCGGGCACCGCGATTCGGGAAGTGATTCAGATTATAAAAACGGCAGCTGCGGAACCGGCCGGGGTAGTTATCGCGCTTGACCGTCAAGAGCGCGGGCAAGGTGACTTGTCAGCTATTCAAGAAGTGCAGCGTGACTTCAATATTCCGGTCACAAGTATTGTTAACTTAGGGCAGGTATTAGATTTTATTTCCGACGACGCTAGTTTGTCTCACCATGCTGAAGCGGTCGCCGTTTATCGCAGTCGTTACGGTGTCTAATGTTTACTGAAGGCCTATTACAAATAATAGGCCTTCAGTAATAGAGAGGTGCCCAGTGACGCCGTAATGAATTCGAAACAGCGCTTTATCAAATGATTTCCGCCTTTTATCGAATAGTGAGCGCCGAGAAAGCCGCCTAGGACTGAGCCTAAAATAAGCGCGGGTAACCAGTCCCATGCCACGTAGGTTTGGAGTGCTAAGGTTAGGGCGCCGGTGCCGTTCCATGCCAGCCCGACTATAATCATTGTGTACGCGACCGCCAATTTATAATCAAAGCCATAGTGCCTAACGAGCCATATGGTCATAAAAAGGCCTGTCCCCGAAGTTAACGATCCATTCATCACGCCGATTATAAATACGATCGAGCCGCCGATTAGGCGCTGGCGCAAGTTAAACTCTTTATGAATTAATTGTGTGCCGAACTTCGGTTGTCGCCAGGAGTAAACAGCGAGGCCGAGTGTTAAAAACCCTAAGCTGAACGTAGCAATACGCTCAGGGATCTCAAGTACCAGGTACGCGCCAACTATTACGCCGGGTAACCCAAACATGAGTAAGTGGATAACATTGTTTCTGTCGAACTTTGTGCTGCGAAAGTGCCGAATACTGGCGCCAACGCCCAGTGCAACGCTGGCAATTTTATGTGTGGCAAGTGCAGTTGTAAAATTGAGCCCAAGAAATAGCAGAATAGGGAATTGCAACAGACCTGCCCCGCCTCCTGATAGGGCGCTGAGTGTATTTGCCACGAAGGCCGTGAGAAATAGGCCCATTTGTTCTATCATTTGCTCCAAGGGTGTGAATCTCGCTGCTTTTAACGTTGCGCATAATAAGAAGTTTGAGTGGTTAGGAAAAGTACCTAGACTAAAAAGTATGAGTTCAGTGAATTTAATCAAGGTAAGCAGTGCATGGAGTTGAAAAGGACGCTATCCCAAGTGGGTGTTACGCTGTTAAGTCTCGTCTTATGGACTAGCAGCGTTGAAGCTGCACAGTATTTTCGATACAAGGATGAAAACGGTAAAACGGTTTTAGCGCTTACCATTCCTTCTGAACTTGTCTCGAAAGGGTACGAAATTATCAACGACAAGGGCCGTGTGGTTGAACGCGTGGCACCTGCTTTGACCGTGTCACAAATTGAAATGCGTGATGCCAAGATTGAGGCTGAGCGCCAAGCAGAGCTTGATAAAAAGAGGCAAGACGAAATTGATCGGAAATTACTTAAACTCTACAGTCAACCCGAAGATGCTATACGTGTGTTAAATCGTAAGATAGAGGATGTCGAGGGATTAATTAAATCTAATGAGGCGAAGATTGAGTCTATCGAACGCCAGGTTGCCGAGCTTGAAGAAAGGGCGGCAGAACTGCAACGAAAGGGAATGGGTGTGCCGGATCGCCTAACCGTGAAACTCAACGGTTTAGAAAAAGATAAAACGGTCGCCATGCAGGTTATTGCAATGCAGCAACAAAGCCGGCTCGATGTGCTGGCAGAGTTTGAAAAGGTAATTGCGCGTCTTGAGGTGATTACTGGAGAAAGATAACCCCGCTATGTACTAAATTTCATGCGCACTTTATATTTAGTTCGTGGCTGGTGTGCTATGAGGGTCGCATATTTGTAACAAAAAATGCATTACACTTTTCGTATTTGTAGAGAATCACAATGATTAGAAAGCTCCATATTGGTGGTAAGCAAGTTAAAGAAGGTTGGGAAATTCTAAACGCAAACGAATTCGATGGTGTGGACCATGTCATGAATGCCATGGACCTATCTGCATTTGAAGACGGCACGTTTTCTGAAATTTATTCGTCGCATGTAGTAGAGCATTTCGACTTTCGTGGCGAACTCAGGCCTGTATTGAGAGAGTGGTATCGGGTATTAAAGCCGGGCGGAAAGATGATGGTCAGCGTGCCAGATTTGGATATTTTGTGCGCCATGATGATGGATAAAAAGCAATTAGATACTGCTCATCGCTGGAAAATCATGATCATGATGTTTGGTGCGCATGTTGATCAGTACGACTTTCATAAGGTTGGCTTAAACTTTGAGTTTCTTGCCAATATTCTGATGGATGAGCAATTTGTGGACGTTCGAAGAGTGAAATCATTTGGTTTATTTGATGATAGTAGTGAGTATAAGTTTGTCGGCGTGCCGATTAGCTTAAATGTAATTGCAAATAAGGCAATGAACTAAGTTTCGCTTGTCATACCAGGGGCGTATTTTGCGAGCCAATCTGAGATGCGTTTTATCAACGATTTGTCTCGCGACGTTTCTGAAATAGTACTAATAAACGTCTGTTGATAGAGCAGTGAGCCCGATAGTCTAGCGCTCGCTTTCCGCTCTTTAGCGGCCATTTTTTTAGCTGAGCTTGCTTTGTCGACGATATCTAGAATTGGTGCTTGGAAATTCTCACCTAAGGCCTTGCCCATATTTTCCTGGTAGTCGTTGGATATTTCTGGATCAATCATGATCAGGCCGAAGCCCTTGTCTTCGATATCGGCTGACAAGGGTTGTATATATTGAAGTGCTATTTCCACGCTGCTTTTGTATGCGATTATAATGACATTTTGGTAGCCACGCTCCGCAATATGGTCCATAGCGGCTTGAACGTGTGCCAGTGCTTTAGTGCCGTAAGGCGTTTCTTGTAAGGTTTGTTTGAGTTTTGAATCAGGCTTTTTATCTAATGCTTCTGTTTCGCTTGCAGTATTTTTTTCTGATTCTTCGGCCCCATTTCTTGCGTATAGGTTGCTGTTGAGCCGTAGCTGCTCTGGTGAGGATACTTCCCACGTATCCGCTTTTTTAATGGGAAGCTCCCGCTCTGGTATTCTGTAGCTATCTAAACGCGGAAAGTTAATACTCAAGGTATACCAACCTTTATAGGGTAGTTCTTCGCGCAGCCCGCCCAGCAGTGAAGGCCAGGCGGCATGCTGCCCCTCGTCATGCAATAATAATACTGCACCCTCAATGTTTGTATTTTTTGGTGGGTTTTCTAAGGCGAGTATTTTGACGGTATTTTCTGAATTGCTGTAGCGCGTTTCCAGCCATACAACCTGGTTGCCCGGTAAATCTGCTGCAAGAACTTCCTGTAAATAGGCATGTGAGTTCAATTTTATCTCACTGAGTTTGTCCCCGTTAACTGAGCTATCTTTGTTTACAGACCCTAATGTATTTAGTTCGTTTGTGGGTGTCTCCGCCAAGCCAGATTGGCTTTCCTCTGCCTTCAAATAGGGTGAGATAAGTAGGGGCCAGATAAGTAACACTAGCAGTTGGGAGTGATTTATTTTCTGCATCATTGGGTTTCAATATCCGACAATTTTTTGAAAATACTTTCGATTAATCTCTTTGTAATAGAGTTATCGTACCGCTGGAAAATTCTTTAATAGCATTAAATAACGCATATAAATCTTTTTGTGTTCGCCATTTAATATGGGATATTCCATTCCATTTGTAAAATCACGTTTCAGTCGATAATTCGTGCTTTCCATTCATAAGTTGTTTGATACAATCCGCGCCCCGCACATCACCCTGTACTTACGTAGTTATGACCAAAGATACTTATTTCGTGAAACTAAATGACGGAACTAAAATTTCTGTTCCCTCAGACTTGAAGCGAATCACACCGTTTGTCTTAGAAGAGCAGGGCGATTGGTTTGAACCTGAGATAGACTTTGTTCGTCGTTTTGTTACGCCAGATATGAATATCCTTGATATCGGTGCAAATTATGGTTTGTACACGAATGCCATGGCGCAAACGATGCGATCAAATAAACAACATGTACTTGGCTCTATCTGGTGTTTTGAACCAACGCCTGATACTGCTAGAGCTCTCACTGAGACTGTTGTTGAAAATGGCTACAACAATATCACCGTGATTGAGGCCGGTTTATCTGATAAGCAGGGTGAAGCAACGTTTTATATTGCTAAAAGCTCAGAGTTGAATTCGCTGACTGATAGCGATCAAAGTACCTGCGAAATAGTTGTTGAGCTAAATACACTCGATGCTGCTTCTGAAACGCTGAATTGGTCTAACATTGATTTCGTGAAACTTGATGCAGAGGGCGAAGAGATAAATATCCTTGCTGGAGGAAAACAGTTCTTCGCGGAAAATTCCCCTGTTGTGATGTATGAATTGATGCATCTTGATACCGTGAATGTTGAGCTTATCGATGCATTTGAAGCGTTAGGCATGGCATCTTATGTTTATAACACTAGTCTAGGTGCTTTGTTACCGTACCGTAAAGATGCAAGCGGAGATCATTTTCAATTAAACTTATTTGCCATGCGCATGGAAACGGCTGATAAATTGAGTAAAAGAGGTTTATTGCTAAGGCAGCGGGAGACGGGTCATACAATTAAGTTAGCCCAGCAGCCGGAGCAACCTAGTTTGCCCGCCTTAAAATTTAACAGAGACCTCAATATAGAAGATAAAGACTATCAGTCAATGCTTTTACATTTTGCACTTAGTCATGATTTGGCTCAGGCACTCGGTGTTCGTTACGCTGCATTGATGAGTGCCATGAAGTATGTCATAGCGCAAACACAGACCGGAAAAGAATCGAGGCCTGAAAGGCTTCTAAGTTATGCCCGCGTCGCGCAGAGTGCAGGGCAACGGTTACTGGCGGCACGAATTCTGGAATTTGTCATTCAGCGTTATGCGATCGATGGCCAAGTTTTTTCGGTGCAAGAGCCCTTTTTGGTACCTGAAAAAACGTTCGATCCGTTTTCTCATCAAGATGCAAAAGCGCTGCTGATGGGCAGCGCCTTAGATGCTTGGGTACGCTTGAGTAGCTTTAGTAGCTATTTTGCCGATTTCGGTCGCCATATTAGCACCATTAACTTTCTTGAGAAGATGGGTATGGCACGGCCAGATATGATAAAGCGTCGCAAGCTGATGAAAGAGATTATCCGTTTAAGTCAGCGCACTGCGGTAGCTTGAGTTAGACGGATAATCGCTTTAATCCAGATTTTTCCGTGTGCTGCTTGTAATTTTCGGTTCGCTTGCGAGAATAGGGCTCAGTTACTTTTGATAACACCAAATTGTAGAGATCAT
>CAJWAD010000047.1 GCA_913020245.1 uncultured Oleiphilus sp.
CAGTCATTAGCATCGCTAATCCTAAACTTATGGTTTGGAGGTTTTTGTAATGCAACAACATGGTGAATTTAAAATATGGCGAGACGCTCGCGTTGTATGCGTCTATCTCAACGGAAGCTGGAACCGCGAAACAGCCGTTGAATTTTCTGAGCAGTTCAAGCGGGCGTGTTCCCCGCTCTTAGATGGTAATAAGTGGGCGCAAGTCGCGTATTTTGATGATTGGGAATTGGGTGTTCCTGAAATCGAGCCCGTAATACGGCAGTTTATTGAATGGGCACGCGACCACCAGCTTACGCACATTGCACATGTATACCGACCCAGTAAGATCAAAAGATATCAACTCAACAAGATGATACCCGATAATTTTGGTTCAATTGTGCGCCGTCGCTTTGAGCTCGACGAAAGCGCTTTCGCGTGGCTTGCGGAGCAGGGTTTTCTGACGACGGGTATCAATTCGCAGCGAGTCAGCTATAAATAACTTGTACACTTGTATGTAGAAAAAGGCGTGGGCAAAACACCTAGGCCTTCTTAAAGGGTTGACTACCAGTTTGTGCTCTATTTTACTAAAAGCTCTACTTTTCCGGGTTTACCGTCCCATTCATCTGCATCCGCTGGCGCATCTTTTTGTTCGGTGATGTTGGGCCAGGTTTGACAAAGCTCTGCGTTTAACTCAATAAATTTGACTTGATCTGAGGGTAATTCATCTTCAGAAAAAATCGCATTAGCCGGGCACTCAGGTTCGCATAGTGCGCAATCAATGCATTCGTCAGGGTCGATAACTAAAAAGTTAGGGCCTTCGTAGAAGCAATCGACAGGGCAAACTTCTACACAGTCGGTGTACTTGCATTTAATACAGTTTTCAGTCACAACAAATGTCATATTAAATTCTCGGAGCTTTGGTCTCTTTAATTGGCGATTTTGTCTGTCGTCGTAAACTTTCTTTCAAGGTCGTGCTTATCACCGCACCGATCGCAGACCGCCATATTTCGGTGGCATATTCTATAGCTAGGCACCAGACTGATCAAGTTGTGTGGCTCATGCCTCGCAAACTAAAGTAATAATTTTAATTCATACAACAAGTTTAACGCATCGCGCGGTGAGAGAGTATCAACATCCGTGCCTTTGAGTTGTTCTTCAACGTGCGATGGCTCACGATGAAACATGTCCGGTTGAATAACCGTTGTTTCTTCTCTTTGTGTTAACGGAATGCTTGCGCTATCCCCATTCGCCTGCGAGGCAACAAGGCTTTCCTGTTCAAGTGATTGCAATTGTTGCTCTGCGTTCTTTATTACCTCAGCTGGAACGCCCGCTAATTTGGCAACTTGTAAGCCGTAGCTTTTGCTCGCGGCCCCTTCCATTACGGAATGTAAGAAGATGATTTGGTCCTCGTGCTCGGTCGCCTTCAGATGAACGTTGGCGGTGTTCTCAAGTTGTTCTGCTAGTTCAGTAAGTTCAAAATAATGGGTAGCAAATAGCGTATACGCCTTCGTTAACGAAGCCAAATGTTTAGCCGAAGCCCAGGCGAGAGACAGTCCATCGAAGGTACTTGTGCCTCGACCAACCTCGTCCATTAATACAAGGCTTTGGTCGGTTGCATTGTTAAGAATATTGGCGGTTTCGGTCATCTCAACCATAAACGTTGAGCGACCACCTGCGGTGTCATCGGCACTTCCCATACGTGTAAAAATTTGATCAATAGGCCCGAGCAAGACACTTGTGGCGGGGACATAGGAGCCAGTGCCTGATAGCAGTGCGATCAGGGCGACTTGTCGCATGTAGGTAGACTTACCTCCCATATTGGGTCCGGTTATAATCAGCATCTTTCGTGAATTATCTAATCGTAAATCATTCGGCACGAATGGCTCGTCGATTAAACTTTCAATAACCAGATGACGGCCGCCGTCAATGGTAATGATTGGCTCATCCGTAAATTGTGGCTGACATAAATCCAGGTTTTGTGCGCGTTCTGCAAAATTATTCAGAACATCGAGCTCGGATAAACCGTCGGCACAAGTTTTTAATGGCGTCAGGGATTGAATCAGCAGATCGATCAATTCTTCATACAGTATTTTCTCTCTGCTTAATGCTCTACTTTTTGCGCTTAAGGCCTTGTCTTCAAATTCTTTTAGTTCCGGCGTAATAAAGCGTTCTGCATTTTTTAAAGTTTGACGGCGTACATAGGTAACCGGTGCCTCGCCCGCTTGCGCTTTACTAATCTCAATAAAGTAGCCATGCACGCGATTATAGCCAACTTTTAGGGTGCTCAGCCCCGTGAGTTCTCGCTCACGGATTTCAAGATCAATGAGAAATTGCCCTGCATTTTCGCTTAAACCTCTGAGCTCGTCTAATTCAGCGTCATAGCCTTCTTTGATGACACCACCATCGCGCACTACAACGGGCGGGTTATCAATGATGGCCGTTTCTAATAACTGAGCAAGCGCCGGATGTTCAGAAATATGCGTTTTTAAGGTATTCGCCATCGGGCTTGAAAGCGGTTTTAATTCTGCCTGTAGAGCAGGTAATAATATTAACGTGTCGCGCAGTCGGCTCAGATCTCGGGGGCGCGCAGAGCGCAACGCAACGCGGGTCAGAATGCGCTCAATGTCACCGACTTGTTTAAGCAGCTCGGCGATAGGCTCGAACATATAGTTGTTGAGTAATTCACCGACTATCAGTTGACGCGCGGTAATAAGATTTCGATCTCGGCTAGGCAGATGTAACCATCTTTTAAGGAGCCGACTGCCCATGGCGGTGCGACAACGATCCATTACCCAAGCGAGCGTATAGTGTGTGTCGCCCGCGATCGTCATATCAATTTCTAGATTCTTTCGCGTCGCCGCATCGAGCAGTATGGCTTCGCTACGCGATTCGCGAGTTAACCCGCGTATATGGGATAACTCGTTGCGCTGTGTATCTTGTACAAACTGTAAAAGTGCGCCGGCTGCACTTATCGCCAGAGGCATTTCTGCGCAGCCAAAGCCGCTTAACGATTGAGTTTTAAATTGTTTATTGAGCAGTCGTTCACTGGTTTGGTGATCAAATAGCCACGGCCCTTGTCGACGCACACCATTTCTCAAGTCTAGACTTTCTTCGAATGGGAAATCATCGCTAATAAGTGTCTCTGCGGGTCTAAGTCGTTCTAATTCGGCTTGAAGTTCGGTTAAAGAGCTTAGTTCGGCAACGCTGAATTGACCGCCGCTTAACTCCATCCAAGCGAGCCCGAATGAATCGTCGCCTGAAAAATGAATCGCACAGAGTAGGTTATCTGATTTTTCTTCGAGGAAGGCTTCATCAGTGAGTGTGCCGGGCGTCATGACACGCACCACTTTTCGCTCGACTGGGCCTTTGCTTTGCGATGGATCGCCGATCTGCTCGGCAACGGCAACAGATAAACCGCCACGCACCAATTTAGCGATATAGTTTTCTGCCGCATGATAGGGTACGCCGGCCATCGGAATAGGTTCACCACCCGATTTACCGCGTGCGGTTAGGGTAATATCGAGTAATTCTGCCGCTTTTTTCGCGTCGTCATAAAATAGCTCGTAAAAATCACCCATGCGGTAAAATACCAGTTCAAGCGGATGCGCCTGCTTAATCGAAAAATATTGCTGCATCATTGGGGTGTGTTGAACTTCTTTAAAACTGCTCATGCGGTGAGTATTACCTATTAACCTATAATTCGTATTTAAAAATTTCTAAGCACGGACACGCTTTTTTTTATACGCGTACGTTGTCATGATATTAACTCTATCCGTTAGGGCGTCAGTGCAAATCGAGGCAATTAAAGATCAAGTTGAGAGCTTGTACAAACGCTTTTTTGAGACTCATGATAAGTTATAAGGATACGTGTATGCACGCGCTGAGGCTAGATAAAACAGAGCATTCAATGGTTATAGACAGCAATTTTTTTGGTAGACGTCAAACGTATTTTGCAAATAAACGTCTTACCTTTTTGCAACTGAAGGACGAGGATTTTCGTTAGGTTTAGAGCGAAAATCGGTATGTTCGTAAGGTCGGCTTAAAAAATGGTTACCAGACGCAGAAAGAACGTGTTGAAGCCTATATTAAAGTCTCGTTGCGTATTTTCAAGCTCGTAGTGCGTATAGCGCCAGCCAAGCCCCGCATAAATATCTGGCTGTACAAAAAGGATTTTTCTGGTGGCAAATAAGCCAATGCTTTGCTGAAAAACAGTATCATCAGATTTTAAATTATCGATACTTGTCTGATAGCGTTGCTCGACGAAAGCCGCACCTAGGCCGAGTTCGGTAGATAAACTATTTAGATCATCGTGCCATACGTTTAGCGAAGTGTGTATGGCCAAAAATTTGTCTTTAAAACGCCAGTTTTCAACTTGTGCCGCATTGCTGGACTGTTTAAATTCCCCGTGAGAGCCCGCTGACACGCCAACGGTTAAGCCTTCATATAGCTTATATTCAGCGCCGATTGCATAGCTCGTGTCATAGTTTTCACCTTCAAAGTTTGCGCTGGTCTGCTTCATAAGGCCATCTTCATTTAAATGACTACGAGCGGCCTCAGCCCAAAATAAAAGTTCGTCAGCAATTAAATGCGCTGGAAATAGAGCACTAAAGGTACTAATTACTAGAAAAAAACGGAGCTTTTGCATGATTGCGATTTTGAATTATGAATTTACCGCACACCTTATTGCAAGTAATTATCATTTGCAATAAGGTGTGCGCTTCTTTATGTTAGCTATTTGGATCAAATCGAGTTCTGTGATGAGTAAAGCAGCCGTAATACCTTGCTTATTGGTTAGCACTCTCTTATTTGGGTGTTCTGGTGGTGCAGGGGATGCCATATCTCCTAGCGTGTTAAGTGATAATCAAAGTAGTTCAGATATAACCACTGAAGAACTCGGCGCGGATAAGCAAGTTAATGCGCTGCCACGAATCAAACCCATGCCGGTTGGTTTTTCACTATCGAGCGAGGCATACCAAGTTAAAGCAGAAGCCACTGACCAAGAAGGTAGTGAGTTGTCTTATCAATGGCGTCAACTAAGTGGACCTCCTATTGAGCTATTTGATAATTCAAGTGCTACCTTAACCATTCGAGCCCCCGAGGTCTCATCATTACAGCAGCTAGTTTTTGAGCTGAGCGTGACAGATGCAGATGACCAACGCACCACAACCCAACATGTGGTAACAATTATTCCTTTCCTCTACCCATTTTTAGCCGACCAATTAGCAATAATCGGTAATATTAACCATGAACGTGTCAGGCACAATCGTGAAACCAGTGTTTGGGATAATAGTGATATTGTTTTGCAGCCTACCCAAAAGGTCTTGGTAGAGTTAATTTCTGAAACCGATGATAGTGTGATTGCGACGACAATGTCGGATATTTTTGGGAATTATCAGTTTGCTTTTCCAGACCCAACCCTGTATCCGCAAGTAACAGTGCGCGTGTCTTCGGCCCAGCATTTTGGTACTGGAGGCTGGATTCAAGTTTTAAATAATACTGCTTATGATGAAACCTTAGGTGAATATCAGCGATATACCTTAGACAGTGAGGTATTTGACTTGACAGTTTTTGCTGATTTCGAGGCCGCTCCAACGTCGTCTGATCCTTGGGTCAGTATCGGTATTATTAATTTTTCAACGACGTTTGATGCGCGCAGCGCCCCGCCGTTTGCGATTCTTGATACCTTAACCCATGTCAAAAAAGTGCTTAGAAAAGACTGGGATGACACTGCACTTTTCCCCAACTTAGCTGTTTATTGGAGCGCCGAAAATGTATCGGAAAGAGGTGATTTTGACAAGGGGGAGGTGGGTGGTACTTATTATCGTTGGAATGAAATAGTGCTAGTGGGCAAGTACGGCGACCGTCCACAAGAATATAATGAACAGGTCATTGCACACGAATTTGGTCATTTTTTTGATGATATATTTTCAGTCACTAACTCTGTGGGTGGAAGGCATTTAATCAGTGATTATTTAGATATGAGTGTTGCCTTTAGCGAGGGTTTTGCCAGCGCCTTCGCCGCGCTTGTATTAGATGACTCGGTCTACCGGGAAGGCAACTTGGATAAGGGATTCAGTTTTGATGTTGAGTTTCAAAAGCCGGAGACCCTTGGCTGGTATAACGAATTTACCATCGCGTCGATACTCTATGATCTCGCTGACGAAAATAATGGGGGGCTGGATCGCATGAGTATCGGTTTGACGGGCTTGCTAGAGTTAATGCGTGGTGATTTAGACCAATATGGTGCGAAGATGAGTATCTTTGCATTTCTGACGCATTTTTTAGAGGTGCATCCAACTGCTGAGTTAACTATTCAAGACTTACTGTTGGCAAATGAGATCAATCCTTTTGAGTTAGATGCATTTGGGTCAAATGAGCGCAATGATGCGGGTGTTTCTGATACGTTGCCCGTCTACAAAGAGATTCAACTAAATGGTAGTAGTATAGAAGTTTGCAGCATCGATGATTTTATGACGCTTGAATACAACAATAATAAATTGGGCGCACGTCAGTATGTAAAGTTTAATGTGGGCGAGCAGGGGGCTGGAAAAAAATACCGTATTGATGTGTTGGGTGACTTTGGTCGCGATCCAGAAATAAAATTGTTTAAAAGTACCCAGTTGCTTGCAGTTGCCCGTAATCCGAATGGAAATAGTGAATCGCTCGAGTATGCACTCGAGAAAGGAACGCACGTTATTGAAATTGGAGATTTTTTTAATCTCACGTTGCCGCTAGGCAAAACATGCTTTGATGTGAGCGTAAAATCAGTGGATGCGACCCGGCGATAACCTTTTGCGGTACGCGACGATCGCAAGCCGTTGTGGCTGCATTTGAAACAAAAAAATAAGCGTGGCGTTGGCAGTTTAAATTTAAACGTTTGAATACTGCGATTTATGGCGTATTACAAAGACTCAGCACCATACTGTGTGGTAGCCGAATTTAGGTAATAAAAACACGTTGGAATACCTGAGGTTAATGCAGGTTTTCTTATCGAAAATATTAGCTAAGTGGCTACTAATCAAGGCAAATTGGTTACCACCCGATAAAATTAAATGCACATTTTATGAGTCAAATTTCAAACGATTGCTAGACTTATAGTTATCTCAACTGACTAACTATTTTAATGACTAAACTTCGTGGATTACATGGCTGGATTCGTCTGCTCGAGGGGAATCAAGCGGCTGTTCTGTCGAGCTTGCTTAAAGAGCTTGATCGTATCACTGCAGATGATGAGTCATCTGCGTATCAGCTCGCGGAAACCATCTTAAAAGATGCCCGTTTAACGTCGCATATCATCCGTATTGGTAATTCGATTCAATTTAACCCAGGCACTGTGCCAGTCACGACGGTGAGCAGGGCAATCGTCAATATTGGGTTTAAACATATTCGCAGTGTGTGCATGTCGATAAAGATTTTAGAAACTGTGTTAGAAGGTGCGCCATCAAAATTGCTACTTCAGCAAATTGCGACCACTTTGCATGCCGCCTTCCAGACTCGAAACCTGTGCCAGCACATGAAGGAAAATGAACAAGAGGAGGTGTTTGTTGCCTCTTTGCTGAGTCATTTAACCGAATTACTCGTGCTCGCTTCTGACAAGTCCGATGCGAAGGATTATGCCAAAAGACTAACTTTTTCAACTACTTTCCGTGAGCGCATTGTTGCCTCTGAAGAGACGTTAGGGGTCAGTATTAAGACACTGTCTAAAATGCTTCTTAAACGTTGGCGTATAGACGGGCTCGTTAATTTAATTTATGAGCCAGGGCGTTTAGATGAGCGTTTAGACGCAATTGCGCTGGGTGATGAAATTGCCTTGTCCGCATTAGAGGGTTCCCATCATCGGGCGTTTAAATCTTCCATCACTAAAGCAGCCAAGCTTAAAGACCAGAGTGTTGAGACGATGGAAGGTGAGGTGGCCCGTTGTGCACAGGAAACTTCAGAGGCGTTGGCTCAGTTTGGGCATTCAGATCTTAAGAACCTGATACCACTAACCGGAATTGATGAATTAGAAATAGATGCATCACAGGTTGCCGACGAGCTTAACCAAGTAAAATTGATGAATGCCGATTTTCAGTTAGAGGCGCTACAAGCGCTGACGCAGCAAATTATCGATGGGGCGCAACTTGGTACGTTTTTTAAAACAATGTTATCCGGGCTACATGAGGGCGTTGGCTTGGAACGCGTTGCTTTTTTAATTAATGACCGGGTCAATAAACAAATGCGTGCGAAGTCGGTCGTTGGGCAGGGCACCGAAAAATGGGCAGAAAATTTTTGTTTAGCGTTTGAAAATACCCCTTCGACATTCCTTTACCAATTATTTGAATTTGATGAGCCATGCTGGGTTGGGGGTGATAATTTTAAAAAGCTGAGCGCCGCAGTCGGCGATGACTTTAAAGTAGTTAACGCAGCGAGTACATTTTTTATCGCACCTTTGCGTGCGCGGGGTAAAGTGATTGGTCTCATGTATGCAGACATGGACCAAAACTCCGGTGCGCTTGATAAGGATCGGTTCAAAGGTTTTAAACAATTTTGTTTACAAGGTCGGTTGGCACTAGAAGTGTTGACGGGTAAATAAGTGACCTAACCTTGGGTGATATCTACATAAAGCGTGAGGGTTTGGCCCGGTTGCAGGTACTTCTTGTTTTTAACTTTGCTGTTCCAGCTTTTTAATTGACTTACGCTGGTATTAAATTTACTCGCGATTTGCCACAGAGAGTCCCCGTTACGAACTTTGTAATTGATACGCTGCGTCATCACCCGTGAAGGTGCACGGTCAGCAAGTGTCGGATTAGTTGGGCGACTGTTTACTGGGCTATTGTTAGGTGATTCGTTGGACCATATTGTCAGTTTCTGTCCTAAACGAAGCGTATCTTTGGGGGCCATTGCATTCCAACGCGCCAGACTATTTACCCCTACCTTATGCGCTCGAGCAATATCCCAGAGTGTATCGCCACGCTGCACCGTATACTGCCGTCGTGTTTTCTTTCCTCTCGTTATATTCTGCTTTTGTGCAATTCGATTTTCTTGGCTATAGGCGTAGTAGCTTTTATCTTTATCTGCTCTGGGCACGACGATCGTTTGGCCGGTGTAAATTACACTCGATTTGAGCCTATTCATTTTTCGTAAGACGCTTGAAGTGGTTTGATAGCGCTGCGATATTTTCCCAAGTGAATCGCCCGCTTTGATCTTATATGTCTGCCAGGTAACGCGCTGAGATTTCGGGATGTTTGCAAGATTCTTAGAAAACTTATTCGCTGAATCAATTGGTATGAGTAAACGGTGAGGGCCATCAGGGGAGGTTGCCCATTGGTTAAACCCGGCGTTAAGTTGATAGATTTCTTTTATGTCGACACCAGCCAACTCTGCTGCATAGGCAAGGTCTATCTGCCCGCCGATGGGTATAACTTTGAAGTAAGGCTGATCGGCAATTTTGCGTAAGGTAAAACCATAGGTCTCAGGTGTTGCAATTATTTTAGAGAGCGCGATTAACTTTGGCACATAGTTGCGTGTTTCTTTCGGTAAGTGGAGAGACCAAAAATCAGTGGGCATGCCCTTTTTGCTGTTTCGTCGAATCGCTTTTTGCACTCGGCCGGCGCCAGAATTATAGGCTGCCACGGCGAGTTGCCAGTCACCATCGAACCGTTTACTTAGCCACGTTAAAAAGTCTAGCGCGCCCTGTGTCGATGCCAAAACATCTCGTCTACCATCAAACCACCAGTCACGACGCATACCATAAACATCGCCCGTGCTAGGGATAAACTGCCAGAGGCCTGAAGCGCGACTCGGGCTGTAAGCAAAGGGATTGAACGCGCTCTCGACAACGGGCAATAGCGCGAGTTCTGCGGGCATGCCGCGTTGTTCTATTTCGCTCACGATATAATGTAAGTAGCGCTCACTGCGGTTTAAAATGCGCTCGATGTAACTCGGGTTGCGAATAAACCAGTTTAATTGCTCGGTTATGGGTTGATTTTCGATGCTCAAATCAAACTGAAAGCCATCTCTAATACGCGCAAGCAAATCTTGTTCATTCTGCGTTGTATGATGAATAACGTTTGTGTCGATAACTTGAGCTGGGCTGGTCTGTTCAGGCACAACGTTATTCGAGCCGGCGAGCCTTGTTTGATCAACGTAGTCATTTAATAGGTCAATTTTCGCCGATGGATCTTCATCAATCTCGGCAGGATGAGCACTCGGGTGTATGACGTTATTGGATGCGTCGAGTGTTTCGCTGGACGTTTGGCTGACGGTTTGATCAAAAATCGGTTTTAATTGTGGGAACGAGGCACAGCCATTAAGAATTAAAATGACGATTAATAAACTTGCAATCTGCATGATCAAACATGAATCCGTAATGTGGCGGTTTGGGCGGTTTTACCCAATAGCGATGACCTAAAATTTAGCCGAGCAATATATTTAGTTTGCGAGCACTGGTCAAATTACGATAGGGACAGGAGGCGGGGCTTTAGTTGAAAATCAATATAACGCAAAGCGAACGAGCACTTAGAAATTATCTTTCGCTTTTCTTAAGTGCGCGAATGTCATAACCGCATTGGATTGATCATTAACGGGTAATTGATCTGTAAGCGCTAATGCATTGATGATGTCGGGATCGTCGATACGCAAAAATGGATTGATTTTTAGTTCATTGCCGACGGTAGAGGGTAGGGTTGGCAGGTCGTTAGATCTCAATACCCGGCACGCATCCAAATAAGTTTGCAGGTCTTGGTTGTTCGGGTTGAAAGCGCAAGCAAATGCTAAGTTGCTTAACGTGTACTCATGTGCACAATAAATTTGGCAAGTATCCGGTAATGCGCCCAACTTGCTAAGTGAGGTATGCATTTGTTCTGCTGACCCTTCAAAAAGCCTGCCGCAACCACCAGAAAAGAGTGTATCGCCACTAAATAACCAGGGTTCGGCATGTTCGCCATCATTTTGAGAGTAAAATGCAATATGATCGAGCGTGTGTCCGGGTACATGGATGACTTGAAAGTGCGTGCCGAGTAGGGAAATTTTTTGTGTATCAGCAAGTCGAACATCAATAGGTTGATACTTGGCATGCTCGAACCCATAAATATCGCATTCAAAACGTTGCTTGAGTTGTTTGAGGCCACCAATATGGTCTGGGTGATGATGGGTAACCAGAATTGCGATAAGCTTTAAGGCATTATCTTCTAAATAATTAAGGGTATCTTTTGCTGAACCCGGATCGACAACCACCGCTTCAGCGCCGTTGTGGATACACCAAATATAATTATCATTAAAGGCACGAATTGGCTCGACACGTAAAGGCATATGACGTTCTTCCATCAGTAAAGTTATCACGATCTTTTTGTGAGTATAGGCGGTTAGATAGCATAGCGGCTAGACTATTTAAAAGGCTCGATCATTATTTAACAATGATCGAGCCTTTGAGGCGTTTCAAGCGGAACAAAAATTAATGCGGAGCTGAGTAAGACATGAATGATGAATATTTAGCAAAACAGAAGGCTTTGGAGCATTGGTTCCAAAGTATATTGGGCCGCGCAATGCTCGCTAATCAGCGAAAGGTGATTGATTTTTATGTGTCGCGATGTTTTGGTTTTCATCAAGCTTCTATTGGCGTGTCACATCGAATACCGGTAGGTAATTCCAGTAATTTAGGTCACCGCTTTAATGTTAGCCCTTTCATTGAGCCAGATATGCCGGAGAACACAGTCATTTCCTCAAGTGAGGAATTAGCTCTGACGCATGACTCGGCAGATTTATTGATATTGCATCACGCCCTAGATTTTTCTTCCGATCCGCATCAGACCCTACGTGAGGTTTCGCGAGTATTACGTTCGAGTGGGAATTTGATTATCGTTGGTTTTAACCCAATCAGTTTGTGGGGGGTATGTCGCGGACTTTCTCGCAAACGTGAAGCCCCCTGGAATAATCGGTTTCTATCGGGCAGACGGGTGGAAGATTGGTGTAATTTATTAGATTTTAAAGTAGAAGGCCTGCATTACCATTTTTATGCACCACCGGTAAATCATCTTGGTTTGATTAATCGTTTTGCGTGGATGGAAAATTTTCTAAATGATAAAGTGCCGCTTGGCGCCTATTACGTGCTGTTCGCTCAGAAACAAGTTGGTTCACGCATTAACGTTAAACCGCGTTGGCGCAAACAGACGAATGTGGTGGGGCTGCCGGTTGCGAACCGCACCAAAATGAGAGAGCAGGCAGAGATTCAGTAAGCATATTTAAGTAGGGAACTCCTTGATAGAAATTTATACGGATGGTGCTTGTAAGGGTAACCCCGGTCCAGGTGGATGGGGTGCTTTGCTAATTGCAGGCGAGCATAGAAAAGAACTGCATGGTGGCGATTCTGACACGACAAATAATCGTATGGAGTTGATGGCAGCCATTGAAGCATTGAAAGCACTAAAGCGGCCTTCAAGCTTAAAGCTATACACCGATTCACAATATGTGAAAAATGGCATTCAAAGTTGGATTCAAAATTGGAAACGCAACCAATGGCGTACTGCGGCAAAAAAACCGGTTAAAAATGCCGATCTGTGGCAGATACTCGATACCTTGAACGAGCAACATGAAATTGAATGGTGCTGGGTGAAGGGTCACAGCGGTCATCCCGGCAATGAACGCGCGGATGAGTTGGCCAATATCGGTGCGGCTTCCGTTAGCAAAGGGTAGTAAATATGAGACAAATCGTACTGGATACTGAAACGACCGGTATTAATCCTAAAGAAGGCCATCGTATCATCGAAATCGGTTGTGTTGAGTTGGTCAATAGGAAACTCACCGGCAATCACTACCATGTGTTTATCAATCCACAGCGTATTGTCGAAGAGGAGGCCGTTCGTATTCATGGAATTACCAATGAATACCTCGAGGATAAACCTCTATTTGCAGAAGTCGCGCAAGCGTTTTTAGCCTTTGTGAAAGGCGCCGAACTGGTTATCCATAATGCGGCCTTTGATGTAGGCTTTATTAACCACGAATTTGGTTTACTCAACCCGATTATTAAGCCTGTTGATAGTGTGTGTGGGGTTGTCGATACGCTCGCAATGGCGCGAGAGAAGCATCCGGGTCAAAAAAACAACTTAAATGCGCTTTGCAAACGCTATGGTATTGATAATGGCCATCGTACCTTGCATGGCGCGCTCCTAGACGCTGAAATCCTAGCGGATGTCTACTTACTGTTAAGTGGTGGTCAAACAGATTTGGCGCTCGATGCAAATAAAGATAGACCAAAAGGAGCTAGCGGCATACGACGAATTAACGGAAGTAGTGCGTTGCATGTCGTAAAGGCGTCAAATGAAGAGCTTTCTGAGCATGCGAAGTATCTCGAGTCAATGTCAAAAAATTGTGAAAGTACCGTTTGGACGAGTTAGCACCTTGAGTAAAAAGCCGTTAACTAAATGATGCTTGTGCGGCCTTTTTTATCATTTTTTTAAAGGCCTTTACGATGTCCGAAAGGCTTGAGAACAAGCAGATTACTGCTATACCTTAGTAAGACCGTTTAGCAATTAGTTTCATATTAAATAAGCGTGATAGCTCGCTAACGAGCAATCGCCGCAGGATCCAGCCCATGACACAACAAACCAGTACAAGTAATGCTATTGAATTGGTTCGATCGGAAATTGATGCAACCATAGAAACCTGTGAGTTGAGCTTGGGACGCTTTCTCGATGATAGAGATAGTGGGGAAGATTTACAGAACTGTATTGATTGCTTAAATCAGCTTCGCGGTATTTTTGTGGTCGTTGAAGTGAAAGGTGCTGAGACCCTCTGTCACGAAGCAATTAAGCTCGCTAACGAGGTGCCCGTTGGGGCTTCTGAAGATAAAAATATACTGCTGTCGCGTTTGAGTGACGCCGTATTTATGCTGAAGAAATATACAGAGTATTTGGCACACGCCAAAAAAGATTTTCCAGAATTATTACTGCCGACCATTAATAGTCTCCGAATGGTCATGAAGGCCTCCTTGTTTTCTGAATCGCATTTTGTAGACTTTGCAACGCCTGCAAAAGTTGATTTATTAAGCGTTTTTACTTTGGACGACATCAGTCCCTTATCTGATTTTTCGCATCATGCTGCGCGCTTCAGGCATATGTATCAAGTGGCCCTTTTAGACGTTCTTAAAGGCCGCAATGAGGATATTGCTTTTCGTCTTATGGCGCGCGCAACAGAGGGCAGTACACGGCTATGTATTGGCTATAATTTAGCGCCGTTTTGGGCGTTGGTATCGCTGCTCGCAAATGTTTCTCGAAGTGAACGCTTGGCGATGCTCGATGTTCGCAAACGCTTGTTTATGCGGATCGAACGGTTTTTGCGTGATATGGTGAAAAATGGAGAAGCAGCGGCCGATGCGGAATTAGATACAGGCTTGGTAAACGAAATTATTTTCACCTTGGTCGTCAGTGGGGCTGACGTCCCACAAGTACAGCAACTGAAAGGGCAGTTAGGCGTTCAGGTCAGTTATTCCGAAGCAGAGCGCAAAGCGGAGGCGGACGCACTATTTGGACCGGGTAATGATGTCCTGGCCTCATTGGCAAAAGCGGTCAATGAAGAGCTGATGGGTTTGAAAGAAAAACTTGATCTGTTGCAGCGTGGCTCGCAGCCTGATAACGAAGATGTGGCGTATATTTCTGATACTTTGTCTCGCTTGGCAGGTACCTTGACGATGCTCAATATGCCCTTGCTGTCAGCAAGTGCACAAAACCAAGTAGAGCTGGTTTCAAGCTGGTCTAATGCTGCGTATGCGCTAACAGAAGAAGAGTTACTGATCACCGCTAATGTCGTGCTGAGTATTGAAAACACAATTAAGCGTTTTAATGGTGCAAGTGCCACAGAAAAAGCCCAGTTGGATAACGCTGCAGATGAAAATGCTTACCTTAAAGAGGCACATAGTGTTGTTGTTGAAGAAAGTAAGCAAGCCTTGGCATTAACAAAGCGTGCCATTAGCGCGTTTATTGAATCGGATGGAGATAAGATGCATCTGACAAATATCAGCGCATCCCTAGAAACAATGAAAGGCGGCATGAAGATCACAGACCGTGCCCGCGTTGCAGCAATTGTAAACGCTTGTATGCGCTGCATTGCATCAGAGTTACTCGACGCACACCAAATGCCGGAGGAACGTTTACTTGAAACGCTTGCCGATGCGTTATCGTCATTAGAGTTTTATCTAGAAAGTTTGAGTATGAATGCTGATACGAATGATGAGTTGCTCAAACTAAGTGAAGAGAGCTTAGTATCGATCGGTTATGAGGTCTCTTTGGCCTAGGGGCTATTGCCAAAATGTTTGAAATATTAGCGTAATAAAAAAGGCGGCTAATGCCACCTTTTTTTATCATTCAGCGCGGTTTTACATGCTGAATAATTCACCTAGCTTTGTTGCTAGCATCATGTCGCCTTCAGCACGTAACTGACCAGCCATAAACGCTTGCATGCCATCAGTTTCACCGCTGACAATACCGTTTAATGTGTCAGTGTTCATGATAAGTGTGACCGAAGGATCATCGTGATCACCTTCAGCGAGTTCGCACGTACCGTCCGCAATTGTTAGGTTGTAGTTGCCATCGTCTTCAATGTTGAATTGAAAAACTAAGTCTACACCAGCTGCTGCGTCAGCATTGAAGTTGGCTTTTAGTGTTTCAAAGGTATTTGCTACAGACATGAGATTACCCTTAATATTATCCGTAGATAGGTTAGCAGGCGCTAAGCCGTATCGTTATTTATTAAAGTGTGCGACTACAAGTTTTATCTTGGCGCTTAACGCGGCGAGGTACTTGCAGAGGTATGAGTGACTGTTAATTTAGAACACACATGTGCCTAAATATTAAATACAGCAGGCAGCAGAGTAGGTGCTTAGTGAGGGCTTGTCAATACTCTATCGAACGCTTGTTTGAATCTTAAAAACACTGTCCCACTTGTATTCATAATAAATGACCTTACTAACACTATAACGATGTTAATGGCGGGGCATGTTTATGTGTCATGCTACCTAGGAGGGTAAGTGGAATTTCTTCATGAATACGGCGTATTTTTAGCTAAAACGGTAACGGTTGTAATCGCGTTATTAATTATTTTTGCAGCGGCGTTTAGCGGTGCAGGCAAGGGCGGACGTACCAAAAAAGCGCAATTGAAAGTTGAAAAACTGAACGAGGAAATTGAAGAGACCAAGCGCGATATGGAATCGCACATTTTAGATAAAGAAGCACTCAAAGCTCTAGATAAACAAGACAAAAAAACCGATAAACAGAAGAAAAAAGAGGCCAAAAAGGCGTCTAAAGATGCGCCGATTGAAAGCCGCTCACGGGTCTACGTACTTGAGTTCGACGGTGATATCAAAGCGTCGGCCGTCGACACCTTTCGGCAAGCGGTGAGTGCGGTGATTCAAATAGCCGATCCCGCCAAAGATAAGGTGCTGGTTAAGCTCGAAAGTGCGGGTGGTATGGTGCATAGCTACGGGTTGGCCGCCGCGCAACTGGATCGCTTAAAAAAGCACGAGCTTGATCTTACCGTTATTGTAGACAAAGTCGCGGCCAGCGGTGGTTACATGATGGCGTGTGTTGCAGACAAAATTGTTGCCTCACCATTCGCGATTATGGGCTCAATTGGCGTTGTTGCGCAGTTGCCTAATTTCAATAAGTTATTGAAAAAGAATGATATTGACTACGAAGTGCTGACCGCGGGAGAATTTAAGCGCACGCTCACTATGTTTGGTGAAAACACGGACAAGGGTCGTCAGAAATTTCAGGATGACCTTGAGGATACACATGAGTTATTTAAGGCTTATGTTGCGCAACGTCGTCCCGCTGTTGATATAGACAAAGTAGCAACGGGCGATATCTGGTTTGGAAGCCGTGCGCTAGAGGTTAATTTAGTCGATGAGCTCGCCACGTCGGATGAATACATCATGCAAGCCTGTAACGATGCTGATGTGTATAGCGTTGCTTATAAAGAAAAGCAGAATCTTGCGGACAAACTTGGCTTCGCAGTCAGCCGTGGCATCACGCAGGCGATCACTAAAATTTTTAGTGAGGTTAGTGTCAGTAAAGGCATGCGTTAGGTTTTTTTACGCAGGCTTTCACCCAGTGCGGCACATAATATACAGGTGCCGCCTATCACCGTTCCCCAGCTTAACGTTTCACTTAACAACAGATACGCGATTAATGCCGCGTATACGACCTGCAAACTAATAATCATCGATACTTTTTTTGCCGAATAATGCTGTAACCCGTGCGTTATTTGTGTGTGAGGCACCGCCGTGAAAAGCGAGGCAAGAAGCAGAATCAAGAGCCAGCTCGCTGGGTTTATTTGCGTAATATCACTGCTCGTAAAGGGCCAGGTTACTAGGAAGCTGATAAAGCCATGGTAAGCCATCAGCGTTAAAGGCGAGTAGCCAGACAGATACTGCCCGACAATAACGTTACGAAAAGAGACCGCGAACGCGGATATCAGGCCGAAGAAAACACCCAATACAACCTGGCTACCCAGTTCAAGACCCGAGGTCATAATCACGACCCCCATCAAAACTAATAAGCCCATTGTTAGGTCAAAGCGAGAGATCGGTTTTTTTGTAAACGCTGCTTCGATAAAAACAGTTAATACCGGAAAGGTAAACATGGAGACGATACCGATCGCGACAGACGAGACTTGCATTGCGTGAAAGTAAGTAAACCAATGCACCGCAAACAATACGCTACTGATTAATATAAGACAGCCATCGCGAAGGGAATTTGGTTTTATTTGGTTGCGAAGTGCCAGTGCAATGGCCAGCACGATAGCGCCGCAAAATAGTGTTCGATAAGAAATGATATCAACAGCAGGTAAGGGGATTAACTTGGAAAACTGCGCGGTGCCGCCGAGCAGTAGTGCCGCAATATGCAGCTGAATGAGGACACTGGTTTGCTGATTAATCTGCGCGGACATATTGCCACATTAATTGCCCATTCATCTGTTGTTTGGTGAAGTAGCTGTACTCATCAATCCTTGAACCCTTGCCTTGCTGTCGATAGCGCGCAACAAAATGTACCCAACCCTCGCTATCATGCTTTGTACCCGCCTTCGTTTCTTTAACTTTTAAGCCGAGCCACTTGATATCGCTTTCAAAATTAAGCACCGTCGGCCGTTCATCGTGATGCCAGGTATGCAGCAGGTAATCTGAATCTTCCAGCAAAAAGGCGCAGTAACGCGAACGCATAAGTTGTTCTGCAGTTTCTGGAACTGATGACCGACTCAGGTAACGCCCACAGCAGTCACCGAAACTTTTTTGGCTGCCACACGGACAGTGATCCGTTTGTAAAATGACCGGTTGCTTCATTAGTCTCTTCTTAGTCGATCATTTACCGCAATAGGACTTGGGTAGCGGAAGATGACCAAGTAGGAATTTAATACAAAACTCAGAATGGCGGTGGCTTGAATCAGTATGGATGCTTTTTCTGAGAGGAAACCTGCCGTGACCGCTAAAAATGCAATCATTAATGAGAACTCGCTTATTTGGCCTAATCTAAAACCAACTTCCCAGGCGCCTTGTTTGTCTTCGCCGATGCGACGTAGTAAAAATTGAAAAATAAGAGGCTTCAAACCTATCATCAGCACCGTGAGCACGATGGCCGGCACAATAATGTCTGGTAATAGCCCGATGTTAAAATAGGCGCCGAGCGAAAAGAAAAACAATACAAGAAAAAAGTCTCTGAGTGGCTTTAGGTTGACGGCGATATATTGAGAAATGGGACTCGTGGCGATACTGATGCCCGCGGCAAACGCACCTATTTCAAGAGATAAGCCAACAAACTCGGCTAGCTCTGCGATCCCCAAACACCAGCCGATGGCTAGCAAGAACATATATTCATGAAAACGATCAAATTTTGCAAAGAGCGGGATGATCACAAAACGTACGCTAAGAAAGCAGAAGGCAAGCAATGCGGGCAGCATAAGCAAACTCATGGAAATGCTCATAAACGAAAACTCACCACTACTCGTCTCTTGGCCGCCTAAAAGTAGCAGCACAATAATCGCAATTAAATCTTGCAGTAACAGTAGGCCGACGACCAGCTCACCCGTATGGCGATGATGCAAAACAGTGGTAGGTAATAGTTTTATGCCAATAATTGTACTGGAAAACATCATGGCGCAGCCGATCAATAAGCTGTCGATTTCATTAAAACCGAAACTTAGGGCGATACTGAAGCCAATAGCAGCGAATGCCAGACTGCTGAGCAGGGCAACCAAGGTGGCTTTTTTCAACATCGAAAAAAGACTCTTCGGTTGCATATCAAGACCCAACAAAAAAAGTAGGAAGATGATGCCGATTTCAGCAATATCGTTAATGATCTTTGGGTCTGAGATATAATTTAAACCATAGGGACCAATGATTGCCCCGACGGCGATATATGCTAAAAGCAACGGTTGCCTTGCATACAAAGCAACAGATGCGAGCACCGCCGCACCAGTGAAAATCATAAAAAAGGATGTGACGATTGAGAACTCACTCATGTCAGCTAGCTTGCTCCATGCTTTAATTAACGATAGCTGTGCTTAGAGTAGCGAAGGGGCTTAATGAAGGCAATTAATGGCGCGAAATATGCTCCTAAACCCGTTACAATCGGGGCAGCAAACTAAAGAACTCGTATTTAAGAGCAAAGCGAGTAAATTGGTAGAGAATAAAGCACGCAGGTATTCCGCAGTATGTCAGGCACATCGAAAACAAACCGAAGTGTAGTTAAATTAAAGCAAAGATCGGGCTCTCTTTGGCGCAATACGACCAGTCTTGCCCGAAGCAGTGCCGCATTGCCTATCATTTTTAAGCCAATCTTTCGGTTAATGTTAGATGACAAAGACGTGCAAAGAACCGAGCTTGCGACCTGTTTGGATGAAGTTTTTGCGGATTTGAATGATCACCCAATTTCTTCTTATTCTCGCGATTTAACGGCCTATTTACGTCAAATCAGCTTTCTTCCGAATGAAGAAAGCACCGAAAACCTGATTCGGTTTTTAGTCAAACAGGCGGTGTTACGCAGTCCGGTTGATATACCTGAGCCCATCGTTGAAGAATTCTGGCTATTTTTCCAAGAATTAATCGAAAGCCCAGAGCTAGAGGGTATTGTTGAGCTGAACTTAGAAATTATTCGTTCGGTGATTGTGGTGTATGAGCCATTGCTCGTTGAGCTAATAAACAACTTAAAACAGCTCCGGCGACTTAATCGCGATGCAATGCAAGACATGATGCAAAAGGTCAGTGTGTTGCGCGGTGATATCGTTATTTTAAAGCGACAAATAAAAGCAATTCGGTATATCAAACCGTTCCTACAAACCGACCCCAAAGATTTTAAAACCCAGGCAGAAATAGTCGCCAAAATGGTGCGTGAATTTGGTCCATTGTTTGTAAAAATGGCGCAAGTAGCCGCGGCAAGCGCTGATTTTCTTCCCGAAGAAATAGCAGCAGAACTAAAAGTATTTCAAGAAGATGTTTCACCGATGACCGAAGAAGAGGTGAGGCAGGCCTTTGCCGAGTCTTATGGAGAACAGCCAGAGGGTATTTTTTACGGGTTTGATGTAAGTAAACCACTCAAATCGGGATCAATTGGTTCAGTTTACCTCGCCAAAAAACCCTTTTTAATAGGCGAAAAAGAAGTACTGCGGCCCGTTATTGTTAAGGTGGCGCGTCATAATCTTGAACGTGAATTTTCGATGGGCGCCCTTGCTATTGAGCTGATGATTTTGAGCAGTCAGTATTGGGCGCCGCACTCAAAGCTTAAGCCATTTTTGGGCGCCATGTCAGAACAACTTCGCGAATTTACCCGTGGCTTTGAGCAAGAGTTAGATTTTGTTGCGGAAGCGCATACTCAACAGCGTTTTCATGAGCGCGCTCAGAGTTTCACAGGCTGGTCGGTACCCGAGGTATACCGTTCAAGCCCTCGTATTCTAGAAATGCAATATGTCGATCAGGCGCAATCAATGGCTGAGTTGATTGCCTCGAGTTCACTGGTAAACGATGCCAATCGCCGCCAGCAGCTTGCGGACAACTTTATGTATACCGTGATCATGCAACTGTTTATATTTCAAGAGTTTCATGGCGATTTGCATCCAGGCAATATCATGGTTTGTGGCGATACGCATCTGTCGTTAATAGACTGGGGTAACGTCGTGAACATGCAGGGTAAGTGGCCGCTGCTTTTTGATTACCTGTTTTCTGCATTGAGTGGTGATGTGGAGAATTTAGCCGACAGTTTGATTGCGATGAGCACCGAGGAGCAAAAAAACAAGGCCCTGCGGACGCAGCTCATCGCGCAACTTCGAGACACCTTAAAAAAGAGAGAAGTGACCCCGCTTGATAGGTTTGCCGTGTTTACGCTCTATCAAGAGGGAAGCGCAGGCTTCACTAAGCGTTTATCATGCGCCGCAAGCTTATTGTCTAACACCTATCAGATGGGTATCACGATCAAGAGTGACTACTTCCATTTATCGCGATCAATAATAGCAATATCAGGCACTTATGGCAGTATGTTTATAAATGACTCTAAGATATTATTGGCAAGAGAGTTGTCGTTCACACTTTTGAAATCACCCTTTAAATATGGCTTGGGTAAGTTAGCAAAAGACGTTTATGCGCGGTATCGCGCTCCGGTAGATCGCGCGCCTGTTAGCGCCGGGGTCTTTCAACAAGAAGCGCTCGCGTTAAGCACTTAAAAAGACCTGCGCAGGAGTGCCCACAACATGAGCGATGCTCTTCAACTGACTGCAGAATTTCCACTCACGATTGTATTTGATCATGACGATTTCGTGGTTATAAGCAAACCGGCCAACGTAAATTTTCACAACGAAGAGGGCAGTGAAGGGTTTGTCTCGATGGTGAATCGCTCCTATCGTTCCGATTTAGAAAGGCATGCGGGCCCTGCAAAAACTGCTCAGCAACTTTATCCTGTGCATCGTCTCGATCGGGTCACCTCTGGCTTGATGCTTTTTGCAAAGAGCGCAGAGACAAACGCGACGCTCTCAAAGCTATTTCAAGAGAAGCGCGTCGTAAAAGAGTACCTAGCGATCTGTGCAAGTAGACCTAAAAAGAAGCAAGGGCTTGTCGTGGGTGATATGGAAAAGGCGCGCAATGGCTGCTATCGCTTGCTGCGTAGCAAAGCAAACCCGGCGAAAACGAGGTTCACCAGTTTTTCATTAGATGACCCTGCATACGCGGCTTTACGGTTATTTTTATTGCGCCCCGAAACGGGCAAAACCCATCAATTACGCGTGATGATGAAATCATTGGGTAGCCCCATTTTGGGCGATCAGCGTTATAAAGGTGAGGCATCAGATAGGTGCTATCTGCATGCATACCGCTTATGTTTTGAACTAGACGGTAAAACC
>CAJWAD010000048.1 GCA_913020245.1 uncultured Oleiphilus sp.
TGTCTAATAGTTAGCGTAATTCGTGGTGTTATTTGCGTCCGCTTTTCGCACATGACCGAGGGCCGCGGTTTTACGTCTTTGCAAACCCTCTTGCCAGTTCTCGATTTTATGGCTTGTATGAGCGATCATATTCGAGCGCTCGAAATCGTCACTACTGCCCCGCAACTGTGCCTTCACGGCGAGGATCAGCAGCCCCCTCTAGTTGGCCCGCAGTCATCCGAATGGCATGCAGCCCTGAATTTAAAGGCTTAATATTCGGCGTATACCCTATTTTTTCTAAGTCTCGCAGCAACGCTTCATTTACCTGACCAGATTGAGTTGCTTCGAAATCAAGTTGACCAAAACGATTACTTTGATGTGGCAGCGCAAAGAGCTGATCCAGCGAGGTGTTCCAGGCGAGATGACGAATAAGACTATTGGCAACATAATTAATAATGCGTGATCCACCGGGTGAACCAATCGCAAGGTAGGGTTTGTTCTCTTTCATCACGAGGGTAGGCGCCATAGATGAGCGAGGGCGTTTACCGGCTTCTACGCGATTCGCGATGGGCCCCTGTTTACCCGCAGGTTTAAACGAAAAGTCGGTCAATTCGTTATTTAGTAAAAAGCCATGCACCATGAGCCGAGCGCCAAATCCATTTTCAATGGTTGAGGTGCTTGAGATGATATTGCCATCTTTATCGACGATCACGAAATGCGTCGTCGAGGTTTGTTCAAAGCTTTCTGATGGCACATAGCTTGTGCGCATAGTTGGTGGCTTACCTGCTTCTAACGTTTTGCTTTTATTAATGGGGTTGGCGAGTTGCGCACGGGATCGAACGTACTGTTTATCCAGAAGTCCAATTGGTACATCGCTAAAGTCTGGATCTGCTAAGTAAACGCCTCGATCAGCGAAGGCTAAACGCGTCATTTCATGAATGTAGTGCCAGGCCTGCGCGGATTCTGGCGCGAGCTCTAAAAAATTGGTGTTGCTAAGTTGCATTAATATTTGATTAACCGCATAGGCGCCCGAGCTTGGCGGGCCCATGCCGCAGACTTCGTAACGTAGAAATACATTGCAAACGGGCGCGCGCTCTACGATGTTGTAACGTTTAAAATCTTGCAGCGAGAGTAAGCCGGGGTTTGCCGCATTGCTTACTTTATCGACGATCGCTTGGGCGAATGGTTCTTGATAAAAATAATCACCACCTTGTTTCATAAGTAGGATGAGGGTTTGCGCATAGTCTTTGTTTACGAGCTTCACACCGGGTTGAACAGCTTGCCCATTTGGGAAAAAGTAATTAAAGGCCTCGCTGTCGGTTTTTAAACGCTCGCGGTCTCTTTTCAATGCAGCACTTAATCGTGGACCCACCTCAAACCCTTTTTCTGCAAGCGCTCTTGTCGGTTGTAGCAACCGATCCCAAGGCACCGAGCCATGCTGTTTATGCATTTCCCAAAGCAACTTGACTGTGCCGGGTGTGCCGACAGAGCGCCCGCCCACGACTGCCTCGAAAAAGCCTAATGCTTGGCCATTTTCATCTAAAAAAAGTGATTCATCTGTCTGTTGTGGCGCCGTTTCGCGGCCGTCATAGCTGGTCAGCTTGCTTAAGGTCGCATCCCAATAAAGGGTGAAAGCCCCGCCGCCTAAGCCTGAAGATTGAGGTTCAACCAAGCCAAGTGCCACTTGCACGGCAACCATCGCATCAACCGCGTTGCCGCCGTTTTTAAGAATGTCATAACCAATTTTTGTCGCGGCAGGGTGGGCGGTCACCAGCATAAATTCTGAGGCGAGCGCGTATTTTTCATTGCTCATGATCGATTCACTCGCCGCTTCTGGCTCAAATTTGTCGCTAGCTTGTTCTGCAATTGTTAAAGTGCTGAGCGTGCTGAACGTACTAAGCGCGAACGCTCTAGCAAATAAGCCTAACCGTGCGTTTTTTACTTTGTATTGTGTGGCGTTCATAGGCATCTCAGGCTTCGGTCGGCTGTTAGGGTGAGTTGGTATATTTAGTCGAGGACAACATGCTTAGCATAGTATCGTTAACTGCTGAGCTCCGGTAGATTTTTATAAAGCGATAACGCCTCTGGGTTACTCAGTGCCTCCGTGTTATTCACCGCTTCGCCATGCACGACTTTGTTCACTGCAAGTTCAACGATTTTACCGCTTCGGGTGCGCGGAATATCCTCAACTTGTATGATTTTCGCTGGCACATGGCGGGGGGTGGCATTATCGCGAATACTCGCTTTGATCTTGGCCGTCAGCGCATCATCCAAATGCGCGTCAGGTTGAAGCCGGACAAACAGAATAATACGCACATCATCTTGCCAACGTTGTCCAATGGCGATCGACTCAAATACCTCATCCACTTTTTCGACTTGTCGGTAGATCTCAGCTGTGCCAATGCGCACGCCGCCTGGGTTGAGCACGGCGTCAGATCGACCATGAATCAATACGCCATACTGCTCGGGTGTATCGCTTGCGCCAGCCTCAGTTCCATTCCCAGTCCCATTCCCCGCACCATGGGCTTTAAATTCACCGTAATCGCCATGGGCCCAAACATTGTCAAAGCGTTCAAAGTAGGCCGCATGATAGTTCGCGCCCGTTGGGTCATTCCAAAAGTGCACGGGCATAGAGGGGAAGCTTTTGCGACAGACCAGCTCACCTTTGCCTTTAGGCAGTGTGTTCCCATGATCGTCAAAAAAGGCGAGATCCATCCCAAGGCCTGCGCACTGAAGTTCGCCCCGATAGACAGGCAAGGTGGGGTTGCCGAGCGCAAAACAGGAGACAATGTCTGTCCCCCCGGAAATACTTGATACGCATACATCTGCCTTAACGGCCGTGTAGAGGTAATCAAAACTCTCTTGACTAAGCGGTGAGCCGGTTGAGAGGAGGGTGTTTAAATTGCTCAATTGATGGCTTTTAATCGGTGCAAGACCAAACTTCTCGCATGCGGAGTAATATTTTGCACTGGCGCCAAAAATCTTAATCGATTCTTGCTCGGCAATATCAAAAAGCACCGATTGCTCGGGATGAAAGGGTGAGCCATCATAAAGAACAAGTGTGGCACCTAATGCAAGCGAGGAGGCAAGCCAGTTCCACATCATCCACCCACAGGTGGTGTAGTAAAATATTTTATCGTTATTTTTTACATTAGAATGTAGCGCTAACTCCTTGATATGCTGCAGTAAAGTACCGCCTGCACCATGCACAATACACTTCGGTTTGCCGGTCGTACCCGAGGAAAAAAGAATATACAGCGGGCTAGCAAATGCTTGCCTTTTGAAGGCAATTGTCTGGGAAACTGTGCTTGCTTCGGGTTCATGAAGAATTTGGTTAAACGCCAAGGATTCACGTTCCTCAAGAGTCGACTTATCCCACGTGTTGTCGGGCGTAAAATCAAAACATAAAAGTGATTCGATTGAGGTAATGGTGTTACGCACGCCCCGTGCTTTTGCGCGACAATCAATAAGTTTGCCCGCGTATTGGTAGCCATTGCAGGCAATTAGTAGTTTCGGCTCAATCTGTGAGAAGCGATCCACAATGCCTTGTTCGCCGAAATCGGGTGAGCAGGATGACCAGACAGCGCCGAGGCTCGCGCTGGCCAGCATACCAACAAGTGGGGCGATACCGTTGGGTACAATCGCCGCCACACGGTCGCCAGAGTTGACGCCCAGCTCGCATAACATAGAGGCCGCCTTCGCCACTTTATTATAAAGCTGGCCATACGAGAGTTCATCGCGCGTGCCGTCTTCACGGTATTGTATTAACGCACATTGCGCTGGGTTGGTAAGGGCGGTTTTTAATAGATTTTCAGCAAAATTTAAACGTGTATGGGGAAACCATTTGTCCTCTTTTAGGTGGGGGCCGCTTTCTAGTATTTGGTCACCGGGTGTGTTGTTATGATCACCTAATACGTTGAAATATTCCCAAAGCGTTTGCCAGAAAGCATGCCGTTGCGTCACGCTCCATTCGTGTAATGCCTGGTAGGTGTTGAGTTGAATTCCGTATTGCTTGTTGACGAAGTTCTGGAACGCAACCATCTCAGTCGCGTTAATTTGGGCTTGGCTGGGCTGCCAAAGCAGGGCCGATTCCTGTTGGTTTTCAGCGGTTTGTGGTGATGTCGAGTGGTCTGACAAGGCAATGCTCCTGCTTATAACAGCCTAGGGCTATCTATTTAGTTTACCCTATGCATCGCGGGCTAAGGCGACGGATGATTGGCTTTGACGGCTAAGTGACGCGCTAATGGCTAAGCCTGCCTTGGCCAATAGATCGAGGTCTATGCCCGTGTGCAGCCCGCCCGCATGCAGTAAATATACAAGGTCTTCCGTTGCGAGGTTGCCGCTAGCGCCTTTTGCATAAGGACAGCCGCCGAGCCCGGCAACCGAGGCATCAAAGGCCCGAATACCCGCCTCTAAAGAGGCATAAACATTTGCCAAGCCTTGCCCGTAAGTATTATGAAAATGCATCGCTAGTTGGCTAGGTTTGATGGCGCGCGTTAATGTGTTGAGTAAACGCTTGGTATCAAAAGCCGTGCCCACACCGATCGTATCGCCCAGGGATATTTCATAACAACCAAGCGCCAACAAACGCTCGCAGGTATCAACGACCTGGCTTATCGAGACTTTACCGTCATAGGGGCAGGCAAATATGCAGCTTACATAGGCTCTAACGGGTATGCCGTCGTTCGCGGCCTCATCGCACAACGGACGAAAGCGTTCAATACTCTCGGCGATTGAGCAGTTAATGTTTTTTTGGCTAAACCCCTCTGAGGCAGATGCAAACACGGCAACCTCGTTAACATTTGCTTGCTTCGCCGCTTCATAACCCTTCAGATTAGGGGTTAACGCTGAGTACGTTACGCCCTCTCTACGCGCTATTTGTTTGAACACCTCGTCTGAATCCGCCATTTGTGGCACCCATTTGGGTGAGACAAAGCTACCCGCCTCAATATGTTTGAGACCCGACCCACTTAATGCATCAATCAACTGTACTTTGTGTTGTAAAGGCACTATCGCTTTTTCATTTTGCAGACCATCACGCGCGCCTACCTCTACGATCTTTACATGCGTATCTGGGTTTGCGGTTGATTCAATCATTGTGCTGTCGTATCCATGCAGCGGGGCGTTTTTCAAAGAAGGCATTTAATCCTTCTTGGCCTTCTTCAGATACACGCAATTTGGCTATCAATTTTGAGGTTTGCTCAATCAGGTCATCAGCGTTGTCCAGCACATCAAAAATTAATTGTTTAGATGCGCGGCAGGCGAGGGGCCCATTCGATGCGAGTTGAGTTAGCGTATGCTTGAGCGTTTCTTCTAATTGATCCTGCGCGCACCGTTTATGCACCAAGCCCCAATCGGATGCTTGCTCGGCATTGAATACCTCAGCCGTCAGAAAAAGATGTCGGCAGCGTCGCGCACCGATCGCAGCCAGTACGTAAGGCGAAATGGTGGCCGGCGCCAGACCGAGTTTCACCTCGCTCAAACAGAATTTGGCATTGTCAGCCGATATCGCAATATCACAGCAAGCAATTAAGCCGAGAGCCCCGCCAAATGCGGCGCCTTGCACTAACACCACCGTTGGAATTGGCAGGGCGTTTAATTCTGACATGAGCTTGGCGAGTTGCAGCGCATCTTGCTCGTTCGCCTCATAGGAGGCCTTAGCCATGCGTTTCATCCAGGCCAAATCAGCGCCGGCACAAAAGTTTTTTCCTTCAGCCCGCAATACCATGGCGTAAATACCGGGCGTTTTCCTGATCAGGGCAAGGTGTGCGAGCAGGTTTTGAATGATCTGGTCATCGAACGCATTATGTTTTTCGGGTTGGTTTAGCACAACCGTGGCAACCCCCTCGCTGATGTTAAGCGTTGCCTTGGTGTTTGCGTGCGCAGTTTTATTCTCAGTCTTATTCTCAGGCATAGATAACCTACATGCGAAACACGCCGAAGCGCGTTTCCTCTATTTCCGCGTTCATGGTTGCAGAGAGCGCACAGGCGAGTACGTTGCGTGTATCCTCGGGGGCTATTACGCCGTCATCCCACAGACGCGCCGTGGCATAGTAGGGATGCGCTTGTGCCTCAAACTGCTCGATAATAGGCGCTTTTAAGGCTTCGTCATCTGCCTCCGTCCAAGGTAGACCACGTTTTTTCATACTGTCACCTTTAACCTGCGCAAGCACGCCTGCGGCTTGCTCTCCGCCCATTACGGAAATCCGCGCATTTGGCCACATCCACATAAAACGTGGATGATAGGCACGGCCACACATGCCGTAATTTCCCGCACCGAAACTACCGCCAATGATCACGGTAAATTTAGGGACCTTTGCGCAGGCAACGGCCATCACCATTTTCGCACCGTGTTTCGCGATACCGCCTTCTTCATAGGTTTTCCCCACCATAAATCCGGTGACATTTTGTAGAAAAAGCAACGGTATTTTTCGCTGACAACACAACTCAATGAAATGCGCGCCTTTTTGTGCAGACTCAGAAAAAAGGATGCCATTATTCGCCACGATCCCAATGGGAAAGCCAGCTAAATGCGCGAATCCACAAACCAAGGTCTCACCAAAAAACTGCTTAAATTCCGAGAATTCTGAACGATCTACGAGGCGGGCAATCACTTCACGGACGTCATAGGGTGTTTTAAGATCGCTGGGTATCACCCCATTTAGTTGTTGTATGGGGTAGTGGGGTGGGGCAGACGCTTGTGTTTTGATCGGATTACACTTTTCCCAGTTAAGGTCTTTCACGCATTGGCGTGCAATTTGGAGGGCATGCGCTTCGCTATCGGCATAGTGATCAGCCACGCCTGAAACTTTACAGTGAATATCTGCGCCGCCTAATGCTTCGGCACTCACCTCTTCTCCGGTCGCCGCCTTTACCAGCGGGGGGCCCGCGAGGAAAAGCGTACTATGTTCTTTCACCATAATGCTTTCATCTGCCATCGCTGGCACATAAGCCCCGCCGGCCGTACATAAACCGAGCACGACGGCAATTTGCGGGATACCTTTCGCGGACATATTGGCTTGGCGATAAAAAATGTTGCCAAAGTCGTCCTCATCAGGAAATACCTCGTCTTGATTCGGCAGGTTGGCTCCGCCAGAGTCGACTAAATAGACACAAGGCAAACGGTTTTCTTCGGCGATGGTTAGGGCGCGTAAGTGCTTTTTCACTGACAGTGGGTAGTAAGTGCCCCCTTTAATTGTTGAGTCATTAACGACAATCATACACTCAACACCGTTAATACGACCAACGCCCGAAATGGCCCCAGCACCGGGCAAGTTCTCGTCGTATACGTCGTAAGCCGCAAGTTGAGATAGCTCTAAAAATGGCGCACCGGCATCAAGTAAATGGGCTAGCCGCTCCCTAGGTAATAGCTTGCCTTTGGCGCGATGACGCGCAATCAGTTGTTCATCACTGATGTTTGCGCAGGCCGCCAGTTTTTCACGCAAATCAACAACCAAAGCATCCATACTTTGTTTGCGGGCTTTAAATTCAGCGCTATTTTCATCAATTTGGCTGATGAGTTTGGGCATGTAAATACTCCTTAGCGCGTTTCCATAAACAGTTCTCGACCGATGAGCATGCGACGGATCTCTGAGGTGCCTGCACCAATTTCATAGAGTTTGGCATCGCGTAGCAAACGACCTGCGGGGTAATCATTGATATAACCATTACCACCGAGTATTTGAATGGCATCTAATGCCATTTTGGTCGCGGCCTCGGCGCAATACAGTATGACGCCAGCTGCGTCTTTTCGCGTTGCTTCGCCGCGGTCGCAAGATTGCGCAACCGCATACAGGTAGGCGCGTGAGGCGTTTAAGGTGGTATACATGTCTGCGACCTTCCCCTGAATTAGCTGGAATTCACCGATCGATTTATCAAATTGCTTGCGTTCGTGAATGTAAGGCACGATCAAATCCATGCAGGCTTGCATGATGCCGGTTGGGCCACCAGAGAGAACGACACGTTCATAATCTAAGCCACTCATTAGCACGCGCACACCACCATTTTCTTGGCCAAGCACGTTTTCTACCGGCACTTCCACATTTTCAAATACTAATTCACAGGTGTTCGAGCCGCGCATACCTAGCTTGTCCAGTTTTGGTGAGCGAGAAAAGCCTGTCCAGTCGCGCTCCACAATAAAGGCTGTGATGCCATGCGCGCCTTTGTCTGGGGCAGTTTTTGCGTAAATTACGTATGTATCTGCATCTGGGCCATTGGTTATCCACATTTTTGTCCCATTGAGAACATAATGGTCACCTTTAAGATCAGCGCGCAGTTTCATACTGACCACATCGCTACCTGCATTCGGTTCGCTCATGGCGAGTGCGCCGATATGTTCACCTGAGATGAGCTTGGGAAGATACTTCCGTTTTTGCGCTTCGTTACCGTTACTAAATATTTGGTTAACACATAGGTTGGAATGTGCACCGTAGCTTAATGCAATGGAGGCACTACCACGGCTAATTTCCTCGAGCGCAACGACATGCTGTAGGTAGCCCATGCCACTGCCGCCGTATTCCTCTGAAACAGTAATGCCCAATAGGCCCATGTCACCCAATTTTTTCCATAGAGCATTTGGAAATTCATTTTCTTTGTCAGTTTTAGCGGCGATGGGCATGATTTCTGATGCGACAAACCCCGCGGTTTGGTCGCGCAACATGTCCGTTGTTTCACCGAGGCCAAAGTTTAACGTTTGCATTGAGCTTATAGACATAATGAGTTCTCTTAAATGTATGCTTGGTTCAATCGTTATCCGGTAATTTATGTATTACACAGATTTTGAAGACTGCTAAGACAGCGCGCTTCTGCTTCGTCCAGTTCAAGCTGCATCGCTTTAATATCAAGAAGCTGTTGTTGTAGGGCGGTGCGTCGTTCACTTATTTTTTCTAGTAGTTTTTCGAGTTGCTTTTGATTAGCGCCTTGAGGCTGATACATGTCGATCAGTTGTTTAGACTCATCAAGTGAAAGGCCTAGCCGCTTGCCCCGTATAATAAGCTTCAGACGTACCCGATCTGATTCATTGTAAAGACGTGTCTGGCCTTGCCGTGTGGGGTGCAGCATGTCTTTGTCTTCGTAAAAACGAATGGATCGTGTCGTAATATTAAACTCATTGGCAAGTTCGTTAATTTTATAGTTTTGCATGGCCATTAGCGCATCACGGAAGCTGTGTTGAATGCGAAGATTATTACTTACGTTTACGTTAACGTCAACTTTATAAGCGGCGTTACTTTTTTCAGTAAAAAGGAATAGAAAAACGTTATTTCTTGGCCGGCGTTGCTTGAATAAGCATTTTATTTTGACGTTTTAACAGGGCTTTCCAGCTGTCAATTTGGCCTGGGTCGCCGATATGTTTTGCACTTTGCTTCTTAAATTTAGATAGCCAAAGTCCGCGAACATTGAAACTATAAAATGGCACAAGGTCATCGCGTTCGGCTGCCGATTTTATTTGCGGGATGAGGTTGTCTAGGATGAACGGTGTGGATTCTGGGGTTGGGTAATAGGCGAGTACCATATGAGCTTGGTCTAAGGTGAGAGATTTTACATAGCTGACCTGAAGTTTTTCCTCAGATACCCCCATAGAGACCAATGTAAAATATTTAGCAATTGAATAGTCCTCGCAATCACCGGCATTTGCGGAAAGTAGCTCAACGGGCGTGGCCCAGTAATCTTCCTCGCCCCATTGCTTTATATCACTCACGAACTTAGCGCGGTTAAAAAATCGGTTCACAGCAATCAGTTTTTGCTTTTCTGTGAGCTCTGTTCTTCTTGAAAGTGCCTGCCATGCCACTAGACGCTTGACTGCCGCGTCATCGTAGTGATTGCCCACAATTTTAAGCAAGTTTGGATGGAAGTCGATTGCTTTTAAGCTCATTGCACTGAACATCAAAGCAAGTGCCAGCCATATTAGGACATTAGCTTTACGTGGATGAGGTAATGCATGCGCAGGCATTGTAAGGAATGCGTTACTGACCTGATGACTGTTGTTTCATGCGTTTGCGAATGTCAGCCAAGCGCTCTTTGATATTTTGTTTTTGTTGTTGAGAAATTTGTGGCAGCGCGTTCACGTTTTCGGAAAAGGCGCCATTATTGGAAAGTGGTAAGGTGTTTCGATTATTTACCCATTCATTGGTCATCGTTTTGGAGGTATCGGTCGTCTCAGTTTCTGCGATAAATGAGCTGCTTGTTATTTCAGGGAATAGTAAGTTTTCTCGTCGACCGGAGCGCTCAATAACCACACGGTTCGTAAGCACACGTTCTAATTTAGCATTGCCTGGAAGCGTATCACCGGGTTTATAAGATTCCGTCGTTTTGTCTGGCCCCTCGATTAACGCGCTGGCGAGTTTTGAATCGGTCGCTTCAAGAATTCCGGTTAAGGTTAAGCGTAAGCGCGTTTCTGGCAAATCCTCGTCTATTACTTCTTTTTGTTGTGGTGCTTGGGCATCACCAAATAAAGCGAATTTTTCAATAGGTTGACGATTTGAATTCGTATCAGCAGCAGGCGAGGCAATGTTTACAGGAGCTGAAAAGCTAGCCGTGTCGCTTGGTTGAGCAAGAAGAGGGGCCAGTTGTACATAGGCGCCCGCAATGCAGGCAAGCGCTATAAAGACGGCGATTAATTTCGGTACATGCCGGGTTAACATCTGACTGCTCCACGCAAAAATTATTAGGCTATAGAAATACTAGCATAGCTATGGAATGGCCACCTGATTCGATTTCATGAATAGCGCGATATCAGCATGTAAATTAACTGCCTTGGCTTTTATTTTTTTAGCCGTGCTAGCCAGTCAAACCGGAAAGGAAAAAAGGGCCTGCCTGCATTGGTTGTCGACGGCGTTTTTTTAGCTTGTCGGTAGCAACGTTATGAGACCTTAAATTTCTCAATCAGATTTTCTAGCTGTTTTGTGTTGTCGATAAGCTGATTACTGGCGCCGAGTGCACTGTCTGCATTGTTCATGGTTTCGTTGCCAAGGTTGGCAATCTGGCTAACGTTTTGCTGCACATTGCTCGTCATGACGCTTTGTTGTTCGGCCGCCGCCGCAATTTGGAGGCTCATGTTTACAATGCCTTCGACCGCCGCAACGATTTCGTCTAGCGCTATCGCCACCGATTTACTTTGGTCAACCGTTTGATCGGTCGCGACGTGACTTTTATTCATCGAGGTGACCGCGGCATGCACCCCTTTTTGTAGCTTGTCGATCATTGACTCGATTTCTACCGTAGATTTTTGCGTACGCTGAGAAAGAGAACGCACTTCGTCTGCGACCACGGCAAAACCCCGGCCTTGTTCGCCGGCACGCGCGGCTTCAATCGCCGCGTTTAAGGCCAATAGATTGGTTTGATCAGCAATTGCTTTAATTTCGACAAGTGCTTGTGAAATTTCATCGCTGTCTTCATTAACACGGTTGATATGCTTGACGGAATCTTCAATCTCACGCGCTAAGTCACCAATAGTAGCGACCGTCGTATCGACGACTGATTTGCCCTGATTAGCCTGCGACTGGGCAGACGATGCGGTGTCAGAGGTGTGCTGCGTATTTGCGGCCACTTCTGAAACGGCAGACACCATGTCTTTCATCGAAATCGAAATTTGCTCGGTTTCCTGTTGTTGGTAGGTCACTGCATCTCGGTTTGATTGTGCGGTTTTGTTCAAATTATTTGCTTGGTCTGCAACTTGCGCGGTCATTAGTAGTGCGTGTTCAATTAACTGTTTCACCTTGTCAGTCATATCATTGAATGAGTCTGACAAGGCGCCTAGCTCATCTTGTGATTCTTTCTTTAAAATAACCGTCAGATCTCCCTCTGCAACGCGTTTTGCCGCAAGCGAGAAATTTGCGATAGCGCTTCTCACCGACATCGAGAACCCGGTGTACAGGTAAAAAATGACAATGAGCAAAAGCGATTGCAATACGAACAAATTAAATCGGTAGCTTGTTTGTTGATCTAACCGAAAAGTTAAACTCGCTAATAATGCGTTGTCTATGTTTTGAGATAACGACTCACTGGCTGTCATGGCCGCGCTCAAGTCGGTGTTAAAGCTTTGCCATGATCGTTCGAGTTGAATAGGGTTAATAATGTCATTATCGAGTCCAGAGAGGCTGGCTAGAATTTTATCATTCAGTTGAGTTTGGAGCTCTTTTCCCTCGGCATCAAACAATGAGGCGGTTTGTATAAACGATTTTTCCAGGGCGTTTTGTTTTGTCGCAAGTGAATCATAAAGGTTGTTAAGTTCATCACTCACTTGGAAGTTAAGCGACCCTTCATTTAAAGCAAAGACGCCTAACGCCCGAATAGCGCTGAGGTCCATCAACACTTCGTTAATGGTATCTTTGTTGAGCGTAATCAAGGTATTTACTTCGAGATCGCTATCGAGAATTAATTTGGAAGCGCGCAACAGTGAGGTTGTCGCGGCTCGCGATTCGTCAAATAGGTCAGTATATGACCTGTGTTGATTAACTACATCTAACTCATTTGGCGGGCTGGTTTGCAGTTGCTGCCAAGCTGCTTGCAGTCGCACCAGTTGCTCATCAAAGGCTACAAAGCTTTCTCGCTTGGCTTTAGCAAGCAGTGCGTCAAGCTGTGCGTCAACTTCTGCCTTAGCATTGTTTGCTTGGTTGTCGAAGTCGGCCACCGAACGTTGGCTGGCCAAGGCATGAAAATCACGATAAGTGCGCAGGCTCTGTTCTAACTGCCGCACCTGTTCGTAATAGCTTAGCCCTTGTATTTCATCAGAGACCTCATCAATGCTATCGCCAAGTTGCCCCGTCACGACCGTAAATAGCCAAACAATAGGGATAAGCCACAACACATTGATAAGTGCGAACTTACTGGTGTAGTTAAGGCGATTCATTAAATGAATCGCTGGACGCATGATTTGTTTCACTGTATCTCCGAGGACGCTGAGTAGACGGGTATAAACGGCTTCGTTGTTTTTTTAATTATGGCACTGATAGTTATCGGCTGCACCGCCCGTATATTTAATAGCATAACGAAATGATTGGTCTGCGTTAAATAGTTAGAAAAAGGTATATTTTAAAAGCGGCCTAAAAATTTATTAAGTGATGAGATATTACCTAAACTATGCGGTTGTTCCTTTATAAGGCACTTACGATGATTTAATGTTTTTAATGCTGTTTGTTTTAGGCATGCGCCCTAGAATGGCTAGTAAATAATAACCGATAAGAGAATCTTTGGTGGACAAGCTGGATCAATTAGACGCCGGTACCGAAAATGGGGTGGGACAAGAAGCCTTGATGCAACAACGTGATGCAATGAGTGATCGGGTACTGACTCGCTTGCCCTTTACGTTCGCCAAGAAGCAAGGGGTTGTTATTTCTCAAAATGAAGACGGAGCAGAGCTTTTATATCGGCCCGGTCTGAGCCCGCAAGCGTTTGCAGAAGTGAACCGGTCGACGCAAGGCGCGTTGACTTTTCGCCAGGTAGACGAACAAGAATTCGAAGAAAAACTAAATCTGGCTTATCAGAATGATTCGGCCGAAGCCATGCAGATGGTAGAAGGGCTCGGTGATGAGATGGATTTAACGAGTTTGGCGAACTCTGTTCCCGAGACGGAAGATCTTTTGGAGCAAGAAGATGATGCCCCAATTATTCGACTCATAAACGCGATTCTCACCGAAGCCGTCAAATCCAGTGCGTCCGATATTCACATCGAAACATTTGAAAAGCAGCTCATTGTCCGTTTTCGTGTCGATGGCGTGCTACGCGAGATTGTTAAGCCTAAGCGAGCGCTGGCGCCGTTGCTGGTCTCGCGTATAAAGGTTATGTCGAAATTAGATATCGCAGAGAAGCGCGTGCCGCAAGACGGGCGTATTTCGTTGCGGGTCGGGGGAAGGGAAGTCGACATTCGAGTCTCGACTATGCCGTCCGCAAATGGCGAGCGTATCGTGCTTCGTTTACTTGATAAAAATGCAGGGTTGTTGAGTCTAGATCATTTAGGTATGGCAGAGCGAGACCTTACTGCCATTAAAAGTACCGTTGAGCGTCCGCATGGCATTATGCTGGTCACGGGGCCAACGGGGTCCGGTAAAACGACCACGCTCTACGCAGGCTTATCCCAGATTAATGACAAAAGCCGTAATATTCTTACGGTTGAAGATCCTATTGAATATAATCTGCCTGGCATTGGCCAAACACAGGTAAATACCAAAGTAGATATGACGTTTGCCCGGGGGTTGAGGGCTATTTTACGTCAAGACCCTGACGTTGTAATGATTGGTGAAATACGAGATTTGGAGACGGCCGAAATCGCGGTTCAAGCTTCATTGACCGGTCACATGGTACTTTCTACTTTACACACTAACAGCGCGGTAGGGTCTATTACGCGGCTAATGGATATGGGCGTGGAACCGTTTCTTATCAGCTCCTCCTTGGTGGGCATTGTTGCGCAGCGCTTGGTACGTGTTTTATGTAACGATTGTAAAGAACCCTATGTGGCCGATGCATCAACGTGTGAGGTGTTAGGTGTTGATCCTGCGGAAGCACCGACGATATATCACGCAAAAGGCTGTCCGGAATGCAATGGCTTAGGCTATCGGGGCCGACTGGGCATTTATGAAATTATCGAAGTTGATGAACACTTGCGTGAATTAATTCACAACAAAGTTGGTGAGCTTGAGCTTGAACAGTATGCGCGAACGCAGGCACCCAGTATTCAGCAGGATGGCGTTTTAAAAGTATTGTCTGGCATTACAACCATTGAAGAAGTGTTGCGTGTCACGCATAAAGGTTAATAATGGCAGCGTTTGAATTTAAGGCTTTAGATGAGCGAGGGCGCCAACAAAAAGGTGTCATTGAGGCGGATAGTGCTCGCCAAGTAAGGCAGCAACTTCGTGACAAACATTGGGCACCGCTATCTGTTGACCAAACCGCCGAGCGAAAAAAAGCAGGCGGTTTCTTAGCCGGTCGGCAGTCAATAAGTGTCAAAGATTTATCGTTAGTTACACGTCAGATCGCAACCTTAGTGCAATCAGGAATTCCGATTGAGGAAACCTTGAGCGCGGTATCGAGTCAGAACGAGAAGCCAGCCATTCGTAGTATGATGTTGGCAATCCGTGCAAAGGTCCTTGAGGGCTACACCCTGGCCGACTCATTGGCCGAGTTTCCTGGCGCTTTCCCAAAATTGTACCGCTCGACGGTCGCCGCTGGCGAGCATGCAGGACATTTAGACTTAGTACTCAACCGCTTGGCTGACTACACCGAAAGCAGGCAGCAGGCGCGTCAAAAAATCCAGCTTGCTGCAATTTATCCTGTTATTTTGAGTGTGGTCGCGATATTAGTGGTGGTGGGGCTATTGGCTTACGTTGTGCCTGATATCGTTGGGGTATTCGTTAAAAATGGTCAACAATTACCGCCCTTAACCGCGGGTCTTATCACCGTCAGTGATTTTCTTGCTGAATGGGGGGCATTAGTGGTGGTGCTGTTAATTCTGTTTGGTGTGGGGTTTAAAATGATGTTGCGTAAAGATGCATTTCGTTTTGCCTGGCACAAACGCATTTTACATATGTTCTTCATTAAAAAAATTGCCCGAGGATCTAACGCCTCACAATATGCTAGCACGTTGAGCATTTTAAACAGTTCGGGTGTGCCGCTGGTTGATGCGATGCGCATTGCTTCAGAAGTACTCTCAAATGACTGTTTAAAAGCCGCGTTATTGGAGTCAGCGCAGGCGGTGAGTGAGGGGGCTAGTTTGCATCAATCATTAGAGCAAACGGGGTATTTTCCACCCATGATGATTCACATGATTGCGAGTGGCGAATCAAGCGGTGAGTTGGATGAAATGCTTGAGCGAACGGCATCGCATCAAGAGAGTGACTTACAGGGGCTAATGGAAACCGTCGTCGGTTTATTTGAACCCTTAATGCTGTTGTTTATGGGGGCGGTCGTTTTAATTATTGTCTTGGCCATTATGTTGCCCATATTGAATATGAGTAATCTCGTCGGCTAGCAGAATAAGGGTAACGCGTTGTCATCAACGTTAAATAGCGATGACTAGTAAAAAACGAAAAACGAAAAACGAAAAACGAAAAGGTGTACACATGAAATACAGAGCGAACGCTCAACGGGGCTTCACGCTTATTGAGATTATGGTAGTGATGGTTATTTTGGGTTTGCTTGTTGCTGTGGTCGCGCCAAACATTCTTGGGCGCGGTGAGGAGGCACGTATTGGTGTTGCTAAAACGCAGCTACGCAACGTGAGTAACGCGCTAGATTTGTACAAGTTAGATAATTTCAATTACCCGAGCACTGAGCAGGGTTTAGATGCGTTAGTTAATGAGCCCTCTGGGTCACCGGAAGCAAAAAACTGGAACAAAGATGGTTACCTTCCCTCATTACCGCTTGATCCCTGGGAAAATGAGTTTCAATATGTCAGTCCCGGTTCGGAAGGCCCTTATGATCTTTATTCACTTGGAGCCGATGGAAAAGACGGCGGCGATGAAGACGGAGCCGACATTAGTATTTATGATTTAAAGTAAGTGGTAAAACGCGCGCAAGTTGCTAACTAAGTAAGTGATTCGATAGGTTGATGATATGACTCGGCAGGGCGGCTTTACGCTGATTGAGCTTTTGGTAGTCATTGTCTTGCTCGGGCTATTAACGAGTATTGCTGTAGGGGTGGCCGGTGGCGGCAGTCAACAACGAGAGTTACAGAATGAAGTGGCGCGGCTGCATGCGGTACTCAATATGGCCATGGATGAGGCGATATTAAGTAACAACGAAATTGGTGCGATCGTTGACAGCGAAGGCTATGAGTTCGTGGTCTACAACGAAGAGTTAGGTGCTTGGCAAGCCGCTGCGCAAGATTTCTTGTCCACTTATCCGTTTCCTAACTGGCTCGTTTCTGATTTTCGTCGTGAAGGCGATACAAACCGAGATTTACCAACGCAAGATCAAAGTGCCGCGACGAATGATGCTGACGATAACGCGAAAATTCCGGATCTAATGCTATTTTCGAGTGGGGAAATTACGCAATTTCGTATCGGTCTTGAGATCGATGGTGACCCAGATAGCCGCTTAGAAATACTCGTTGATGAGAACGATGCGATAGTTTTGCCGCATTTGCAGCAAGATGAAGACGCGTGATCACTAAATTTTTCAAAGGCTTTACACTACTAGAAGTGCTCGTTGCACTGATATTTTTCTCTCTTATTGGTTTGGTTCTGCAGGAAGTCACGGCCTCGACGGTGAGTGCTTATTTAAAGGTGCGTGATAATACGTATGCGGAATGGATAGCAGAAAACAAGTTGGCGGCGCTTCGGTTATCAGAGGGTTTGCCTAGCCCGAGGGAATACAAAGAAGAATTAGATTTTGGTGTGGATGAATGGCAGATTTTGACAACGGTTATTAAAACTGAAAATCCAGATATTATGCGAGCTGAAGTGAGTGTGTCACAGCGCAATACTGAGACCAATGAATTCGTGAAACGTCGCTCGTTAAGCGGATTCATAGGCCGATATTGATGATGAGCGCATCCAATAATCATTTGAGCTCGGTGCGCCATGAGTCTATGCCCCAAAAGGCTAATGCCGGTTTTACACTGCTCGAAGTGTTGGTTGCGATCACTATCACGGCGATGATTGGTTTGGGTGCTTGGCAATTGTTTAACGGTGCGATTCGAAGCAATGAACTCACTGAAGCACGAATGACCGAGCTGCGGGGCCTTAAAAAGGCAATGTTGTTCTTGCAAAGAGACTTTCAACAAGTGGTGCCGCGCGCTATTCGCGATGAATACGGTGATAAGTCGGCGGCGCTAAAAAGTGAAACGGGCTTGTACAGCGTTGAATTTACCCGCCTTGGTTGGCGAAATCCATTGCAAGATAAACGGCCTGAATTACAGCGCGTTGCCTATGAGCTGTCATCTGGCGAACTCATTCGGCATTACTGGATGAGTTTAGATAGAGCACAAGATTCGCAACCGGTCTCTCGAACTTTGCTGACAGAGGTTGAGTCGTTTCAGCTGGCGTACTTAAATGAGAGTGATGCGTGGATTGATAGTTGGCCACCCGATCAAGCAGATACGACCAATTCCATTGACCCCATGCTCCCTTATAACCAGTTACCAAAAGCGATTCGGGTTAATTTTGAACATACAAAATTCGGGCAAATTGTGCGATTGTTTGATCTTGTTAGTTATGTTGAGAATACGCAAGGGGCGGCGGCTAATATAGGCGCTGGAAATAGCGGTAATGGAGCCAATGATGACGCGGATGCGTCAAACCCAGGCGCATCGGATCCAGAGGTAAACAATGGTGCGCCGAGTAACCTAGCACCCGCCATTGGCGACGGTGACCAGGCGGGGCTATGACGAGACTAAAGCCTTTACCGCTTATTCATCAGCAGCGTGGTGTTGCGCTGATGATCGTAATCTTGATATTTGCATTGGTTTCATTGCTGTCAGTGGGTATGCACAACCGACAGAAAACGTTTATTCAAAGTGCCAGCAGTGTGTCTGCGATGTCGCAAGCGTATGAATATGCGATGGGTTCTGAGATTTACGCACGACGTCTGTTAAAAGATGATTGGGATAACGATAAAAGTGCAAACGAATTTGTTGACGGGCTCGACCAGGTCTCAAATGCAATTGTGTTGCCTGTGGATCAGGCAGCACTTGAAGCACAATTTAATGATATGCACGGTCGTTTAAACATTAACGATCTGGTTGATGTAGGCGGCAGTCCGAATGCGCTCATGCGAGAACGGTTTGAAGCGCTGTTTTCGCGGCTTGCTTTGGATACCTTAACGGTTGATTTACTGCAAGATTGGATCGATGACAACCAAGATGTTTCCGGCATTGACGGAGCTGAAGACGGCGAATATTTGAACATGGCGCCCGCATACAGATCCGCCTCGCAACCCTTTATGCACAGCAGTGAGCTTCTCGCACTTTTAAATGTCGATCAAAAAGAGATAGCGTCGCTTCGCCCGCACGTTTCAATGCTGCCAAGAGGCTGGGGAATGACCAACGTTAATACCGCGAGTGCAGAGGTGTTGCAGAGTATCGTTAAAGACTTGCCCGACGCTGATGCCGAGCGTTTAGTTGAGCAGTTGCAAGATACGCCGTGGAAGAGCTTACAGGAATTCGCTAATGATCCGGTGTTTAAAGGCAAGACGATAGATCAAACGAATTTGTCTGTGTACTCAAATTTTTTTGAAGTCGCCACCAGAATTACGCTTAATGAGCGCAAAGTTCGTCTGCGTTCTGTTATTCTGCGCAATCAAAGTGACGGAAGTATGCAAGTTATTCAACGAGATCAAGGCCAAAAATATCTCATAACAAAAGAGAAGTTGGGTCTATAATCCCTTAATAAGCAAATGAAAGTATTGATTCATGCCGGATAAGTTATTTTTAAGACCACAAGCGCCATACGACACGCATAATGCTTTGTATGATTGGGCGCTTTACGATCTCGCAGGACAGAAAGTGAGTAATGGGCACTCCTTTTCGTTAACTGATGTTGAGCAGCACTTGGTACAAAATGGGGTTAATAAGGTTAGCGCACAGCTCTTTTGGCCGGCAAACTTGGCGTTCAATACCCGCGTGAGTTTACCCGGTAATCAAACGCGTTATATCCAGCAAGCACTGCCTTTTGCGGTGGAAGAACAATTGTCGCAAGACCTTGAGGGCATGCATCTCGCCATTGGCGCAAAAACTAAACAAGGCCATTACCCCGTTGCTTGTGTTGATAAAGCCATGTTTCTGAGTTTCTTTGATGAAATCGGTGCCAATGACGCCGGTATTGAGCTGACGAGCGCTGTACTCGATGCCTCTCAATTGACGCTCGGTCGTCATGATATGGTGATTTGTATCGATCAAGGGCAGGCGTTGGTTCGCGGCAAGCGTCAACAAGCGGTCACGATAAACTTAGCCAATTTGATTGCCTACTTAGATACGGTTTTTCTGGGTACGGTCGATGATTCGGCGAGCGATGAGGGAAACTTCTCACTAAAAGTTTTTTTGTCAGAGAGTTCAACGCAATCTGCTCAATTACTGATGGCGGAGATCGAGCAGTATCCAGCGATTGAGATTGAGACCGAACAGATTTCGATCTCGGCATTTGAATTACTTTGTGAATCCTATTTTCATGAAGGCGAGGCGGAGGTAAACCTTTGCCAAGGTGTGTTTAAGGTTCAAAAGCAAGGCGTTGAAAATTGGAGGCAGTGGCGAGCGGTGGCGGCGGTGCTACTTGCCGCATTCGTTATTCAGTTAGGTGTGTTTATCGGTAAAGGGGCTTACTATCATCAGCAGGCCGATTTGCTGGCGTCTGAGGTTGTTGCGGACTATAAGAAACTTGCACCGAACAGCCGACGCATATCCATCGATCGTCTACCACGAATAATCAAAGGTAAATTGAACCAAAGCGCTCAGGCCGGTTCGACCGATCAAAGTTTTCTTCTTTTACTCGGCGAAGCGGCTTATCAATACCGTAATACTGCAGACAAGAGTGGGCTAACCTTTAGTGCGATAAATTTTAATGAGCAACGGGGTGAACTGGTGATTGATATGCAAGCGCGTAATTTCGAGCAGCTCGACAAGTTAAAGCAACAAATTGTGTCAGCGGGCTTAACCGCGAAAATAAGCTCGGCGGTTCAAGAGCCTAACTACTTTAAAGGTCGATTAAGTGTGACGGACTCTTAGTATGAAGCGTATAAAATCTCATCCAAGTGTTGTGGCTGCATTAAAGCAATATGAAGCTTTGCCTGATCGCGATCAAAAAGCCTTGCAACTGCTTGGTATCGCGCTTGCGGTGATACTGATATATTTTTTAATGTGGGCACCGGCGAGCGCCTATATGAATAATGGGCAAGCAGCGCTTGAAAGAAATCGGGATGTGCAGGCCCTCATTCAAGTGAACTATGCAACCCTCTCTTCACTAGGTAAACAGTCGAGCAGCGATGGGGGCAGTCTTGATAGCCAGCAACTTGTGTCGGCGATTACCAATTTGGCCAAAAAACAAGGGGTGGCGTTGAAGCGTTTTGAACCCAGTGGTGATAACAAGGTGAAAGTGTGGCTGGAAAAAGTACCCTTCGATAAGATGATCGCATGGCTTGGCGCACTTGATGCGTCGCTCAACATAAGTGCCGATCAAGTGTCGATCGAAAAAGAAGAAGCACAGGGTATGATTAGTGCGAGGATTACACTTTCGTCCTAGTCAACGTGCTTGCAGTTTGTTATCGGTATCAATAAAAAAACCAAAATAATTAATTGAGCACCAGAAAACCGGAGAGACATCTGCCATGACCGTCATAACGGAAGAAACCGTCGCTCGTGTCGTGCGCCTAGACGCAAGCGCGCTGAGTGAAGCAAAAGCAATTCTATACCGTGCTTACAAACATGAACCGACGTTTAAATATTTATTTGAATACCCACGGCCGGGCTATGGTCAGCGTTTACGGGCGACTATTCGTGAGTTATTGAGTTTGCACTTTGCGACAGACCAAGAAGTTGTTGGTTTAGCATTAGACAATCATTTAATTGCGGTCGCCTTGATTGGATCGCCAGATATCCGTCTTAACTTAACCAAACAGTTTTCTTGGCGAGCACGCATGATGCTGACCGCTGGGATGGATTGCAC
>CAJWAD010000049.1 GCA_913020245.1 uncultured Oleiphilus sp.
CCCGGTAGCTATGTTCGGACAGGATAACCGCTGAAAGCATCTAAGCGGGAAGCCCCCTTCAAGATAAGTTTTCCCTGGGAGTTCGACTCCCCTAAAGGGCCCTTAAAGACTATGAGGTTGATAGGCTGGGTGTGTAAGCACTGTGAAGTGTTGAGCTAACCAGTACTAATTGCCCGTGAGGCTTGACTATATAACGCCAAAAGCTCTTTGAGCTAGGTGAGTAAGCTAATCGTACGTAACGAATAACGGATATGAATCGAATCCGAAGAATGAAGCACTACTATCGCTTCCGAATGTTAAAGACGCAGAATTAAGCGTTGGAGAGGCTATAGCTTCTTCAACCAGAGTTTTGCCTGACGACCATAGAGAACTGGAACCACCTGATCCCATCCCGAACTCAGAAGTGAAACGGTTGATCGCCGATGGTAGTGTGGGAGGTCCCATGTGAGAGTAGGTCATCGTCAGGCTTTAAATACGAAACCCCAGTAGGATTACCTACTGGGGTTTTTTTTTGACTGTGTTTTGAGGCGCTTGTTAGTCAGTTTAAAGCGTTCAGAGTCGCTAGTATTCGTCGCCAAATAAAATGTATTGCCAGACCCTCATTATTGGCTTTACTCTAGGGCTCGGCTCTAATCGACTATTTAATATGCGCGCACAACAGAAGCTTTTTTCACGGTTCTCGAAGGATATGAACCCCGGACTATTAACGTGGATAGGCGTGCGTCCTGCGCGCTTTGAACCGCTCAATATACTTGCTAGTGTTCGGGCAATAGAGGGCAAAGGCTTAGAAGGGGATCACCGCTGTGGTAAGACACCCGGTTCGTCAAGGCAGGTAACCGTGATTTCGAGGGAGTTTATTTCTCAAATCGAGGTCTTCTTAAAACGAGAGATTCCTCCGGGTTTACTAAGACGTAATTTGGTGGTTGAGGGCTTAAACTTGAATGCCTTGCGTCATCAACAATTCCAGATCGGTTCGGCTATATTTGAGGCCACGGCGTTATGCCATCCTTGTAATAGAATGGAAAAAACCTTGGGCAAAGGGGCGGTAGTGGCTATGTTAGGACATGGAGGCCTCTGCGCAAAAGTTATTCAAACAGGATGTATTGCACTCAACGATTCCATTACCGTTTTAAGCCCGGACGAGTATAGATAAATGCCGGTGTCTGCCTGGCTGGAAATTACAACGATTTGTATGTTGGGCGCGATGTCACCGGGGCCAAGCCTTGCAATTATTTTACGCGAAGGCGTTTCCGGTGGGCTGTTTGCAGGGGTTTGCGCCTCGTTATCACATGCGCTTGGCATTGGCCTTTGGGCAGCGCTAACGGTGTTTGGCCTAAGTTCTATCATGGCCTCGAGCACAAATCTGTACACCACAGTGAGTATCATGGGTGCACTGTATTTGGGGTATTTGGGGATCACGTTTCTCCGCTCAACTGGGCGTGCAGAGATCAACCTAGCGGATGAAAATAAACGATCTGTCCTAAAGTCGTTTATCGCCGGTTTTTCGATCGCGATATCGAACCCTAAAACAATGTTATTCTTCGCCGCTTTATTTTCTCAATTTATCGCGACTGATTTGCGCCTAGTCGAGAAGATAGGACTTATTCTATTAGCTAGCAGCATTGATGCGCTTTGGTATGTGTTCGTATGTATTCTCATCTCGACAAGCGTCTTGCGAGCGCAATTGTTGCGAAAAACTAAGGTGGTTGATCGTGTGATGGGGGCTTTGTTACTGTTGCTGTCTTGTAGAATGTTTTATGGCCTAATTTCAGAGTAAGGTTTAAGAAGTATGACTAACACCTTTAAGCCAAGTAATGCCTACTGGGCTGAAACCCACGACGTGACTAACCGTCCTTCCCCGCTGGAAAATTATAATGCTTATGAGCAAGACACGGCATTAAAACAAGCAGTCAAAATACATGGCGGTGGGTGGGCGCACGCAGAGTTATCACGTTTTGGCGCCGAGTGTGGATCGAGTAAATTAATTGAATTGGGCTTTCAAGCGAACGCAAATAAGCCAGCATTACACACACATGACCGTCATGGAAAGCGCGTAGACGAGGTTTGCTATCATCCGGCCTACCACGAATTAATGGCCCGCTCGATGGAAGCAGGTATACACAGTGAGCATTGGATGAGTGATAAACCTGCCGCTCATGTTGTGCGGGCGGCGAAGAGTTACTTGATCACACAGGTAGAAGCTGGACATGGTTGCCCCATCACCATGACCTCTGCTGCCATTCCGTCGCTTAAGCGCCAGCCTTCACTTTATGCGGAATGGGCACCCAAAATTTTAGCCTCTGCTTATGACCAACGAAATGTTAGTCATTCAGAAAAACAAAGCGTTACGATTGGCATGGCAATGACCGAAAAGCAAGGTGGGTCTGACGTTAGGCAAAATTCGACACGCGCTTACCCAGTGGATAAGGAAGGCGCCGGCGAACTTTATGAGTTAGTTGGGCACAAATACTTCGTGTCCGCTCCGATGTCCGATGCGTTTCTCGTGCTAGCGCAAACTAAGGCAGGCGTGTCTTGCTTTCTCGTACCTCGTTGGCGGCCTGACGGTACGAAGAACCCGATACAAATTCAAAAGCTAAAGAATAAGATGGGTAATGTTTCAAATGCATCGAGCGAAACCGAACTTCGTGGTGCGTTAGGCTGGATGGTTGGCGAAGAAGGAAGAGGAATAGCCGCTATTTTAGATATGGTTTCGATGACTCGGTTTGATTGTATGATTGGCTCATCGGCAGGTATGCGCCAAGCCGTTGCTCAAGTTACCCATCACTGCGCGGAACGCGTTGCTTTTGGTCGAACGCTAACCGAACAACCCCTCATGCAGAATGTGCTGGCTGATTTAATATTAGAGAGTGAAGCTGCACTTGCCTTTACAATGCGTATGGCGCGTGCATTGGATAATAGTGGGCAATCATCAGAAGACAGCTTTATGCGTTTAGGCACAGCGATTGGTAAGTACTGGATTTGTAAACGCGCACCCAGCCACGCCTATGAGGCGATGGAGTGCATTGGTGGCATGGGGGTCATGGAAGAGACCATTATGCCTCGTTTATTTCGTGAATCGCCGGTAAATTCTATTTGGGAAGGCAGTGGAAATGTTCAATGTTTAGACATGATTCGCGCTTTGAAACGTCATCCAGAATCATTACAGTGCTATATGGAAGAACTAAGCAGGGTGGCTGGACGCAATCACCTGCTTGATGCACAAATTCGCCTAATTGAACAAGAATTTTCAGAGACTGATAATCTAGAGTATCGCTCGCGTCGTATTATGGAGCGTATGGCGCTGGCCGGGCAAGCCGCTGCTTTGTATCAATATTCAGATGAGTTTGTGGCCGCGTCATTCTGCCAGGGTCGGTTTGGTTCAGAAAGCTCTGGGCTCGTATATGGCGGTCTACCCACATCTATTGATTGTTCGGCCTTAATAGAACGTGCGCGCCCCCTGATTTAACAAGAGGAATTACTGATGGAAAGCGGTACGTTATGGGCCATCGTTATCTTACTTTTTCTACTCTCAATGATACCTATCTTGAAGATTCGAGGGTCATTGACTACGATCGCGCGCGTCAAGTCAGGCGAGCAACAAATAAAAGTCGAGGCCGAACAACGGAAGGTATTTTTAAAAGAAAGCATTGATGTGCTTGCTAAATCTATTATCGACGAACAGGTCGAATATTCTGAAGCCTGCATGCGGATAAAAATACTTATTGATCATTGGGATAGCACACTGCATAGCGATGAGCGTTTTGGAGTCTTTAACCGCGTGTATGAAAAATTAGAAAATCACCCAAGGTTTGGGGCGCGTAAACAGATAGATAAGCGGTTTTTACGCAAGTTAGATGAGGAACGGCATCGAATTGAATTAGCGTTTAAAGACGATATAAAAACCGCAGCGAAAGCGCTAGTGACCCTATTGGCGGCGTAGTAAATTTAGGGATATTAGAAGGTGAAAATGGTAATTTTTGAGTGCTCGCTATTTGTAAAGTTAAGTGATAAGTTCTCTCTCCAAGTTTAATAAAATTGCTTGTTTATAAGTGCAAAATTTCAAGACTATCACGCGGGAGTATCGACTATATGACTACCGATATGGAGCAAGATGACATCATCATGGTAGAGGAAGAAGTATTGGAAAGAGGGTTTTTCTATTTGGAAAATCGTCAGTTCAAAGGGCCTTTTCAAGACCCAGAAAATGCACGCAGAGCAGCGCTCGTGGCTTGTGAGGCGTCAGCCCCGGGTCTATGCAGAGCCGTATACCAAGGAACGGTGAAGTTCAATGCAGCAACGCAAATGAGAGAACCATTAGCGGATATGCACCAAATTGAATTACCGGCAGAGACGCTCGCAGCGGTATAAGAGATTAAACGATAGCGCCCAACACCAGGTAGCGCAGATCGAAAGAAAGCGGCCAAAAGCTGCTTTTTTTATGCCTAAATTTTAGCTTGGTTCGGTTGCACTGGCCTTATAGAAATCGCTTTTGAATTTTATTGGCTAAGGCTCGGGTCTCCTCGATCACCTGGCTATGCAATGCAAATGTCTGTCGAAGTTCAGCTTCCGTTAACGGATCTTGTTGTTTAACTTGTCGGTTGACGACGTCAATGCCCGCATCTGACACATTTTCATCTTCATCTTCACGTTGATGAATCCATTCTGTGATCTGGCCAATTTCTGCTTGGCAATCGGCGATGTACGTTGGGACCCCCCGTTGGTCCGATACCGCCTCGATGGCTGAGCGCTGCCAACGCATTAAATTGGTGGCATCAACAACCACCGAAAGGCCTGCATCCAGAATCGTGGCGCTGAGCGATGCAAGTGTCTTATATGTGCGCTGCGTTGCGTCATCACTGTAAAGTGTTTGCCGCATTGCCATGTCGGGATGGTGGTGCGCATCGATGTCATATAAACGTTTCCGCTCGACGTCAGATCTAATACGAATAACGCCGAGCTGGTCAACCAGACGCAGCGCAACGGTGCTTTTACCGGTACCCGACACGCCATGCATGATTAGTGAGAATCGGTTGGGCAGCCCCGTGTACGATTCGGCTAGATCAATATACGATTGGTATTTGCGCCAGAGTCTCGCAATTTGGTCGGGTTGGTCGCGGAAAGAATCCATTTCAAATAGCGAGATTTTGGCTCGGACAACAGCGCGATAGGCCTTGTAAAAGGGCAGCAGCGTTAGGCCCTCATAATCGCCCGTTTCCTCCAAATAATGGTTAATGAAACGGTTTGCGAATGGTGCTTCGCCTCGCTCTTCTAAGTCCATAACCAAAAATGCAACATCGCTGATAAGATCTATCCATCGAAACGCATCATTAAATTCAATGCAGTCAAATAACGTGACGCGATCCCGATAAAGCGTGAGATTACCGCAATGCATGTCGCCATGCCCCTCGCGCGTTTTACCTTGATATTTGCGTTGCTCTATGAAGGGCGTTAAGCGCTCAAAGGTCGAGAAACTCCAGGCTTGTAGGTAAGCAAGTTGTTGGCGTTGATCTTCCGTTTCCAGCCGTTCATGAATCTGCGCGAAATTTTGTTCAACAGGAATAAATAGCTGAGCGGGTGTGCCAAAAGCACTGGCTGTATCAGCGACTGCTGCCTGTTTATGGAAGCGTGCAATACTGTCTGCTAGTTCGTCAATATGATCAAAAGTGAGGTGGTTATCCGCAATCAATTCGCTGAATAAGTGGCCTTTCTTAAACTGATTCATTTTTATGGCATATTCCAGAATGCCTGAACTTGCATTAGGTGTTTCATCAGCGTTGAGTGTGTCATGCAGTAAGATGGCGTTATTGTCAGAGCGGCTTATCGCGACTAAGCCCAAATAGATCTCTGGTGCCGAACGTGAGTTTAAACTTAATTCTGCGTCACAGTACTGTTTCCGTCGGGCCAATGTCGTAAAATCGAGGAAGCCAAAATCAACCGGTTTTTTGATCTTGTAGGCATAGTCTCCTGTCAGAATAATCCATGAAATATGGGTTTCGACGAGCTCAATTTCTTGGCAGGGATGGGGGAAGCTATCGTCCTGTAACAGCGCGGTAATAAGATCTGAATTCACAATTGGCTACTCAATTTAGACACCTTGGCATCATAGCCGCTAACCAGACCGAATCGAAGTAGAAATATGCCAGCGAAAAAAAAGAAAGCGCCTAAAAAAAGCGCCACCTCGGCTAAAAAGGGAATATTTCGGTCTGCATTGACCTATAAGTTATTGGCGGTGTTTGTTGTTCTATTTGGTGCATGGCTTATCTATTTGGATGCTCAAGTACGTTACAAATTCGAGGGCAATCGCTGGCAACTACCGGCGCAGGTATACGCCCGTGCGCTCGAGTTATATGAAGGTCAGGCCTTAAATCTCGATAATTTAGAAAAAGAACTTAATTTACTCGCGTATGAGAAAACCAATGCGGTCGCTAAAGCAGGCACATATAGCCGTAATGGGCAACGGATACGTATTTTTAGGCGCGGCCATCAAACGGTAGAAGGCGAGTTTCCCGCGGTTGATTTTACCATTCATGTCGCAGGGGACGTGGTAAAGAGCATGCGTGCAGCGCAGGGCCAAACGGCCGCTATCTATAATCTTGAGCCTTACAAGTTTGCTGGGCTTTATCCCGCGTCGAAAGAAGAACGGCAGTTGCTTCGTTACGATGAATTACCAGAAGGTCTCGTTGCAGCCCTTATTGCGACCGAAGATCGTGATTTTTTTGAGCATCATGGCGTCTCACCAAAGGGTATTGCGCGGGCCGCGATTGCAAACCTGAAAGCGGGCCGGACAGTGCAGGGTGGCAGTACTTTGACCCAGCAGTTGGTCAAAAATTTCTATCTCACTCGTGAGCGCAGCTTGTCACGTAAAGTGAATGAAGCACTTATGGCGCTGATGCTGGATGCTCGATATACCAAAGAGGATATTCTGGAAGCCTATGCCAATGATATTTACCTTGGGCAGTCTGGCAACACCGCAATCCACGGTTTCGCGATGGCGAGTTTGTTTTATTTTGGTAAAGCATTGGTGTATTGCGACATAGATGAGCTGGCATTGTTAGTGGGGATGGTAAAGGGGCCATCTTACTATGATCCGCGCCGCAATCCTGACCGTGCCTTGGCTCGACGAAACCTGGTGCTTAAGTTGATGCATGAGGAGGGTTGGATCGACGAAGATGTATGGCGCAATGCAAGCGCTCGCGCTTTACAAACGAGCAAAAAACCCACCTTCCAGGCGAATCGATATCCGGCTTTTTTAGATCTTGTTAAACGTCAATTAAGCGCAGAGTATCCGGAAGAAGCGCTGCGCAGCGAGGGCTTAAAAATCTACACCACCCTCGATCCGCAGATTCAGATGAACTTAGAGGCATCAATCGATACGCAAATGGCAAGTTTGCCTGGCGCCAGCGAGGCGCAGAACCCGTCTCCATTGCAAGTAGGCGCGGTGGTCACGGCGGTCGGAACCGGCGAAGTGCTGGGTTTGATGGGCGATAAACGTGGCCGTTTTAGTGGTTTCAATCGGGCGTTAGATGCGCGGCGTGCGATTGGCTCATTAATAAAACCTGCCGTATATTTGAGTGCTTTGAGGCACCCAAATAAATACAATCTTTTGTCGCCGTTATCAGACCAAGGCTTTGGCTTAGAAATGTCGAATGGCGAGACATGGGAGCCGAAAAACTTTGATGGCAAATCACATGGATCACTGCCGCTAATGGATGCTTTTGCGAAATCACTCAATATTGCCACAGCGCGTTTAGGGTTAGAGGTGGGCCTGGATGAGGTGCGTGACACCCTTCGCGAGTTAGGCGTTGAGGGTGACTTAAACCCCTATCCTTCATTGCTACTGGGTGCGCAAGCCATGAGCCCATTTGAAGTGGCAAAGTTTTATCAGACCATCGCCAGTAATGGCTTTAATATGCCACTGCGTGCGATCCGTGAAGTGTCTGACGCGCGCTATCAAGTTATTTCGCGTTATCCGTTCCAAGTACAGCAAGTAATCGAGCCCGAGGCGACGTTTCTGTTGCAAGCCGCGATGCGCGAAACCATGCGAAAAGGGACGGGGCGTTCGGCGTATCGGCGCTTACCGAAGGCTTTAGTTACGGCGGGTAAAACGGGCACGACCAATGACAATCGAGACAGTTGGTTTGCCGGTTTCTCTGGTGATTATTTGGGTGTGATATGGGTTGGTAAAGACGACAATAGTAGCACCCAATTAACGGGAGCATCGGGAGCCCTTAAACTATGGACCGGTTTTATGGCGGCGATTCCGCAATATCCTTTGGCGATGCCACGGCCCTCAGCAGTTGATTTATTATGGGTCGATAAGCAAACCGGTAGACGCACCGATGAGGCTTGTGCCGGCGCACGACCCATACCCATTTGGGGGTCGACAAATGTGCCCTATCAGACCTGTGAATCTGGATTTGAGAGTTTTAGTGGGTGGTTAAAATCATGGTTTTAGGGATTCGCTTTATAGTGGGGATATTTCAACAAACGATACTGTGGCTTTTGTTAAGTCTAGTAGTGGCGTGCGCGAGTGGGCCGACCGCAAAAATTGTTGCATCACAAGAGGGGCAAGTAGGTGCCCCGAGCGCGACCTATCAAGAAACGAGTCAAACCGTACCGAAGGCCGCACAAACGTTGTTGATGGGGGCACAGCAAGCCTTAGATCAGGGCGACAGCCGAGGTGCTGAGCGATATATCGAAAAGGCACAGCGCTTGGCACCGTCAGCAGGAGAAGTTTATGCGCTTTGGGGGGCAGTTTACGCGACTGAAGGCCAGCTTGATCTCGCGCAATCAATGTATCAGCGCGCATTAGCTCTATTTCCGGGGAATAGCTCGCAAGCCAGCGCGATTCGTGAAAGACTAAACGCGCTTCGCTAGCTAAGCACCCAGTACGTGACAGCAACAATGAGATTAGAGATTCAAGCATGGCATTAAATGCGACCATATACCGATTCACAATTAACTTAAGTGATATGGATCGAGGTATATACGAAACACAATCGGTGCATGTGGCCTTGCATCCTTCAGAAACTGAAGCGCGAATGGTTATTCGGCTGCTCGCTTACGCGATCAATTACGAGGAACGGCTAAGCTTTACCAAAGGCCTAAGTGAAGATGCAGAGCCCGATTTATGGCGAAAATCCTACAGTGACGAGATTGAGCAATGGATAGAAGTTGGCTTACCTGACGCGAAGCGTTTGAAAAAAGCACATAACCAAAGCCAATCCCTTTTGGTATACGCCTATGGCGGCCAAAGCGTCGACACATGGTTTGCTCAAGTGAAAAAACAAGTACGCCAACAAACCTCGACACGGGTGTTTCGCGCACCGATGGCATCGATTGACACATTCGCTGCGCAATTAGAACGAACGATGGAGCTTTCGATCATGATACAGGATGGCGTATTAACCTTAACCTGGGCGGATCAAATGCTTGATATGCAGTTTGAGGAGATGACCGAGTGAGCCTAAGCAGCATCGGTTTAATTGCCCTATTAATTGGCTGCGCCTACTACTGGCTGCAAAGCCGAGAATTAAAAGACTATGCATTTAAGGCGGCGGTAAAGCATTGTAAAGCGCTTGATCTAGACGTGCTGGACCAAGCCGTTGCGCTAAAAGGCTTAAGTTTACAGCGCAATGCGCGCGGTGCGATGGCGATACAGCGCCGTTATGGTTTTGACTTTACCTCAACCGGCGAAGATCGCTATCAAGGCGAAGTAATCATGCTGGGTCGGTTTATCGACACGGTAAAGCTCGCGCCGCATCGTCTAAATTAAAAATTACCTCGAGAAAGATAAGAAAAAAGAAACAACGTCGCCGCAACCACGCAGTAGATATATGCGAAGGCGATGGGCCGAGAGAAGGCGCTCCCGCGAGAGGGAGTTGTTTTTGGTTAGAGTGAAAATCGCGCTCTTAAAAAATGCGCCACCCCATCCTCATGATGATGGCCGATTACTTCACTGGCCAACTTTTTCATGGCACTTTTTGCATTATCAGGCGCGTAACACTCATCCGCTATGGTAAACATACTCTCATCATTGTAGCTATCACCGAAACAGATAACATTGGTGGCGCCAAGTTGCGCTTTTAAGTTAAGTACCGCGCTGCCTTTATTTGCTGATTGGTGATGCACGTCCATCCAACTGTAATGATCGCCCTCTACAGCCGTGCCGGAATAAGCGACGAGTGAATCACACCCGTTAAAGTGCTCCCAAAGGGGCTGTATTAGCGCCGTATCACCTATCATGCTGATATTAGTCACTTTGCAATCCGGTTTTAATGAAGACAGCGGTCTAAGTTTTAGTTTGCTTTTTTTATAGTACTTATCCACCAAGTTCTTCTCGATTTCTCGTTGTAACGGCGGATGAAAAATAATGTGTTGATGGTCACTATCAATGGTATTTACAAAAGGCGCGATGCCTTTTTCAATTGAATAGTTAACAATGGACTCAATAGCGGTTTGGTTAAGCAGGTTGCTTAAGGTTAGGGCTTGGGATTTTGGATCCCAAAGGGCAACACCATTGCAGTAAACATGTGGTAGCTCAAAATCATAGCCATTAATAATCCGTTGAGCGGATGACATGGTTCTGCCGGTCGCAATGGTATGTGCGATGCCTTTATCCTTGAGCATCTGGAGCGTTTCTAAGGTAAATGCCGATATTTCCGACGATTTGTTAAGTAAGGTGCCGTCTAAATCAAAAATTACTAAATCCATTCAAAATCGCCAAATAAACAAGTTGAAGTAGCAATACGCAACAGAGCGCATTTCTGTTTACCTTCTGCGCAAAATACTCATGGACAAAAAGACCGACGCTTACTTTGCGTGCACAACTACACGGAAAGTATTTGTCTTGAGCCGACTTTATTCAACTGTTTAGTTGAGTGAGTATTGGCTTGGTAGGTCTTATTGCACCATATCAACTCATTTATCCTCGCTACTCATTAACTATTATGACGTGGCTATATTTTATGCAGGCGGCAATTGCTAAAAGTGGCCATACAGCGATACGCTGGCTTTTAGACAGAAGCGGACTAAAACCCCGTCTTTTCACTCAGTCAGTTTTCACCGCATAGCGGACATGTCGGCCATGGAAAAATCACAACGGTTATTGGTGATTAGCAGACATGAGCACATCTATATTTGTACTAGCCTATCTAGCTGAAAAGCGTTCAGGATCTTAATTGCGATTCAATTCCAAGCAGCACGAGCCTCCTATGATCCTTTAGTCTCATTAAGTTTGTTTTTGACGTAGTATATAACCCCTCAAACCTTATTAGTCGGTATCTCATCATCTTTACGAACCTATACTCAGGCAAAAACCTATGTCACTAACGAAAGCAGTGCCCTTGAACTTGAAAGAAAGAGTCACTCAAGAGCAAGTAAGGGCTTTGTACGATTCCATAGCATCGTTGGTAATGATCAATTTGGTTGTGAGTACGGCACTTGTTTACGCATTTTGGGGGGCAGTCTCTCCTAACTGGCTGCTGGGCTGGTATGTTGCCATGTTGGCTATGCTGATAGTGAGAGTGCTAATTTATGCGTCCTATAAACGACGCGCTGACGAAACGAAACTAAAGCTCTATCAACGATTTGTTGTTTTTGGCAGTGCCTCGGCAGGTGTCATTTGGGGGGCTGGTGGGCTCATTATGTTCACGCCCGAATTAGAATATCAGTTATTCATATTGCTTAGTTTGCTTGCGATGGCGGCTGGATCTGCTTTCTCGCTAAGCATTTATTTACCCGCCTATTTTGCTTTTGTTCCTCTGATGTTAGCCCCCATTACACTTCAATTATTCCTTATGGACGACGCAACGCACATAGCGTTGGGTAGCGTCACACTGGTTTTCTTGATTGCCCAAACGATTTTTAATATAAAAATTAACCGTAGCTTCACTACCACCATGTCACTTCGATTTGAGAATGTTGATCTGATTGACCAGCTCAAAGAACAGAAGGTTGAGGCCGAACAAGCAAATAGAGCGAAATCAGCTTTCTTGGCTGCCGCGAGTCACGACCTTCGTCAGCCCCTTTATGCATTGTCGTTATTTACCTCTGCACTAGAACATGGAAGCAGCGCCGCAAAAGAAAAGAACGTCATTAAACAAATCAAACATTCAGCTAAATCTTTGGAGACTCTTTTCGATGCGCTACTTGATATATCAAAACTTGACGCCGACACAGTCGATATAAACAAGTCAGATTTTGAACTACAGCCACTCCTTAACAAACTGGCGATAGAATTTGATGCCCAAGCCTCTGATGCCGGTTTGGCTATTATTTGGGAGCAAAATCCCCCAAACGTGCACAGTGATCCGGCGCTTCTAGAACAAATTTTGCGTAATTTTATTTCTAACGCGATTCGGTACACCAACGCGGGTGAAATTATAGTGACTTGCGAAGCAAGTGCAGATAGTCAGGTCGTTATTGCTGTCAGTGATACGGGAATAGGCATTCTACCAGCTGAACAAGGAGCTATCTTTGAGGAGTTCTACCAACTGGGAAATCCAGGTAGAGATCGCTCAAAAGGATTGGGACTTGGCCTCTCGATCGTTCAGCGCGCTGCGGAAAAACTTAAGCACAAGATTGAAGTGGTTTCAGAAACAGGCCAAGGTTCCAAGTTTTCGATTATTGTCGACAAGGCCTTTCACACCCCCATTGCCGTTAGCGCATCAACAGAGCCTAGCGAAAGCAGTGAGCTAGTTGACAGAGAAACACGACCACTCGTCGTCGTAATAGATGATGAACACAGTATTCGCGATGGGTTGAGTGAGCTTCTTAGCTTATGGAATTACGACGTAGTGAAAAGTGCAGATGCAAACGGAGTTATAACGCAATTGAACGCTCAGCAACGTGTGCCAGATGTTATAATAAGCGACTTCCGCCTCGAAGGAGATGAGACGGGAAGCGATGCAATTAAGGCAATCAATAAAGCTTGTAAATCGGATATTCGTGCGCTGATTATAACCGGCGATACAGAACCCGGCCTACTTAGCAAGCTGAAGTCGAGCGGCTATGAAGTTTTACATAAACCAGTGCCTCCGGCTAAGCTCAGAACTTTTCTAAGGCGATTAATTTACCAGTCGCAAGAGTGCTAGCGTTATGTAAACACGTGTTCAGCTGCCAGCGCCGCCTGGGTTCGGTTAGTGACACCCAAAGCCCTAAAAATTGCGGTAATATGCATCTTTATTGTGGCCTCAGCAATATCTAGCTCTGAGGCGATTTGTTTATTTGAGAACCCCGCTACCAGCAAACTGAGCACTTCGGTTTGCCGCTTTGTTAAGGCTTTTACAAGTGCGGCATTGGTGCTTATATCTGTTTTAGTGGTGCAAAGTAAACTAAGTGGCGGCGTGTAGAGGCCACCAGCGAGCATTAGCCGTACCGCTCCCAAAATTACCGTGCTGGCGCTATGTTTGAAGATGTAACCCATAGCGGATCTCTCCATCACCTTGTCCACATCATCCTTCTGCGTAGACGCGGAGACAATAGCTACCGGTATGGTTGGATAAGTGTCTACCATTGCCTCGAGTATCGCTAACCCATCTTGGCCCGGTAAATTAAGATCAAGTAGCATAAAGTCGATATCAGAATGCAAAGATAATGTGTCGAAGGCAGACGTTGAGTCTGGAGCCTCTAACACCTGAACGTCGCCCGCCAGCTGCATTAATAGCAGCTTCAGCCCGTCACGAAAAAGTGCGTGATCATCTACAATAAGAAATTTCATCAGGTCGAGTCTACAGACCCGCGGAATAAACACAAGAATAACGCGTTTAAGCGATGTTTACATGCTTGCTATCTGCCAAGCCCTCATTCATTGGCAGCTACACAGTTTAGGTGGAGGTTAATTGTAAGGTGAGAGGGGCGACGTAAAGATAGTAAATATCTTCAGCCTTGCCTTGACGCAGAATCATTGCGGCTAAGTGAATCTCATCATCCAGCAACTGCAACGAAAACTGCAATGTCAGGAGGTTTTGCTGCGCTCCTACAAGTTAACGCTGCTGCTGAAAAATATCTTGGTCAGCCTGAGCCAAACGCCCCTGTAATTCAGCGATGCTGGCCAGCAACGATTCGGCTTCATTACTTAGAGCTGCCGAAGTCATAGCGTTGGTTTGCAGAATCCGCAATTGTGTTCGGCCATCTTCACTGGAAGCTGGCAGCGCGTGTAAATAACACAGGTTAGAAGCTAACCTGTTCCATTAGATTGAGCAGTAGTTCGGGCGTAGGGTGGTATCTGACGGCAACGCTTGTTTTGACGGCATCAGCATGCAGTGAAATTTCTAAAAAGAGGCGAAGCGGCTAGCGATTAGCCAGATCTTGAGTCTTGCAACGAAGAAAAGGGTACGCATTGCCCAAGTTAATTCAACCTCTGGAAAAAGACCTACCAACGGTCAGAGAGCCACAATCACGGGGTTATGATGCTTCTGTTTATGTCCACAAGCGCATAATTATGTTGACTCTGAAACGCATCGGTATTTGAAAAATAGGATCAGGTTCGAATTTAAATACTTATAAGTCGCCTGACCCTAATGATTGTTTTCGTCTATTCATTACCTTTAAACGTGATAGTTTTCCTAATTAACGATGATTTCGTAATACAAAGAAAGCTTACATGCAGCGCTATCAAACTCCTGTTGCACTACCTGGTATGTGGTACTTTCGATTTCTTCATAGCTGTAGCTATTAACAAAAGGTATTTCGCAGATTCTTCGATAGACTGTGTCGTCAGACCGAAGAAACCCATTCACCGTAAAGCTCTCACCGAACTTAAGGTTAATAGTGGCTCTTTGCTGCGGCAGGAAATTGATTAAATCTCCGTTTAATATAGCCACTCTGGGCGGATTCACATTTATTAAAACGGGACTAAGCAGGGTTAGAACATCGTTTAGATTCGTCTGTCTTAAAAACGCGGGGTCACTGGTGGAGGCAATATCTGAGTCAAGGAACGAGGGTTCAGACACGAGTACGCCAGGAAAAGGGTTGGCACTTGTGGACACAAAGAACTGCCAACTTAAGGCGTAAGCCTCATTAGGCGAGGCAATAAAGGTGCCTCCGCCATTAGCCCTGACCTGCCTAAAAGAAATTGTCACACTCCTATCAGGGATCAAAGGATCACTGCCAGCAACACTCTCCTGTCCATCCGTTCTGCCATCGCCATCGGTATCCGAGTCAGTTGCATCGGTAAGGCCCCACTCCTGATTATCGTTTCGACCATCAAAATCCGTATCAACCACCAACGGGTTGGTATAAACCTGCCTAAACACATCTTCACCCGCCCGTAAAATGCGGTAGCCTTCGAGCAACTCTTCATCATCATCTCGGCCATCGCCATCGGTATCTTTTTTACGGGGGTCAGTACCGTACTGCGCAGAGCCCGAGCCATCGACAAAGAAGCGCGGGTAAGTGCCATTCAATTCAGCAAAACGTTCAAAATCGGCAAACTCATCGTAATCAGATAAGCCATCGCCGTCGGTATCGCGGTTATTCGGATCCGTCCTAATATTGCGCTCCATAAGATCAGGCAGGCCGTCAAAATCCGAATCCGGCAAGCTCGGGTTTGATTTAACAAGGGTGCCGGCAAGCCCATCAATACTTACTAGCCAACCCAGATCCGCCTCCTCGCTATCAGTCAGCCCATCGAGATCACCGTCGCGAAAATCATCGCCATCGGTTGAGTCGGCCGGATTACTGCCCAGCACGAGCTCACGACCGTCACTAACCGTGTCGGTATCGGTATCGCGCACGAGCGGGTCAGTGACAACCTCTACCGCCAGTGATCTGTAATCATCACCCACTGGCCCCGTATCTATTTCACCGTTCAAACCCGGTAAAATGACAATTCCCCCCGTTTTCACCGGGTCGCCGAGAAACACGCGCTGTACGTCGTCACCGATGGCCTGTGTATCAGCCACGCCATCGGCACTGCGAATACTCAAACCCACCTCAAAGCCGACCAGCTCAGCAAAGTCAGTCACGCCATCCACATCCGTATCCCCCAGGTTGGGGTCAGTGGCCGGAGGGACACTCGAGGCAGATTCATAAAGATCATCACCAGCCAAAGCGGTCGAAATTCTCTCATTAATACCAACCCCGACCACCGGCGTATTAAACGACAGGTTCTCGGTATCAACGGCAACCAGCTGTCGATCGCCATTTTCGGCTTCTGTGTCTGCTATACCATTGTCGCCTGCGATAATGGCAATCGCATCAGCCCGATCAACCGCGTTTGATTGCAAAGCACACACACCGTCTTCTCGTGAATCGCCGCTTGGCTCACAAAATTCGCGTAAATCGCTTTCCAGCGGGTCTAGCAAGCCATCACCGTCGGAGTCAGCCAGACGTGGATTGGGAAAGACTTTACGCAGCCCGCCGCCGCCGACAGCTACCGACCAACCGACGCGCACTTCAGCAAAATCCCCCAAGCCATCACGGTCAGTATCTTTGGAATCTGCAAGGCCATCGGCACCGGGAGCAGAAGGCAACAATTCGTAACCCGATCTCTGGCCGAAAGACGCGTTATCGAGCTGATCAGAACGACTATCGGTTGAGCCATAAAGATACTCCTCACGCGCACTCAAGCCATCTTCATCGAGATCCTGTACAAAGGCGAGGTAGAGGTCGGCCCCGGGTTTCAGTACCACTTGCCCGAAATCGGCCCCAGCGGGTAATTCCCTGTTCGTCAACACTACCCAGGTTCGTCCCAGATCCCCGTTGCGATACCCCTCAAAGCGCACCAGTACTTCAGGCCCTGAACATACAGCCTCATCAATAAACCCCGTGCAATCCGTATCCACACTACAAATATCACCGGCGTTATCGGCCAGTGGTCCGCAGGTGCGGCTGGTCTCATAGCCTGTGGTGACTTCCGCCACATCATCACCCTGTGGATCAGTATCCAGCACGCCATTCTGACCTGCGGCTATCACCACGCTGCCGACTCCAACACCGGTAGTAAAGGCCGGTATCATCTGGATATCATCGCCTTGGGCGAAGGTATCGGCTTGGCGATTAGGCCCCGCCACAATGCCGTCCTGTTCAAGGGCATTCTTACTCAGGCCCAGAGTATCCTGAAGCGCAAAATCCAGCGGGATACCTCTCGGGGAGCCATCGGCATTAAACCCTCCAACATATTCCAGGCCATCTGCTGTGGAAGTATTGCTAATACCATAGCTATCAGGCTGCAAGCTGGTGGCCACCAAATACGCCTGCTCACGACTATCACCCACATCAACAATGATCGCGGCGGTGCGATCCCGAGCAATCTGATTGGCGTAGGTAAACACCCGACCAAATTCATCGGTCATATCAAAATTGGCCACTTTAAAAATCAAGCCGTTAGGGGCCTTCATTAACTCTTCTACCAGATTGGGAAACACGGTATTACTGGAGAACAGGATTGGACCGCGTTCAGGCGTGAACGGGCCGAGATTAAATTCTGCCGACTGACCAGTAATGAGGGTGCTATTAGCAATCAACGTTGCGACAGGGACAAAGCGGTTAGAGCTCTGTCGGTCACGCTGCAAAACGGTTATTTCAAGATTGGTAATGGTAAAGGCAAGATCCCCGCCATTTTTAATGGTGAGATCCACATCAATACTTGCACCAAACACCTCCCGGCTGACTGTGCTCGTGGTCGAGATACTGTCGCTTTTTTGCAAGGAGCGCTCATAGACCCGTTGCGATTCAACCGCAGAGGCCTTGCTAGTGGAAAAGGTATTGGAGCTGGTATTTTGGTAACTACCTTCAACATTTACGAATTTCCCACCTACTGCTTTATCTCCTCTTCCGCCACCACCCCCTTCAACCCCCCCTTCAACTTTGACACCAATCACATTCTCTGAGACGGTGGTATTACTCGATGCATAGCTGGTGTTTGAGCTTTGTGACAAAGTAGAATTCGAGCTCGATTCAAGTGTCGCGGTATTACCCAGTTCATCGGTATAGGTATAACGTTCATCAATCTGCAGCCTGACCTGGCCCACAGTGATGCCGGCCTGCGGTAAGTCAGCAATGCGCGGGTCACGGTTACGGCCAAGAATTTCATCGGTATCACTGATTTGGTCGCCGTCGGTATCGGCCAACACCGGTGAGGTGCGGTAGGAATAAAACTCAAAGCCATCCTGGGTGCCGTCACCATCGGTATCATCATTGGTAGGGTCACTGTAGATGACGTTCCATTCCTGATTGTCCGTTAAAGTATCGCCATCGGTATCGGCACTGCGCGGGTCGGCGGCCGCATGCTTTTCTTCGTTATCGGTGACGCCATCACCATCAGTATCTGCATTGAAAGGATCTGAACTGACGGTGTAGCGGCTCTGGTTACCTGCAGCGGTCGTAGTAATAACCTCCCAACCACGCAACTCATCGGAATCGCTGATGCCATCGCCGTCTGAGTCAAGCAGAGGCAAACTGACCGGGTCACCATTGTCATCTTCGATAATTTCGGAGACTGGGCCGATACCTGAAATCACGACCGTACTAGGGTCTAAACCCTCTAAACCTTTTTCCGGCACTTGAAAGGTGTTGCCGGCGATATCACGCAGATCGGTGAGTTGCAGTAAGTAACGGATATCTGATTGCGACTGAGTCGTCAGCAAAATAGTCAGGTAGTCACTACCAATAAATCTTGCCTGTGTAATAGCGACTCGACCGCTATTGGTCGGTTGACCCTCAACAAATACGGCGGTCATAATATAATTGTCGGTATTTAGTGCACCCGCTATTTGAATAGGCTCATCGAAGGTGACCAACACCTCGGTATTGCTGATGGCAATGGCACTGACGATACTGGGGCCAATCGTATCAACGCTATTGCTAACAGGCCTGGTCTGCACCGATTGCAGCAACTGGCCAGGGCCATCAGGAAACAGTTCCGATAAACGCCCATCACCAATGCGGGCTAAGGTAGCTTCTGTATCAATGCCGGGGTTAGCTGGGTCTTGCATGCTGTCATCAAGGCGACCAGAAGCTGAGGCCAGATTGGCCCCCAAAAACCTTATGTACTCATTGACCGCTGCAATATTTTTCGGCGCCGTATCAAGCGCTAACAATTCATCAAAGGTGGTATTTAAAGAAGCGGTACTACTGTCCTCGTCATTGGGATCATCATCGAGGTTAACCTGTAACTGCGATTCAACACGCTCAATCAGCGCGCGTGCTATAGCTACACTGGGCCTCGCACCTGACTGTTGCGCGTCCAATTTTAATAAGCCGGCAGCAACAGAAGAGGCCGCGGATAAATGGCTGCCTAGTTGTGCTTCTTCAGAGAATGCGGCAGATAAATCCGGCACGACACTTTCGAGAATGGGCGCGGGACTATTGTTTGGCCCCATTGTGCCACCAACTGTGCGCACAATAGCGGAGCCGATATTTTCCGGAATATCATCCAAAGGCAAGAGGAACTCATAACTGCCGTCCGGGTTAGTAAGTACCGGTGGATTAGCCGCTGCTATACTCGCCTCTTCACCAAACTCATCAAAATAGATCAAGACGATTTCTGCGCCGCTAATAGGGCCTTTTGTAGCATTGCCCGCGATGGTTGCTAGATTTTCTGCCAACGTTTCATCACTGGCAACACCATCCGAACCGCTGTTCGCGCCACAACCGACCAATCCAAGGATAAGGGTTAGCAGGCACATACACTTTGCTAATGAAAAATTCATTTTGATACATCTCGTTTTTATCTGAAGAAAGCTTCTTAAAACTCGCATAAACACGAAGCCTTAACAATCAGACATAGGTCTGTGCACGACACCGACTTAAGTCTGTAATAGCAGCTTGTTGAAGGTATGGTTAACAACAGGTTGACGAATGCACTAGTAAAACCGTAAACGAAAAGAGCATCGCACCCCTTGGTCTGAGTTGCAGCGCAGCAGGCGTTATGTTCAGCAAATCGCAGTTACAAGACGGCTCCCTGAAAACAAGAGCAACAACGGGATATTTTTTCAGCTTATGTAATGTATCTGGGATGATTCGATTGCCCGAATAATGCAAGCCAAGGCAAACTTCGAACAAACAGATTTACGGTGAGAAACCAGTCGCGCGGCTCCGTTATAATTGCAGAATCTTGCTGCATCATATTGAGGGAATGTTGAGATTGCCAAAACCAGGCTAAGCCTCGACCTAGCGCATTAACTGTTTATTTTACGTGGCTACCTTCTCATCAAACAAAGCGATACCGACCATTCACCTATCGCGAGTATGAAGACAAAAAGGGGACGCATGTATTTTCTTGCGATGTCCGTTGTTCACGAACAACCGCTGTCATTTATCGACGACCGATATGTCCGCTATTTGGTGTTAGCCGAAGCGGCTGCCTCATAAGTTTTAAGTCCGCTTATGTCTAGTAGTTAGCATAACTTGTGGTTCCGCTTATATCGGCTTCTCTCACAATGTAGCGAAAAATTTTATAGATTTCGGGACGACTCTCGTTACATGCTCAACGCTTCGTTTTGTATTACCGTGATATGAGCGTTGACTGCGTGGCTAGACAATAACTTTCTAAGGCTGTCTCTGCGTGTGGTGGTAGGTCGACTGTGAGTTCGACCCGGTCGCGATAGGTGTTAGCCACAAGCACGCCGTGGTGTTGTGCAAGCCAGTGGCGCAAGCTCTGTTCGGTTGAAAATGCACAGCGAACCACAAATCGTTTTAGGGTGATATATCGATGCGTTGTGAGCGTATCATATGCTTGTTGCACTGCTTGTGAATAAGCGCGTACTAACCCTCCAGCGCCTAGCT
>CAJWAD010000050.1 GCA_913020245.1 uncultured Oleiphilus sp.
CAAGTAACCTTTCTTTGCAAGGTCGGCTAAAAATTTATCGTTATTGCCAAACACTCAGATTCCTTTTTGCACATAACGCCCGCAACACGGGCTGATAATTGATTGTGGCTTTTGGCGTATAATGGCGAAGCCATGCCAAAAGGCGCAAGCAGTTGGCAGTCCTGTTGTGCTTGCGCTTGTTATGAGTGAGCAGGGCATTTATGTTATGAGTGCCTCGCAATAAGTCTGAAGCGATTGACTTGTTGTTTGAATTACATATAAAAGAACTGCGCATGTAGCAAATACAAAAGACCAGAAACTTAAATTTTCAAAGCCTTTTAAGATTAAATTGCCTCTTATTTTAGCTGCAACTCTTTCAGGGTTTTCGACTAAGAAATATAAATAGGCATAAATAGAATTGATAATTACTGAAACAACATAAAAGTAATTAGCGAATATAAGAGGATATGAACCTGCTGTTAAAGCTTGCTTATCTAGCATAGTTAGCAAAAACGCCATAGAGGTTGCTGCAAATGCTGGATGTATCCAACGACCAAATTCTCGATTTTCCATTTTTTCACCAATTACTCATAACAGTGTGTTTAACGAACCCTCCGGTCCGCTAAACACTTTTTATGTTTTTTTGACACGCCGAACTCCATAGATAGTTGCGGCTAATGCCAATAAAACTAGCCAACCCATTTTTGTATTTTGAGTAAGCATATTTAATTGAATGTACTCTTTACCGTTACTTTGAAGAGACCACAAGGTAGAGCTTAGGTAAAGAATCTCAACGTGTTTACCCACCAAACTTTCGAGTTCTGTGCGATGTTTTTCGCAAGGATACAAATTGATCGAGTTTAACGAAACCTCGATAGAATTAACTTTTAGGTTAATTAGGTCTCGACCTTCGGACTTGCCAACTTTTTCGCATGAGATGCGATCAAGAACACCCGCTTCTTTGCTTAACTCTGAGGATTGGTCAGGAGTAAATACCAAAGTAAAACCAGCGCCTAAGGCAACGAGCAATATTATTAGATCAATTCTATTCATGTTTTAGAGACATAACGCTTAGTGCAGGGGCGCACGATAGTGCGTCCCGGCGCGAAGCGCCCTTGTTGCCGCGCTTTGTTATAGGTGTTCATCGGTACTGAATCCGGCAGTTATTGGGTATGCAAGCATAATAAGTGCGATACAAAAAATGATGTTATAGCCAATTCCCTCGGCCGGTGCTGTAGAGATTTCTTTGTAGAAAAAGGCAGAAATACCTATGGCTGCAGTCGAGAACACATATTTACGAAACTTCTGGGGTGACTCATGTTTCGAAAAGATTAGTTTGAACCAAGGGGTGCCAGCCGACACGGCAACAGCCAGAATGATGGCAGTTGTAGCTGCCAAGCTTTCTATTGCTTCTCCAGATGCAATTCTTTTCATGTAGGGGGTAGAGAATAGCGCAGCGCTTACGATCGCTGAGGTAATAACCCAAGATGAAAATGTGTACAAATTTTCAGGTTTCATCCGTAGACCTATAACAGCTGTATATCCGTCGCAGCGACGCATTGTCGACGACGGCATATTTTTTTGAGAGTTGTTCCTTACTTACTTAGCGGGCCCAACCATCCGTGTGGTGGTCATGGTAAGTTGAAATGAGTCGTTTTGAAAGTGCGTCGTTGCGACGGATATCCCGATTTATGAATGTGTATGGATAGGTTAAAAAAATAGAATATTTACAATAGCTTAAAAGAATGCGCATTATTAACCGATTTATAACCGGCGCGGCGACGTAAAACGGGTAACGCGCTTCAACATGTGGAGCGTTTTTCTAGCTTATTGGTACCGGCGACGTAAGCTACCGCGAGAAGGGGTTAATGGCGTTTTTCATGCGCCTCAATAACCAACTCGGTGGCTTCAATAATGCCTCGCAATAACATGGCCACCCCAAAAAGCAGCACGCCATGATGGGCGCCGGCATCAAATTCTGAAAGATCACCTGAAAAGCTCTCCCAGCCCTCGGCCAAACTTGTACCAATTAATACGGCCGCAATAAACAAATTGGTTACGGGGTGTTCAATAAATGCTTTGAGTTTTTTCATTGTCGACATACGCTATGAAGTAGAACTTAACTACGGTTAGTTTGAATGCCTAAACACTGTGATATAACCACCGGTAGACAAACGCGGCAAACAAGAGAAGCGCCGCAATGCTCGAGGGAAACATTTTTTGCGCTAACTCACTACCGGTTATTTTCAAGTGGGCGCCATAGGTTAAAAAGGCCCCTGTGATGAATTGAAAAATAAAGATACTGGCTAACGCGGTTTTGCCGCCGGGCCCTGAGAGTGCCGTAAAAAAAGTGAGGCAGAGACCCAAAAGGGCAAGCAATGCGACAAGAATACCAATTATTTTTAAGAGTTTAGTCATAAGCCTTTCGGTAAATCGGGTGGTTAACGTTATGTGGTGAGTGTCTGGCGCCTTTTGCATTATTGGGCCTGCGCAAAGCGTTGTATAGTTTTACATGTTTATACGAGCGGTGCTGCTAAAAAGATGACCTGATTCAGCTTCTTACGTAATAATGAGCGCTGCGCAGTGTTGCCGCCTATCAAGTCGCTGAGCTAGGCAGCCATTATGTTCGCCGCGAAGAAAAATTACCGAAAACACCTGCGCTAACGATAAGAAGAAACATAAGAAAAAACATAAGCAAAAACAGAAGAAAAATCACACCCACGTATCAATGAGAGCCCTACATGTATGTTGTTATTTTTAAGGCGTCGATTAAGCAATTAGACGCGTCGTATGAGCAATTGGCCGAACGTTTGCGCGAGCGAGCCTTAGCGAGCTTCGGCTGTATACACTTTGACGCGTATACCGAGAATGACCGTGAGCTGGCGCTTTCTTATTGGCCTAACCTTGAAAGTATCCGCAACTGGAAGCAAGACGCAATGCACATTGCTGCGCAGCATCAAGCGCGTGATTGGTATACCCGCTACGGGATTGAGATTGCGAAGCTCGAGCGCAGCTACGGCGAGCTTGCGCTTGCGTTGAATGAATCACGAGGATAAACGATGTTTTTAACCCCCGACACCTTCGCCACAGTGATCGATGCCACGCCGTTGGTATCGATTGATCTGCTGGTCAGAAATGCACAAGGCCGAGTGCTGTTAGGGTATCGCGATAATAAACCTGCGCAACACACTTGGTTTGTGCCAGGCGGCCGCGTTCGTAAAAGTGAAACGATCGCCGAAGCGTTCGCTCGGCTGGTAAGCGTCGAGCTAGGTTTAGCGTGGCCACTAAGCGAGGCAGAATTTGTCGGGCCATACGAGCACATGTACTTAGACAACGCCTTAAACCGTGAAGGCCTCACCACGCATTATGTGGTATTGGCCTATACCTTTACCGTGGCCGCTGAACAACCGTTGAACTTAAAAGACCAGCACGCAAAAGCTGCATGGTGGTCGGTGGCTGAGTTATTAGCCTCTGAAAGTGTGCATGTGAATACGAAAGCGTATTTTGATGCGCGTTATGTTGATTTAAATGAGCGCAGTTAGCGCTTGGTATTGCGCTATTACTGTTCGCGCTAATCAATCGGGTCAAATAAGGCGGTCATTTCCATCACGCTCTTCACGCGTGTTTTGTCGGCGTCCGTTAGCTGCTGCCATTGTGCCTTTAAGTTTTGCCACACGGGTATTTGAAAGCTCTTCACCACCGTTTTAAACGGGTAGCCGCGCAATTTGCCGCTAAAGATGGCTTTATTTTGTTTAAAGGCGGCCTCGTTGAAGGTTTCTCTGCCTTGTTTTTTTGCTTGATAGTAGGCTTGCTCGTTTTGCACCATCAACGCGGCAAAGGTGCCCATCATCGGGTTAAGTAGGCTGCTCAGGCTGGGGTTCAACTTAAATTCGCCACTTTTTTGAGTAATGTGGCTGGGCCGATGCTTGTTATCGCGAATGGTTTTTAGCCATGCCATGGTATGGGGCGCCCGACGGCTCAATTTATCGGCGGTTTCGGGGTCAATCAGGTTCATGCCTAAATGCCCATACGCGCTTGCATCGGCAAGGGTGAATTGTTCACCCATTAAATACGGTTGCTGGCGCAGTACCTTTTCCATACCGTCGACATAGGCCTCCCAACTTTGGTTGAGCAGGGTGTGCGTCTCTGGGAAATCACGATACGGCGCGGGGGTAAGTGAGCGTTTTACCCCGGCCTTGTAGCCTTTCGGTGCCACACTAAATAAGTAGGGTAAACGGCGTACTTGGCGTTTGGGAAAGGTATTGGCGATTAGCCACGCACCGCCCGGCGGGAGCAGCGTCTTCAATTCACTGGCCAGGTATTGGCCCATAGGGGTGGTTTTTGCTGACGCCACCCAGCGCATATGATGCACTAAATAAAGCCCAAATTCGTCGAAGGCTTCATCGATAAAATTAACGATAAAGCGCATGGCTGCATCGTCTGGGAGCATGTTGCGCCCGAAGGCTTGCGCGTCTAAATGTTGAATGATGGCGGTGGAGTCGTACTCAAAATGCCGGCCATCTCGGCTTAAAAATGGCACGGCGGGGTACTCGTCAAACTCGGGACGAAAACGAGGGTAGCGCGTTACTTCCTTGTTTTTCTTTGCCCGCTCTAGGTTCAATAGCACACGGGTATTTTCAAAGCGTGATCCATAGGCCGGTAGCCGCCGGAAATTAATGCCTTTATAGGTGAGCGCCGCTTGTAGCTTTAGTAAGTAGGGTGAGAGTTCCACGCCCCAAAGTAGCCATGCTTTATGTGTTTTTACGGACTCATTCATGGCCGTCTCATTTTATTGCTCGTCATTAGAGTCAAACACCCACAATATTGTCACCATTCGAGTAGGCAGCAATTTGGCTCAGTTGCATGTAAGGTAAGCCTGATTCTTCATGCCATTGGTTAAACGCAGCCTGTATGAGTTTCATTTCTCGCTGGCTACTGGGTTCATCCTTAATATCTAACCCCGCGCTTTGAAGAGCAAGCACGACATCACGTCCTAGCACAAAGCCATCTTTGCCCATGCGTCGTAAAAAATATTGGCCCGTATTGCCGCCCAGTCGTGAGCCACGCTTCTTAAAAAATTGCAGCAGCCCAATTTGATCGCTTTCGGGCCAGTTGGCAATTAACGTTGGCATCGGCGTATTTTCATAGCGCAGGTCGTAAAAAAACAAGGCGTTTTCTTTCAAGGCTTTTATCTTTTGCCAACTGCGCACGATGCGTGTGTCTTCTAAATACGCCTCCCATTGCTCATCTGAAAGCATTACTAGGGTGTCAACTTTAAAGCCAAAAAATGCCGCCTCAAATTCGGGCCACTTACGATTGATCACTTTCCAGCTGAAGCCGGCACGGGTTACGCAACGGGTCATTTCTGCTAAGAAACGGTCCTCAGCCATAGCAGCCAGCTTTGCATTGGGCAGTGGCGCATTGATTAGCGCGTTTAAGTGCGATTCGCTGCCTTTGCGTTCCACAGCGCGCGCATAAATAGTCGCGAACTTTGTAATGTTGGTCATGGCCAGTTTCCTTTGCGAGACCCCGTTTCTAAAGCATTGAGGGGGGCGTTGTAAAGTGTTGAGAATGAGATGCAGACTTTTACTTTAAATTTTTAAAAGCATCCCAATATAAACAGTTCCATATATTACTCGAGAAAGTTCATGTCAGATCTTGAATTCAATACAGACGAAGCAAAAGCTTCTTACGGTATCGGCTTACAAATGGGGCAGCAGCTCGCCGGTGTGTTTAAAGGTGTTTCTTTAGAAGCGGCATTGGCAGGTATTGAAGATGCGTTTGCGTCAAAGCCACCACGCGTTGAAGGTGATGCAATCAACGCAGCGTTCCAAGTGATTCAAGAACGTCTAAAAGCAGATGAAGCGGCCAACGCAAAAGAGTTTGCAGCAGAAGGTGAAGCGTTTTTAGCAGAGAATGCAAAGCGTGACGAAGTAACGGTTACCGAATCAGGTTTGCAGTACGAAGTGATTACAGCCGGTGATGGCGAGACGCCTACGGCAGACAGTGTCGTACGCACACATTACCGCGGCACGCTCATTAACGGTGAGCAATTTGATAGCTCATATGACCGTGGTGAACCCACTGAGTTCCCAGTTGGTGGTGTGATTGCAGGCTGGACCGAAGCGCTTAAGGGCATGCAGGTAGGGTCAAAGTGGAAGCTGTTTATCCCTTACCACTTAGCTTACGGCGAGCAAGGTGCGGGTGGCGCGATTGGTCCATACCAAGCGTTGGTGTTCGATATCGAATTGCTTGAAATTGTCAGCTAGTGAAACGGTTATGGCGTATTAGCAAATAAAAAAGGCAGCTCAAGGCTGCCTTTTTTATTCTAAGTACTACGTTAATCGTAAACAGTAGGGATGGGTTGACGCTTGTGTTGCGTCGCCTGATAAATCCCCACCAGTTTTTCTTCTACCTCTGGATTCACTGCCTTACCTTCCAAAAAGTCATCGATCTGATCATAACTAATGCCGAGGGCGCGTTCATCTTCCTTGCCTGGGTCTTCACACTCTAAATCGGCGGTCGGTGCTTTGGTGATCAGCTGTTCGGGCGCGCCCATTGTTTTGGCAAGTAGGCGAACTTGACGCTTATTCAGGCCAAATAATGGGATAAGATCGACCGCTCCGTCACCATATTTCGTATAGAAGCCGGTCACGTTTTCTGCAGAATGATCGGTCCCCAAAACCAGTGCACCGACCAAGCCGCCCACGTAATACTGCGAAACCATTCTTGCCCGTGCCTTGGTGTTGCCCTTGGCAAAATCGACGGTGGCTGAGGCTGCGGGCATGGCGCCTACTCGACTCAACTCATCACTCACTTGCGCGTGGATCGCATCGACCGCCCCTTTAATGTTCAGGGTAATGCGTTGGCTAGGTTGTATAAAATCGAGCGCGAGCTGTGCATCGGCTTCGTCGCGCTGCTCACCAAAGGGTAAACGTGCGGCGAAAAATTGGTAGTGTTGGCCGCCGGCTTCATCATTGAGTTCGTTGATGGCCAGTTGAGCAAGACGACCACAGGTAGATGAGTCAATACCGCCGCTAATGCCCAGTACTAAGTTTTTCATATTGGCGCCGGTTAAGGTGCGTTTAATAAAATCGACGCGCCGACGAATTTCCTGTTCTGGATCAATAGACGGTAAGACGCGCATTTCTTGAACAATTTCTTGTTTGGTTGACATGCTAACTCCCATTTAATCGAAAAAGCCAAACGTAATAACGCTCAATAAGCCTCGACTTTCGCGTTTAACAAACTGAGCTTTAAACTGACCCGCATCATCAAAGCCAATACCGTCTGCGTAATTAGCACTGAGCACAGCCAGGGCATCATCCGCCTGTTTCGACAGATCAAGTAATTGGTATAGCTCAACCATCATGACCAAGGCTTCTTCAACCACGGGGGAATGCGGAAAATTCTGAACAACAAACGCGCAACGGTTCGCGGCGGCCACGTAGGCTTCGCGGCGTATGTAATAACGTGCCGCGTGGAGTTCATAGGCGGCTAAGCGATTACGAATTAACTTCATGCGTTGCTGTGCATCGGAGGCATATTGGCTGTCGGGAAACCGCGTAATGAGCTCCGAAAAATCACTAAAAGCTTGGCGCATATTGCCTGGGTCGCGCGAATTGAGATCAACGCCGGCAAAGTATTGGCCTGAGATACCTACGTCAATATTGTAGTTCGCGATACCTCGCACGTAATAGGCGTAGTCTACACTCGGGCTTTGTGGATGCAGCCGTATAAAGCGATCTGCCGCGATAATTGAGCCGTCTAAATCTAATGCGCTGTAGCGGGCATAGATGAGATCAAGCTGTGCTTGTTCGGCGTATTTGCCAAACGGAAAGCGCGACTCAAGGTCTTCGAGGGCAATCGTGGCTTGTGAAAAGTTGCGTACTTTTATGGCGCGCTTGGCGGCGTCATACAGTTCTTTTTCTGAAGGTTGCTGCTTGGGTGTAGAGCTACATCCCATTACTACGCTGAGGCAGAGTATGAGCAACACGCCAGTAAATCTAGAAAGCGTGTTCAAGAAATTCTCTCTTTGAATGTTGTGTGGTATTGAGAACGCTGGTGAAGGTTTCCGCGTGAATCAATCAACTTTGATTCGTCAGCCTTCTGCTTTGCCAGCTATACTGCACGCATTATTTCATAAATGACGCGTATCCGGTACTCGAAGTATACGTGCGTTACGGTAGTTTAAAAACTAGGACATACTATGAGTGAGTCGGTTGAAGCCGAGTTTGTAATTGAAATGCCTTTATCGGGTAATCGTTTAGATCAAGCCCTGGTTGAGCTGATGCCAGATTACTCGCGTTCGCGCTTACAACAATGGATAAAACAAGGTGCCGTCCTGGTCAATGGCGCACAATTGAAACCGAAAGAAAAAGTGAAAGTGAATGACCTAATTGAGGTCAACGCAGAGCTAGAGGCGCAGGGTGAATGGCTACCCGAGCCGGTTGAATTCCCCATTGTGTATGAAGATGAAGACATTATGATTATCAATAAACCGGCGGGCCTTGTGGTGCACCCTGGTGCTGGAAATTATTCAGGTACGCTGGTGAATGGTCTATTACACGCCCGACCCGATAGTGTCACGGTGCCGCGTGCTGGAATTGTGCATCGCTTAGACAAAGAGACCAGTGGCTTAATGGTGGTCGCAAAAACATTGCAAGCGCACGCGCATATTGTTGATCAGTTGCAAACCCGTCAGATGGGCCGCGAATACGAGGCCTTGGTATCAGGGGTCATGACCGGCGGCGGTACCATTGATGAACCCATTGCGCGGCATAATCGTGATCGTAAAAAAATGACGGTCACCCCATTTGGTAAGCAGGCGGTCACGCATTATCGGCTAATCAAAAAGTTTGCGAACCATACGCATATTCGCGTAAAACTTGAGACCGGTCGTACCCATCAAATTCGTGTGCATATGGCTCATATTAATCATGCCCTCGTGGGAGATCCAGTCTACGCGGGTCGCGCAAAAATTCCGGCGGGTATCAGCGATACCTTGAAGTCGATCTTGCGCGGGTTTCCCCGCCAAGCCCTGCATGCGAAACAACTTACCTTGATTCATCCACGCACAGAAGAAGAAATGAGTTGGGAGGTAGATTTACCTGCCGATATGCAAACGTTGTTAGGCGATATCGCCGCTGAACAAGCAGAATAAACGGCGGGTAAGCCTTTTTATATGAGCTTTAATTCTGATTGGATTGTGCCTGATTGGCCTGCGCCGACCCGCGTTAAAAGCGTGATCACCACGCGCGCGGCTGGCGTGAGCGAAGCGACTTTTGCGCAGATGAATTTGGGTGATCATGTGGGTGATCTGCCGGCTGCGGTGGCTGAAAACCGCATGCGTTTAGCTAATGCATGCGGGCTATCACATGCGAACATTCGTTGGCTGCGTCAAACACATGGAACCTGCATTCTTAATGACGAGCACTTTCCTTTATTAAAGCAATGCGCCCCTGAAGCAGACGCCACACTTACTCAGCAAGAACGTGTGGGCTGTGTGGTGATGACCGCAGACTGCTTACCCGTTTTGCTCTGCGATCAACAGGGGCAGCAGGTGGCGGCCGTGCATGCGGGTTGGCGAGGGTTAGCGTCGGGAATTCTTGAAAAGACGGTTGCGAAGTTTGATCATCTGGCAGCGCCGCCTGCTCAGCCACAATTGCTGGCCTTCTTAGGGCCTGCGATCTCACAGGCGCATTTTCAAGTGGGGGCAGAAGTACGCGAAGCGTTTGTGCGTGAAAATTCGATGCATGAAGCCGCTTTTCGTTGTGACCCCGACGGCACGGGCAAGTATTTTGCCGATTTATACCTGCTTGCAAAACAAAAGCTTTATAAGCTCGGGGTGCAGACCGTGTTGGGTGGCGATCAGTGCACTTATGCCGATGCAGAGCGTTTTTATTCGTACCGCCGTGATGGCGCACAGAGTGGTCGTATGGCCTCACTTATCTGGTTAGATAGTTGAGTTTATAAACCTTATAAAGCGTGCGCTTACTTACTTCGTACGCTCATATTCTTAGTCTAAGCCAAGGTTATCTAAATAGATGCTTGGCAAGCCTTTCGGCGCCACCATAAAAATGCCTAAGCCATCTATGTTTTGCATATCAAGCGTTCGCTGTGACGGTGCTTGTGCAATTTGAGCGAGCGAAATGCGATAGGTATTTAACCCCGGTTCGACCCTAAATCGCTGATTATAGCGGTCATCATAGGCTTGATTGTGCGTCTTATCATGGATACGTAAGACAAGGTTCAGCGTTTCTTTTTGCTTTGAAAAAATCTCAAACGTGAGCGCCGTATAAGGCGACCAATCGGAAAGAGGGTGTTTCAAGTGAAAGCCAGAATAGTTAGCGTTAGTAAACGTGATTTTTGCACTAAGGCTTTGGTTGGCTTGCCATGCCTGCGGCGCTCGGCTGAGGCTTACAAGACTGCTACCCGGTCGCCAGAGCTGTCGCTCCCAACTTTGATCAAAGCTTAATAATATGGGGGCCGCTTGGTCACGCTGCGTTAGGACAAATGCCCCATATAACGGCATCGCGAGGCAAGTGCTGAGCCAGATGACAGCGAAAACAGTGGCAGATAATTTGCGTTTCAAGGGTTTTCGTAGCGCGACAAACATCACGCTCGCGCAAATAATACCAACTAGGTTGTAATAGATATCAACGATACTGGTATTACCGCCAACGTAAGGTTGCGTAAATTCAATCACCACCCCGCTCACAAAGCAGGCAAGCATAATTAACGCAATTTTACCGAGCTCGCTCGGCTTGCATAAAAGTTGCAGCGTCAGCAAGCAAAAGCTGAAGAATAAATAGCTATGCAGGCTATCCCGTAAAGGGCTAATAAAAGGTGAATTGCCCTTCATACTAAGTGAGGCAATTACGAGGCTTATTAAACAGAAGACCAAAAGTAAATTGCTGGGCCAAAAATGTAGGGCGTTGTTTATAACGGGAGTGTGTATAGTTTTTATAGTCATTTTTGTGTCAATAATTTGGCGCCTAGCCTTGAAAAGCAATCTTTCGACCTTATGTTATCAGTAATTCAAACTTAACGGGGCAGTTAGGAAAATGCACTGCCTTTTTTCTAGAGGTGTTTTATGCGAATTGATCGTTTAACGAATCGGCTACAGATGGCATTGTCCGACGCGCAGTCTTTAGCCTTAGGAAAAGATCATCAGTTTATTGAGCCTGCGCATGTCATGCAGGTTTTATTAGATCAAAAAGGCGGCCCGACCGCTCTATTACGCCAACTTGGCGCGGATGTGTCCGCCTTGCGTAATGATGTGTCCGCGTTAGTGGAAGGTTTACCCAGCGTGCAGGGCGCTGACGGTGATGTGCACATGTCTAATGATTTGGGCCGGTTGATGAATGTCGCCGACAAACTCACGCAAAAACGTGGTGACCAATATATTTCATCGGAGATGGTGCTGTTAGCCGCATTGGATGGTAAAGGCGCCTTAGGAAAAACCTTGGCGAAGCACCACATCGATAAAGCGAAACTTGAGCAGGTGATTGAGCAAGTGCGCGGTGGTGAATCGGTGAATGATCAAGGCGCAGAGGAGCATCGCCAGGCGCTTGATAAGTTTACGATTGATCTCACTGCACGTGCCGAGGCAGGTAAATTGGATCCGGTAATTGGACGTGATGACGAGATTCGACGCACGGTGCAAGTACTGCAGCGTCGTCGGAAGAATAATCCGGTTTTGATTGGTGAGCCCGGTGTTGGTAAAACGGCTATTGTAGAAGGTTTAGCGCAACGAATTGTAAATGGTGAAGTGCCCGAGGGTTTGAAAGACAAGCGTGTTCTGTCGCTCGATATGGGGGCATTAATTGCGGGCGCAAAATTCCGTGGTGAATTTGAGGAGCGCTTAAAGAGTGTTTTGAATGAGCTGTCTAAACAAGAAGGACAGATTATTCTTTTCATTGATGAAATTCATACCATGGTGGGTGCGGGTAAAGCCGAAGGTTCGATGGATGCCGGTAATATGCTTAAGCCGGCTCTTTCTCGCGGCGAACTGCACTGTGTAGGTGCGACCACCCTTGACGAATACCGTGAATATCTTGAAAAGGATGCCGCCTTAGAGCGACGTTTTCAAAAAGTGCTGGTCAATGAGCCAACCGTCGAAGACACCATCGCAATTTTGCGGGGCTTGAAAGAACGCTACGAAGTGCATCATGGGGTAGAGATTACGAATGGCGCGATCATTGCGGCGGGTAAGTTATCGCATCGCTATATAAGTGATCGGCAGTTGCCCGATAAGGCGATTGATCTCATTGATGAGGCGGCCAGCCAGATCCGTATGGAAATGGATTCGAAACCTGAGTCGCTGGATAAATTAGAGCGGCGCTTAATTCAATTAAAAATTGAACGCGAAGCCTTAAAGAAAGAGAAAGATGCGGGCTCTAAAAAGGCGCTGGCAGACTTAAATGATGTTATTGAGACCGTTGAGAAAGAATTCGCTGACCTTGAAGAGGTATGGCTGGCAGAAAAAGCCGCGCTGCAAGGCTCGCAGCAAGTTAAGAGCCAATTAGAGCAGGCACGTGTTGAGCTAGAAACAGCTCGCCGTGGGGGTGACTTAGGGCTAATGTCTGAGCTGCAGTATGGTAAAATTCCTGAGCTTGAAAGGCAGCTTGATATGGCGAGTCAGGCAGAAATGGTGGGCATGACCTTACTCCGAAATCGTGTGACTGAAGAGGAGATTGCCGAGACCGTCTCTAAATGGACGGGAATTCCGGTTGCCAAAATGCTCGAGGGCGAGCGCGATAAACTGTTACGGATGGAAGAGGCGTTGCATGAGCGGGTCATTGGTCAAGATGAGGCGGTGACCGCGGTGGCGGATGCCGTGCGGCGTTCGCGCGCAGGCTTATCTGATCCAAATCGTCCGAATGGGTCGTTCTTATTTTTGGGCCCAACTGGGGTGGGTAAAACCGAGTTATGTAAGTCGCTCGCGAGCTTCTTGTTCGATACCGAAGAGGCCATGGTGCGCATTGATATGTCCGAATTCATGGAGAAACACTCGGTTGCACGTTTGATTGGTGCGCCGCCGGGGTATGTAGGGTACGAAGAAGGTGGCTATTTGACTGAGGCTGTGCGTCGCAAGCCTTATTCAGTGCTGTTATTAGATGAGGTCGAAAAAGCGCACCCTGATGTGTTCAATATCCTCCTGCAGGTGCTTGAAGATGGGCGTTTAACCGACGGGCAAGGGCGCACGGTTGATTTTCGCAACACCGTGATTGTGATGACCTCGAATTTGGGATCAGACATTATTCAAAGTATGGGTAGTAGTGGTGAAACCGCCTACGACACCATAAAAGATGCAGTGATGAATGCGGTGACAGGGCATTTTAGACCCGAATTTGTTAACCGCATTGACGAGGTGGTGGTTTTCCATGCCCTTGCTGCTGAGCAGATAAGTGGGATCGCCGAAATACAGTTGCAGAACTTAACTTCGCGTCTGGCCGAGCAAGGTATTTCACTCGCGTTTGATAAGAATGCCATGCGAAAGCTTGCAGAGGCGGGTTTCGATCCAGTTTACGGCGCGCGCCCGCTAAAACGGGCGATACAAAAGCGCGTGGAAAATCCACTGGCGCAAAAACTGTTAAGCGGCGAATTCGTATCGGGTGACGAAATCAATGTGAGTGTAGACGGGGATGAACTGATCTTCGGGAAGTGATAGCCGGCGTTCTAATTGTCAGCACCAAAGGCCTCATTCACAATAGAATGAGGCCTTTTTCGACTCGCGTTGCGAATGCTATTGTTTTAATTTGCCGTAAAAAGAATGGTTGGGTTTGTACTGGCGATTGCTATACGTGAGTTTCCATGGCGCATATGTAAGACGTTCACGGATTCTTCGAACAAAACTCATCAAACTGCGTTTGTAGTTCAAGACGTTTGGCGTCGAGTTCTTGTGAGGAAAGATAACGATATTCCCCGTTTTCTTTAACCCTTACGCGGCCCGTTTGATTTACTTTTTCGAGGTTGCTGGCAATGGTTGCACAGAGCTTCTCGCTTTCGTTATTCGCGTCTGCTTTTTGTAGTTGCTCAGCTTTACCCTGAAGCTCGGCTTCGGTGGCGGCTTGTTTAGGTTTAGCCTGCTTATCGGTTCTGGAGCCAATAAGTTGAGGTGCGCGTAATTTGATGCTCTTTACGGTCGCATTGTTTATGGGTTTGCTGTCTGAGAAATGCACTTGCCCTTGCTCATCTACCCACCGATAAACCTCTGCTGCACTGGTCATGCTAAGAAACAATAGCATGGCTGAAAGTAGAATTGGGCGCTTGAATCGGCCAATTGAAGACATAGTTGTTTATCTCTAAGATCGTCGACAAATGAAAAGTAATAAAATAACTATAAACCATTGGCACGATTTTGATGTTTTTTCTTGTTATTTTGCGTTTCAAACGGGAAAAACCCCCCTGTAGATGTTGACTCCGCTGGATTAAATGTCAGAATTGACGGTTGCTTAGATCCGGGGTATTTAGTAGAGGCCTTTCCAAGTGGTTTTCTTATCCCCCCAGTGTTTTGTGCCGTGGAACAACGGCTGCGATTAATTTAAAAAGACGTCTCACGACATAAAAAGTGAGAGGTTTGGCGAAACTCCCCGCCCTATTAATTATTGCAAAACACTAAATTGCATCTAAAACGCTTCCACAAGAGGCGGTAGTCACTCGGATTAAGCTTCCATAGACAAATTTTATTAAAGGTAATTATCGTGGAGCTATTATCTGGCGCCGATATGATCACACACTTCTTAGCTGATGAAGGTGTGGAGCATATATACGGTTACCCTGGCGGTGCAGCACTTCATATTTATGATGCGTTGTTTCGTCAGGACAAAGTTCAACACATTTTGGTTCGCCATGAGCAAGCTGCTGTCCATATGGCTGACGGCTATGCGCGTGCAACTGGAAAAGCGGGAGTGGTATTAGTTACGTCGGGTCCGGGAGCGACCAATACGATTACAGGTATTGCGACTGCATTTACCGATTCGATTCCATTAGTGGTTTTGTGCGGTCAGGTGCCATCAACCCTGATTGGTGAAGATGCGTTCCAAGAAACCGATATGATGGGCGTGTCACGCCCGGTGGTTAAACATAATATGGCGATTAGGCATCCTTCTGAGATCCCGGATGTTTTAAAGAAAGCGTTTTATATTGCACAATCAGGTCGTCCTGGGCCAGTTGTCGTAGATATTCCGAAGGATATGACGGCACCAAACGAGCGGTTTGAGTACGAATATCCGAGCAAAGTGAAGTTGCGTTCGTATACGCCGCCAATGCGTGGGCATTCCGGCCAAATTCGCAAGGCCGCCGAAATGCTTTTGAATGCAAAGCGTCCGGTAATTTACGCGGGCGGTGGCGTTATCATCGGTGGTGCTTCAGCGCAGTTAATTAAACTGGTTGATCGTTTGAACTACCCGGTAACCTGTACGTTGATGGGCTTAGGGGCTTACCCTGGTACTGGCAAAAATAGTTTAGGCATGCTGGGAATGCATGGTTCTGTTGAAGCGAATCAAGCGATGCATAATGCAGACTTGGTGATTTCTATTGGTGCTCGGTTCGATGATCGTGTAACCAATGGTACTGATAAGTTTTGCCCAGGCGCACGCATTATTCATATCGATATTGACCCTGCTAACATTTCAAAAACCATTAAGGTGGATGTGCCGATTGTAGGCCCTGTGGGTTCTGTGTTGAATGATATGCACGCAATTTTTGATGAGCTAGCGGGTCAGCCTGATCAAGATGCACTCGCAAGCTGGTGGAAGGAAATTGATCAGTGGCGCGCGCGTCATGGTGGTCGTTATGAGCCGTCTACCCAAGACTGTATCAAGCCGCAGCATGTAGTTGAAGTGCTTCATAAGGTGACGAAAGGCGATGCGTTCGTCACGTCGGATGTGGGGCAGCATCAAATGTTTGCTGCGCAATACTATAAATTTAATAAGCCAAACCGTTGGATTAATTCTGGTGGTCTGGGCACCATGGGTTTTGGCTTACCAGCGGCAATGGGTATTAAATTGACCCACCCGGATGAAGAAGTTGTTTGTGTTACGGGTGAAGGTAGCATCCAAATGAATATTCAGGAGCTATCGACCTGTAAGCAGTACGGGTTGCCCTTAAAAGTGGTGCTATTAAATAACGAAGCATTGGGAATGGTTAAGCAGTGGCAAGATATGAACTATGAGTCACGCCATTCGCATTCTTATATGGGGTCATTGCCGGATTTTACGAAGTTGGTAGAATCCTACGGGCACGTTGGTCTAACGGTTCGAAAGTTAGATGAGCTTGAGTCGACGTTGGAGAAGGCGTTTGCCATGAAAGATGAGTTGGTATTTATCAATGTGTATGTTGATCCAGCAGAGCATGTTTACCCAATGCAAATTGCACGTGGCTCCATGAATGATATGTGGCTAAACAAGACGGAGAGAACCTAACATGAGAAGAATTATTTCCGTCTTGCTCGAGAATGAGCCAGGCGCACTTTCTCGGGTGGTAGGTTTGTTTTCGCAGCGTAATTATAACATTGAGTCGCTCACCGTGGCGCCAACCGAAGATGCGTCTTTGTCTCGCTTGACTGTGACGACGTCTGGGTCAGACAAAGTCATTGAGCAGATCACTAAACAGCTGAATAAGTTGATTGAAGTGGTCAAACTCGTCGACCTCACTGAAGGTGCGCACATTGAGCGGGAACTGATGATGGTCAAGTTAAAAGCGGTGGGTTCGCAGCGCGGTGAAGTGAAACGCACCGTCGATATTTACCGCGGTCAGATTGTCGATGTGACGAACTCGGTGTACACCGTTCAAGTGGCGGGCAATAGTGACAAACTTGATGCGTTTATCAAGTCTATCGCAGAGGGCAGCGTCTTAGAGGTTGTTCGCAGTGGTGTGTCGGGCATTGCTCGCGGCGAGAAAGTATTGAGCCTGTAAGCCAACGGTTTCAGGTATTTGATTTAGTTTTAATGGGTGCGCAGCACTCAAAATAATTAGGGAAACTCCATGCAAGTTTATTATGATAAAGATTGTGATCTATCGATCATTCAAGGAAAAAAAGTAGCGATCATCGGTTACGGTTCACAAGGTCATGCACACGCGTGTAATCTTAAGGATTCTGGTGTCGATGTGACTGTTGGTCTGCGAGCCGGCTCTTCGTCTGTTGCAAAAGCTGAAGCGCATGGCTTAAGTGTTAAGCCGGTTGCAGAAGCCGTTGCAAGCGCTGACGTCGTAATGATCCTGACACCAGATGAGTTTCAGTCGATTTTATACAAAGAAGAGATCGAACCGAACATAAAGCAAGGTGCAACGCTCGCGTTCGCGCATGGTTTTGCTATCCATTACAACCAAGTTGTGCCGCGTGCAGATCTAGATGTGATCATGATTGCCCCTAAGGCGCCAGGCCACACAGTGCGCTCTGAGTTTGTGAAGGGTGGTGGTATCCCTGACTTGATAGCAATTTTCCAGGATGCTTCGGGTAATGCTAAAAACGTAGCGCTTTCATACGCCAGTGGTGTAGGGGGCGGGCGCACAGGTATTATCGAAACCACCTTCAAGGATGAGACGGAAACAGACTTATTCGGTGAGCAGGCAGTATTGTGCGGTGGTGCGGTAGAACTGGTAAAAGCCGGGTTTGAAACGTTAACAGAAGCAGGTTACGCACCCGAGATGGCTTACTTCGAATGTCTACATGAGCTCAAGTTAATTGTAGATTTGATGTATGAGGGTGGTATCGCCAACATGAACTACTCAATCTCTAATAACGCTGAGTATGGCGAGTATGTGACGGGTCCAGAGGTGATCAATGATGAGTCGCGTGCCGCTATGCGTAATGCGCTTAAGCGTATCCAAGACGGTGAGTATGCAAAAATGTTTATTCAGGAAGGCGCGACTAACTACTCTTCAATGACAGCATATCGACGCAATAATGCTGCGCACCCAATTGAGGAAACTGGCGCTAAATTACGTGAGATGATGCCTTGGATTGCCTCTAATAAGATCGTTGATCAAGAGAAGAACTAAGCAGCGCACTTAAATTCGCGCTAAACTAAGAGCGGTTCATCGTGTAAACTTTGAGCCGTTTTTTTATGCCTTTAGGGTTTGTGTATATGAGTGAAGACAATCAGCCAGAAAAAACAGATGTGGAGTCTGCGGGTGAAGCTAATGAATCTATATCGGGCGCTGCACCAGAAGCCAAGCTAAAGCGAAAAATGGGACGGGGCATTTATTTGTTGCCAAATCTCTTTACAACGGCGTCTCTGTTTTCTGGGTTTTATGCCATTGTTGCGGCTATGAATGGTCATTTTGAAAACGCTGCAATTGCGATTTTTGTGTCAATGATTCTTGATGGTCTGGACGGCCGCGTGGCGCGTATGACTAACACGCAAAGTGATTTCGGAGCCGAATACGATAGTCTTGTCGACATGGTGGCCTTTGGTGTGGCGCCAGCGTTGGTGGCGTTTTCATTTAGCTTGCATACCTTGGGTAACTTTGGCTGGATCGCAACTTTTATTTACGTTGCTGGTGCGGCATTGCGTCTAGCGCGCTTTAATACGCAGATAGGCTCTGTTGATAAGCGCTTCTTCGTAGGTTTGCCAAGTCCTGCTGCGGCGGCCCTTGTTGCGGGCTTTGTTTGGAATTTCCATAATTTCGAAGTCTCCAATTTTCTAACGATGGTGACGATGATTGTGGTCGCGAGCGCAGGGGTATTGATGGTGAGTAATGTGCTTTACAACTCGTTTAAAGAATTTGATTTAAAGCGACGAGTGCCTTTTACCGCCATGTTAATCATGGTTCTAGTCTTTGCGGTGGTTGCGATGGAGCCCTCGGCCGTCTTATTTGGTGGGTTTTTTATCTACGCCCTATCGGGACCCATTTATACCTTGGTATTAAAAAAGCGCAGTAAATAATTTCAAGCTGGGAATTATTTTCAAATTCTGTGTCTAAGTAGTGACGCTGGTTGATTCGTAAACAAAGGGGTGCTGCACGTATGTTAATTCGCTCGAGCAAAAAATCGGATGTCGCGAGCTCTGAAATTACATCTGAGTCGGTATATATGAGGCGCAGGGAGTTTATTGGCTCGGCGGCGGGTATCGGTTTGGCGGCGGCGTCTCCTGTGATGCTGGCCGCACCGACGCGGTCAGATCTTATCGCTTCCGCGGCCAAAACCGCTTACGGCAATGATGAAAAACTGACCCCGTTTAAATCTGTTACCAGTTATAACAATTTTTATGAGTTTGGCACCGAAAAGAAAGACCCTAAGAAATATGCGCATACCTTAACGACTGACCCTTGGTCTGTTGAGGTTGAGGGGTTTGCTGAGCGAACAGGTAAGCTTGCTTTAGAGGATGTGTTAAAGGGTGAGACATTCGAGGAGCGCATTTACCGTTTGCGTTGTGTTGAAGGGTGGTCAATGGTGATTCCTTGGGTGGGGTTCCCGCTGGCTAATTTAATCAAGCGGTTACAGCCGACCTCCCAGGCAAAATATGTCGCCTTTGAAACGCTGTATAGACCGGAAGAAATGCGCGGACAAAAATCTGTCTTCTCATCGATCGAGTGGCCATATGTTGAAGGTCTGCGAATGGATGAGGCGATGCATCCGCTGACGATGCTGGCGGTGGGAGTATACGGCAAGCCTCTGCCTAACCAAAATGGCGCCCCTCTAAGGTTAGTGGTGCCATGGAAATATGGTTTTAAAAGCATTAAGTCGATTGTGAAGATTCGTTTTACTGATGAACGTCCACTTACGAGTTGGGAGCGGTCAGCGCCTAGCGAATATGGTTTTTACTCAAATGTGAATCCGGGGGTGGATCACCCGCGTTGGAGTCAAAAAACTGAACGTCGATTGCCGAGTGGTTTTTTGAGCGTTAATAGAATAGATTCGGTTATGTTTAATGGCTACGGTGAAGAGGTCGCACCACTATATGCTGGAATGGATCTGACCAAGAATTTCTAATGAATCTTTCTGTTGTCCAGCATCGCATTCTATGGGTCACAATCTTTATAGGGTGCTTGCTCCCCTTACCCTATATTTTGTATCAGGGGTTTTCTGACAATTTGGGTGCAGAGCCTGCGAAAGCGTTGGTTGAGTTTCTCGGTGAAACCTCCATTGCCCTGCTGCTTGCGACGCTGGCCATCACACCTCTTGGCAAGATACGCGTTATACCTAAGCTGGTAAGGTATCGCCGGATGGTTGGTTTATATGTATTTTTTTATGCGGTATTACATTTAGCGAGTTATGCGTTTTTATTGGTGGACTGGGATAACTTCGTAGAAGATTTGTATCAGCGTATATATGTTATGTTCGGTGCGGCCGCATTTTTGATTTTGTTTGCTTTAACCATCACTTCGCCAAAGTTTATGTTGCGTAAGCTGGGAAAGCGCTGGAAGCTATTACATCGGTGTGTATACCCGGCTGCGATATTGGTGGTTGTGCACGTTTGGTGGCAAGTGCGATCTGATTACGCGGAGGCCGTTGCATATGCAACAGTACTATTTGTATTGCTTTTGTTTCGTTGGCGAGTGCTTTTAAAGCCATTTCTGAGCAGTAAATAATCAATCTTTTTCGTTTTACATTTTTCTACAGAAAAAGGCGCTTTTTTTTGCCTTTCACGGTTGACCCGTAAAGCGTCTTCTATATAATGCGCTCCACCTCGTCGGTCAGGCAGTACGCAAGGCAGATGAGGGCTGGGTTTAGGGCGATTTTTGAGTGATCAAAAAGCGAGCTAAATTTGGCAGTTGTCAGGGTGCTAGGTTAGGTTGA
>CAJWAD010000051.1 GCA_913020245.1 uncultured Oleiphilus sp.
AGGTAAAGACTGCTTCATATTTCCTTACAACTCCATTTAATAAGTGATCAAAGCAAACGGCATGAATATCTACAAGTGCGAATGAATCGTAAATACAGTCAAATGAACATAGTCTTTAAAGGTGTATTTTTGCAACTATTATTTTGAATAATAATCAAAGAAGGAATCGACATATTAGTAAACCAATGCCGAGTGTAAAGCACTATCCTTTGCGCACATACAGGTTGCAATCGAAAGGCAGAGAAATTTAAGTAAAAAACTCACTACGAGTTTAGAGAGTTACTCTCGCGTCAAACGCGCACCGCATTTCCAACAAAGCACGTTTGAACATCTTTTGCTGCCGAGACAAAGGCATCTGTTAGTTTTTCATCGTCTGCAAAACGCTCTTTAGTTGCGATGTTTGCTTCCGTAAATGAGCGCCCTGAGGCCACTTGTTTTATAAAATAAGCAAATGCGGGATGATCTTTCGAGCGATAGACTGATAACATACACTGTGCTGAAGCTTGGCTATTTTTCTCGGCGTCTTTCTGTGGCAATGTTTTCTCAAGATCGACAGCTAACGTGTGCGCGACTCTATCAACAAACGCTTCATCTTCGGTAAGTTCATTTTTACTTCGGTAGCTCAGCTCAGCAATGCACAAGGAATAGCCATTGGGGAGAAACATCGGGTGCTGGATTTGTTCTTCGGAAAAATTCAAATAGATTTGTGAGATTCGATTTTGAATCGTTTCGCTAAAACCAAATATCTGATGGTTAGCCTCTAACTCGGTTTCAAAGGCTTCTAAAAAATCGACGGTTTCTTCAAGGGCATCATTCAACTCGATCCCCATTAACCTCCCGTCCACCGCTTTTTGGCTAAATACTTGTTCCACACTACAAATTTCTTCCACAAGTTGGGAGCGGTCGTCTGCGAAACTTTGGGCACTTAATAAAAGTATGGCGAGAAACGGGATAAGATATTTTTTTATAGTCATATAGCTCTTTACGGTTAAATACATTTGTTGGACTACGCCACTCGCTTACTTTCTTAATTCTACCGTACACAGTAAACAGAGCGAATTATGACAGTGACTTCGGTAACACACTGAAGCTCCCAATCATAATAATAAGAGGTGTTGCATCTCAATGTCACTCAAAAACCCATTACCCTCAAATTCAGAAAGTTGTTTAAGCGTTGAAGGGTGATAATAAAAAAAGTTGGATCAAACAGCCGCACTTTCCTGATCTTTCAGCGCAAGGCATACGGCATAGCGAACTTGTTCCCACTCTATATCATGGTCACACTTTTCGAATACCGGCTTAATTTTATTTGGCTTATCGAGCTCCGCCCAAACAGACTGAATACGCTCTATTTGCTGATCTGTAATCAAATTAGCGACAGGTACAGCCTCCCCATAGTAGGCAAGACGAAACAAATGACCTGTAATCGTCGATGTATTGAAGCCTCTAGCCTTTGCGGCCTCAGGAACGGAACTCCCTTGTTTAAAAAGCGTTAGCGTCTCTAAATGGGTTTCAGAGAGCTTGGGCATGACAAAGTCGCTTCTTTGTTTAGACGTCGCGCGCTTTACTGTCTTATTCAAGAGACTTATCAAACGATCCTCCTCAGGAACATGCGAACAAATCAAAGAGATGAACGCCTCTCCATACTTTTCACATTTGTACTCCCCTACACCACTTACTTTTAAAAGCGCGCCATCATTACCGGGTTTTTTCTTAGCCATGTCTTTTAAGGAGGCATCAGCGAATATGGTATACGCTTGGACACCTGCTTGATCTGCAAGCTGCCGTCTCAATGTTTTGAGTGCTTCAAACAACTCGAGTTCATTGTCATTTAAGTCTGTATCGAGGCGTTTCTTAGCTGGCTTTTGCGCGTCAAAGTCACTCGGTTCACTCAACATTACCGTTGACCGCGCCGCTAACACGTCACGCGATAATGTTGTTAAGGTCAACGCGTTACTTCGCGTAAAATCAATTGCCAAATAACCCTTGTCAATTAGCTGGGTAAGATAGTGCATCCAGTCCTGCCAAGAAATATCGGCACCCGCGCCATAGGTTTGAATCGCATCAAAACCATTCTCTAAAACGCCCTGATTTCTGGAGCCTCTGAGCACATCCACTAGGAGTCGCAAGCCTACTGACTTGTTAAGACGATTGATTCTCAAACATGCTGATAGCGCCTTTTGCGCGATCACAGTACCGTCAAATGCCTTTGGTGGGTTCAAACAGTGATCACAATGGCCACAGGTTTTCTCTCGATATTCGCCGAAATAGTTTAATATGAAGTTAGTTCGACATGACAAGGTTTGCGAAAACTCCCACATCCGCTCAAGCTTTGCATATTGAACTTGTTTGAAGGTTTCGTTCGCTCCACTGTCGTCAATAAACTTCGTCAAATTTTTCATATCGCCATAACCCGCAAACAGCAGCGCTTGTGCGGGCTGTCCGTCGCGACCGGCACGACCAATTTCTTGGTAATAACTCTCAATATTTTTGGGTAAATTATGATGAATCACCCACCCAATATTGGGTTTATCAATGCCCATGCCAAAGGCGATGGTCGCGCAAACGATTTGCAGTTCATCGCGAATAAATTGATCTTGAATAGTCGTGCGAACCTCGCTGTTCATTGCACCATGATAATGCGCAGCGCGAAAACCCGCCTGTCTCAATTTGCTTGCCGTATCCTCAGTACCTTTGCGGCTCAGGCAATAAACAATACCGGGCTGGTTCGGGCGCCCTTCCACGAACTCGATAATAGTCTTTATGCGGTTCTTTGCCGGTAATACATCAATTTCAATATTTTTTCGTTCAAAACTAGAGACAAAGGTCTCCGCTTCAATAAGCTGGAGTTGGTGTTTGATGTCTTGCTGAGTCGCTGTATCGGCCGTTGCTGTTAGGGCAACGACGGGCACATTAGAAAATAAACTCGTGAGTTCAGGCAAGCGGGTGTATTCAGGTCTAAAATCGTTACCCCAGACTGAAACGCAATGCGCCTCATCAATGGCAATTTGCGCTACATTAAGCGTCTTTATCCATTGTATGAACGACCATGACACCGCTCTTTCTGGTGAGACATATAAAAGCTTTAAATCGCCTTGCTCAACGCGATCTCGAATGATTCGCTCTTCGTCATCAGAACAGGTGCTATTCAGGGCCTCGGCACTTATCCCATTAGCTTTTAAGGCAGAAACTTGATCCTGCATTAAAGCAATAAGAGGCGAAACAACAATCGTTAAACCATCTAACAAAACAGCAGGTAGTTGATAGCAAATCGATTTCCCACCGCCCGTTGGCATAATCACTAAGCTCGACTTAAGATCTAAGGTCCGATCAATGACCTCAGCTTGATTGAATCGAAACGACTCATAGCCAAAATATTTACTAAGTGTTCCCAGTGCATCGGTATTGCCGTCTGGTCGGTTCATTTTTTCCTTACTTGATATTGCGGGTTTTATTTTATAAGTGGCGCTTACTTAAAAATTAAGAGCAGTCGAATACTTCATCTGTGTTCTTAATTTCGCGGCGTTTAATGGATAAGATTATTATGTTCAACAATGAGACGATATTTAGTTAATTATTTCAAACAAAATGCTCTTAGCTGTTTGAAATGACAATGGGAGATCAAGTGAGCATGCAAACAAATTGCTTTTGCTTTGCTGCCCCCATCAATAAGGTAAAGGTCGTTTATTGAGCAACAAGTATCAAAAGAAATATGAGATGAGCATTTAATGTTTAGCGTTTGGACAACGAGCCCAATAACGAGAAAAGGCTTACAAGTTTAATGCTTGTAAGCCTTTGATACTTCTTTCGAAATATTGGTACGACCGAGTGGATTCGAACCACCGACCCCCACCATGTCAAGGTGGTGCTCTAACCAACTGAGCTACGGTCGTATAAAACTGTTTTCTCTCTCGAGAACGGCGCGTAATTTAACAAAGCATCTAACAGCAGGCAAGCGCAATTTGAGATTTTAAATTATTTCGTCCTAGCCAAAAGCTGCCGAGCAAAATATCGAGTTGATCATTTTTCGCTCTCTTCCTGCTATTTCGTATATATTGCCTCAAGCGCGTCTCTCAATTGGCCACGAATTGGCGAAGGTTCGTTAGTCGCTCTGTCGACAAAAACATGGGTCATTGCGCCAAACGCACAAGCTAGATCATTACCTTCTTTAAATAACGCAAGCGCGTAGTCAACCGAACTGGTGCCAATCCGGGCCACCTTTAACCCACCGTGTAATATCTCAGGAAACGCGACGCTCTGCTGATACTCACAATTTGAATTTACGATAAAGCCAATCTGATCGCCAGTCTGTATATCAAGCCCGCCCTTCTCTATCAGGTATGAATTTACCAGCGTATCAAAGTAAGAATAATAAACGACGTTATTGACATGACCATAAGTGTCATTGTCCATCCACCTAGTGTGCACCTCTTTGAAATAGGTAAACTCGTTTTTTAACACTGTTTGTCTAGGCATTGACACGTCCTTTATACGCGTTCTGGTAGATTGCAAGCGCATCGTCTCGCCTTACTTTTCGTGGGTTATTAACCAACAAACGCTCTTGCAGCATGGCATCGTCTGTCAGCATGTCGAGATCTGTAAACGCGATATCCAGCTCATCAAGACCGGTTGGTAAACCTAATTTTTTAATCAATTGCTCGATATTAGTGATTAAGTGTTCAACGGCAGCATGTGTCTCAAACGATTTCATCTCATTGGTGTTATCAAATTCAATAACATCGATTAACTCAGCATATAAATGACCACACACAGACATATTAAAACGCATGACGTGCGGCAGCACGAGCGCATTGCTCAGGCCATGTGGAATATGAAAATGCCCACCTAGTGGATATGCAAGCGCGTGCACGGCTGCAACGGGTGCGTTCGCGAAGGCTTGGCCCGCGAGGCAGGCCCCAAGCAGCATATTCTGGCGCGCGGCAACGTCTTCTCCAGAAAATGTCGCCGTACATATATTTTTACTCAGTAGCCGTAATGCCTGACGGGCGAGCATGTCCGAGTACTCATTTTTCTTCCGAGCACTGGTATAGGCCTCGATCGCATGAACCATGGCGTCAATTCCGGTTGCGGCGGTCACGTTTGCCGGCAATCCGAGCGTCAGGTTCGCATCGAGTAAGGCAATGTCCGGCAGGAGTGTCTCCGACACAATTCCCGCTTTGGTTGTTTGCCCCGTGGTAACGATAGAAATGGGTGTTGCTTCAGAGCCGGTTCCGGCGGTAGTGGGCACGAGAATTAGAGGCAATCGTTGAGATGGAAGTTGATCGATTCCATACATTGACTGAAGCGTCTGCCCACTCAACAACGCGGCAGAAACAAGCTTTGCTGTGTCCATGGAGCTGCCGCCACCAAATCCAATGACGCCATCAGCATCATGCGTGCGAGCCAGCGCTATCGCCTCAAGCACAATTGCCTCTGGCGGATCTGCGACAACCTCTAAAAAGTAGCCAACCTCCAGAAAGTTATCTGACAGGGCAGCGTTGAGTTGCTCTAACAAGCCACATGCAACGATGCCTTGGTCACTTACTATGATCGGACGCACCATACCCAATTTCGCACACAACTCAGGCAAGCGTGACAACGCACCAGGCTCACTGACGATATGTTTTATTGTTTTAAATTCAAATGACGGCATTACCCAGTTCCATCCCTCATATATTAACGCACGGCGAAACGCAGCTCGCTGCAAGTTTCTTATGCTTGCGTTATTTTTATTAATTAGGCCATTTACATTTCAAGCGTTAATGGTCGTATAGCGAATCACCACGACATGACTAACGAAATAAATATAACCTTTTGCACAGTGATCAAACAGCGCTTATTTATGCACCGATAACACTTGCCGAAAAATTGAATTACTTTCAAAGTACTTGCGTCACGTTATACTCAGAAAACAAATCAAGCATAAACGTAGCAACCTGCACAAAAACCAAACTAAACCTTAACGAACATGTGAGTAAAGTTATGGATCAGGTAATCGATGCGATAAACAATATTATTTGGGGCTACATCCTTATTTACGGTCTGCTAGCCGTCGGTATCTTTTATAGTTTTCGGCTCGGGTTTCCACAAATTGTGCATTTTCCTGAGATGTTACGAGCACTCACCAACAAACAGTCAGACGATGCAACGGGCATCTCTCCGCGCCAAGCACTGAGTGTTAGCCTTGCCTCCCGTGTTGGCACTGGCAACATAGCGGGTGTCGCCGTTGCGCTCTATTTAGGAGGGCCCGGCGCAATTTTTTGGATGTGGATGGTAGCGCTTGTTGGCATGTCGTCGGCGTATGCCGAATCAACTTTAGCGCAACTCTATAAAGGCAAAGGCCCCATGGGTAATTTCAGAGGGGGTCCCGCCTATTATATTGAGCGCGGCTTAGGCAAACGTTGGCTGGGTGTCGTGTTCTCTATTTGTCTTATTATTTCCTTTGGCTTGGTCTTTAATGCTGTCCAGTCGAACGCAATTGCCGGCGCTATGGATCAGGCCTTTGGCGTGCCCAAGCTTGCCACGGGCATCATTATCGGTGGGCTCACTGCGATTGTAATTTTTGGTGGCATCAAAAAGATTGCACGTGTCGCTGAAATCATCGTACCACTTATGGCTGCCATTTATTTACTGCTCACCGTCGTGATTATGATCATAAATTACTCGGCCGTACCAGATGTGCTTGTAAGTATTGTTAAAAACGCATTTGGCTTACAAGAAGCGATCGGCGGGGTCACCGGTGGCGTAATGGTAGCGCTTTTAAACGGTATCAAACGCGGACTATTTTCAAATGAGGCGGGGATGGGGTCTGCACCCAACATTGCAGCCAGCGCTACGCCCGTACCTCACCACCCCTCGAGCCAAGGCTTCGTGCAAGCCTTCGGCGTATTTATTGATACAATTTGTGTCTGCACCGCGACGGCGGTCGTTATACTTTTATCTGGTATTTACCAAGCCGGTGTCGGCCCTAGCGGGGTTGAATTAACACAATTAGCGCTCGCACAACATATTGGAGAAGCGGGTTTTATTTTTATTGCGGTCGCGATTTTCTTTTTTGCCTTCACCTCAATAATCGGCAACTATTCTTATGCTGAAAATGCAATGATTTTTCTCGGCGCTGAATCGACTAAAGGTCTACTCGGCATCCGTATTGGTTTAATCAGCATGGTCATTTGGGGCTCTACGCAGAGTGTAGAAACCGTATTTAATGCCGCCGATGCATCGATGGGCATCATGGCAATTATAAACCTAATTTCAATCACGCTACTTTCAGGAATAGTCGTTACTTTAACACGAGACTATCTGACGCAGCGTAAAGCCGGTAAAGACCCTGTTTTTCATGCGCCTGATCATCCAGAACTTTGCAACAATGTCGATACCGATATTTGGCAAGACCCGGATAGGCAAGCATAAGCGCCCTGCCACATGCGTGCGAGTTAATTATTGATGAACCCACCCGCTTAACTTTTGAGAGTAATCAACAAGCCCAGCAATTTGCTGAGCCTGTTGATCAGACGCCTAGGTTAGCCTTCTGGCTGCTTCACTTTTCTTAAATAGGGCTTTAATGTATCCCAACCATCCGGATATTTTTTCTCGGCTTCTTCATTTGAAACGGCTGGGACGATAATCACATCTTCACCGTCTTTCCAATTTACCGGCGTTGCAACTTTGTGTTTCGCGGTCAACTGCATCGAGTCAAGCACGCGCAAAATCTCGTCGAAGTTACGTCCTGTTGTCATCGGGTAAGTCAGCATAAGCTTAATATTTTTATCTGGCCCAACGACAAAAACGGACCTAACCGTTGCATTCGTCATTGCCGTTCTGCCCTCTGCCGAGCCTTCTTCATCAGCTGCAAACATGTTGTAAAGCTTGGCTATACTGAGATCCGTATCAGCAATAACGGGATAATTCACGGTCGTGCTCCCTACTTCTTCAACATCTTTTATCCACGCGCTATGGTCCTCAAGCGGGTCAATGCTTAGGCCAATAATCTTTGTGTTACGTTTATCAAACTCTGGCTGAATTCTCGCCATGTAGCCAAGTTCTGTTGTGCATACCGGCGTAAAATCTTTTGGATGTGAAAAAAGAACCGCCCATCCATCTCCAATCCACTCGTGAAAGTCGATCGTTCCTTGCGTCGTATTTGCTTTAAAATTTGGCGCTTGATCATTAATTCGAAGAGACATATTTACCCCACTTTACCTGTTATTTTGGTTTAGTTTGTTCCGCTAATTTTTTGCTTTACCCATTTAATAAGAGTGAGAATTATTAAAGGTAGAGGATCATTAAAACATATTTTTTTAATCGCATGAGACTGTTTTACTTCCCTTCGGACGAAAGATGAATTTTAATTCCTACGCAGTGCGGGACGAAGCCTTATCGGTGTCTTGCATTGGTAAAAAAATGATCAGGAATAAATGAATAATTCTGGTACGCTTTACCACTGCCTGCAGCATTAGCGTAGACACCAACTATTAAAAATATTTCCCTAAAGGTTTTGTAAATGCGCGGTTTTAAGTCGTTTTCCTGTTTACCCTTGCTTGTGCTTATTTTTAGTCTTTCAGCCTGTTCTCTGCTCGATGTTAAAATCGAAAACCCATCAATCCCGCTTTCTGATAAGCAAATGAATACGCGAGTGTTAACGCGCGACTTTCTGTCAACGTACTTTTCTACAATCGAAAATGCGGCCGATGCTGCCCTAATGAAAGATAATCGTATTGATCATCAACTTTCACTCACCTATTGGAAGCTTTCCAGTGAGCAAGCGGCGGTGAAAGCCGTCTTACATGAAGAACCGACCGTTGCTTTAATCGATTTCTGGCTGCTTATTGCTGAGCAAAGCCGATATTTTGGACTTACCCAAGCACAAGCGTTCTTTCCGGAGAGTCACACTTTTTTAAACGGCGAGCTGACCATGCTTGAAGAGCGCTTTGCAGCGCTTGCAACGCAACTGCTAACGGGAGAAGAGTATCAACTTGTAAACCGTTTTATTGAACAACAGATTGCAGCGATGCAGCCAGATGATTTTTCGTTTGATCGTCGCAGTATCATCGGGCCATGGTACGAATTTCAGGGTTTAAATCTCGCAGATGCTGACAGCAATGTCGGTAGTCTTCCGCAAGTAATGAGTAATTTATCAGACCGTATCGATTTGGTAACGAGTCAAACGGGGAAATCCCTGAGTTGGCAGTTTCAGCTGAGCACCTTGAAATCGGGGTTTCAACAGTCTCAATTACAAACCATCGTCGACAACTTATCGGCGACCAGCGAGCAATTAGCGAGTATCACTGCTGAACAGTCACCGCAACGAGATGCCATGATCAAAGCCTTATCAGATCAGTTTCAACCTTTGATGAACCAGTTTGAAAATCAACTTCAGCTATTTGAGGCGAGTATTGGCGAGGAACGGGAGGCTTTATCTGAATTTTTGCACAGCGAACGAAAAGAAATATTGAAGAGTGTGGCAAGCGAAAAAGATACAACAATTGAGCAGCTAAATGAATTGATGACCGGTCTTATCAGTACGACCATAAAAGAAGCTGAAAGCCTCGTTATTATTGTTGTCGTTGGGTTTATTTTGTTGGTGATCTTTCTATTTGTTCTTCCTTTTTCCCTCGGCTATTTGTTTGCAAAAGCAAGATTTCACTATCGAGCACATGATCAATCCAGATGAGGAACCGCGAATTAGTCAGCGGTTGACTCAATATAAACTTTTAATGCGCGCAAAGATTTTTTATAGGCATGTGTACCAATCGCTTTAATTACTCCCTTTAGCGGCGATAGTTTTTTGTGTACCCGTAATCCAATTCGATACCTTACCCGCACGCCTTGCTCAGTCTCTTCGACGTCAAAGCATTCAACTAATTCATCTGCGTAAGGAATCGAGACCGCCGCCACACGATACGCCAACCGAGAAGGCGATTCCCTAACAATAAATTCCTCCCTGAAATCAATAAAACGATTAAGCGTGACTTTTCGCCAGACACCGGAATGATCTTGTTGTAATGGTGTTGCAGCCGACATCCCATGAAACCAAAAAGGCCAGGTAGCCGGATCATCGAGTACTCGATACGTTTTTAACGCGCTAGCGTTTATGTCGACTAAATACTCAAGCTGAATGGGCGCTTCATGAATAAAATTGAGGTCCGCAGATGCGCATTTAAATTTCATATTCGGTGTCCGTGCTGGGCTTCAGGGACAATCTGCCAAGCCGATGTGAGAGGCTACGGAGAGCGCTAAGCGCCCTCCTCAGTAAAATAATTCGATTATGATTGTATTAGTTGATGGTTATACCGTTCAAACGAGTTATACCTGATAGAAGTCTCTGTACCACTCAACGAAGTTAGCAACGCCATCTTCAATGCTCGTCGTTGGTTTGTAATCAACATCTTTGATCAGTGCATCAACATCGGCATAAGTGGCTAATACGTCGCCCGGTTGCATCGGCAGAAGATTCATTTGCGCTTTTTTACCAATGCATGATTCGATAATTTCTATGTAACGAAGCAATTCGCAGGGCCGATTACTCCCTATGTTGTAGAGTCGATACGGAGCCTTGCTCGTGGCCGAGTCAGGCGCTTTGCCGTCCCAGTCTTGGTTCGGTGCCGCAACCTGATCTAGGGTACGTATAACCCCTTCAACAATATCATCGATATACGTGAAGTCTCGTTGATGCTTACCATAATTAAAAACGTCAATCGGCTTACCTTCAATAATATTTTTGGTAAACATAAAGAGCGCCATATCCGGACGACCCCAAGGACCATAAACGGTAAAGAAACGAAGGCCCGTCGTCGGTAAACCAAACAAATGACTATAGGTATGCGCCATTAACTCATTAGACTTTTTGGACGCCGCGTATAAACTTACCGGATGATCGACATTGTCATGCACTGAAAACGGCATACTTTCATTCGCGCCGTAAACAGAGCTGCTAGATGCATATACCAGATGCTTTACATCGTGATGACGACAACCCTCTAAAATGTTCGTAAAACCGACGATATTCGCGTCAATATACGCTTGAGGGTTTTCTAAGGAGTACCGCACACCCGCTTGGGCCGCGAGGTTAACCACACGGTCTGGCTTATGCTGCTCGAATACGCGTTCAATGCCCCCTCGGTCTTCGAGCGCAACACGCTCTTCGATGAAGAGTTTATGCGGGGTAAGGCGCGCAAGACGAGCTTCCTTCAGTGTCGGATCGTAATAGTCGTTAACATTATCAACACCAATCACTTGGTCGCCACGCGCCAGCAATCGATGCGCTAAGGTTGATCCAATAAAGCCGGCGGTTCCCGTCACTAACACTTTCATTTTCGCTTCCTATTCACAGCCTTTGTGGCTATCCCTAAAAGTCGATGCCTGAGCTAATAAATACACCGTTCAAATCAGCACTCACATCGGTGCCATCAATGTCATCTAAGTCGACCGATAAGACCCGATAACCCGCCTCAATAAATAACAAACTAATATCGTACCGCACATGAATTTTCGCATCAGTAAGTTGGTTATCGGACACTTTTAAACCACTTAAATCAGCACCAACGCTCAAGCCAGTAAAAGGCAAGTCGACGCGCGCACCTGCGTATAAAAGCGGAATGGTCTCATCTAAATCAATCAATGATAACTGGCTTGGGTCCGCATTGTCTTGAATGCGTAGCTCACCATCAAAACGTCGCACGTCAATACCAATATCAGCGGAGACGATATTATCCAGTACTTCATAGTAAAGCGTCAGCCCTGTATTGGACATATCAAGGCTGGTGGTCACTGCCCCGGAATAACTTTGACCATCAAAACCGCCTGTAAAATCGCCATTAAAATCATCATCAAGCGAGATATGCGTCAAACGAATATTTGGCAAAAACGGTAATGGATGCTCAAGCGATGCAGAGAGTTCTAATGCACTTGTATCATCCGCATTGAGGTCACGTTCAAAATCAAGTACCGCGCCGCCAGACGTTAAATCTCCATCTGTATTCGCATTCCAGTATGACACACGAAAATCACCACCCAATACATCGGCAACGACAGTCGGCGCGGCACTTGCAACAAACAGAGCAGCCGCTCCTAATTTCCACCAGGTCGTTAGTCTAGCCATTATTTTTCCTCTAATTTTTATTCCATTGTCTAAAATACAGGCACTTAGTCAAAAGTGATACCTAGGCGTGCACCCACTTCTTCATAGGTTTCGATAACACTACCTAAGCCTTGTCGAAAGCGGTCTTTGTCCATTTTTTTGTTCGTTTCTTTGTCCCAAATACGGCAACCATCTGGACTAAACTCATCGCCAAGAATTATTTGATCGTTAAACACGCCGAACTCGAGCTTATAATCGACGAGCACCATCCCCGCCGCATCAAACAGGGCAAAGAGCACCTCATTCACCTGGAGCGTCAGCGCTTCCATTTTTTCGAGCTGAACTTCAGTTGCCCAGCCAAATGACACACACAGTGAGGTATTCACCATCGGATCATGTAGCGCATCATCTTTGAGAAATAGCTCATAAGTCGGTGGATTTAGTGTTTCACCTTCCTTGACTCCCAGACGACGCACTAAGCTGCCTGCGGCCCTATTTCGCACCACGCATTCAACCGGAAGCATCGCTAGGTTTTTCACCAACGATTCATTGTCGGATACGAGCGCTTCAAAATGCGTAGGTATTCCAGCGTCTGCAAGTTTCGTCATGATCGCCGCATTAAACTTGTTATTGACCATCCCTTTTCGGTTTAACTGGGCGGTTTTTTCACCGTCGAATGCGGAGGTGTCATCCCGGAAAAGCATAATCATTTTTGACGGGTCATCTGTCGTATAGATTGACTTCGCTTTACCCGCATATAGCTCTTTACGCTTTTCCATTCTCTGCCTCTACTGTCTGATCTGCGCGATCAATTACGAAATATGCTCAAATACCGTTTCAATGAGCTGCTCTTGAACTTCTGGTTCAACGTCAGGATTGAGGATTTTCGCTCTTACTCTTATGAAACGTTCATCATCTTTGAAAAAACGGAGCTCCACGTTCTGCTCTTGACGTTTTTCTTCCACGCTAGATTCAAATGAATACCAGCTCTCGATGTCATCTTTGTTCAAATAACTGACGTAATAAACGCCTTCACTACGATTACGGTCTGCAATGACGACACCTGACGATTTGAGTGCATCCCCCACTTCGTTCCAAGCACGATCGAATGGCAACTCTAGCTGCAGGTATACATAGCCCGCCTCATCCTCCAACTGTTTGACCAATGAATCATCGCCCAGGTTAATTGCGTTAAGCGAATAGCGACTGCTCGTCGCTTCGGAGGTAATAAAGTCGCCCATCAATTCAAGCAGTGCTTTTTCCAGACGCGGATAGACACTATCATCCTGCCAAACTTCGCTGCTCGACACGCTGAAATCAGGCGTCAGTGCGCGCACTCGCAACTCTGCTGACTTCCGACGAACGCCCTGAGACAAGCGCGCCTGAAACGACATGCCATCAATAACAATCGGTTGAAAATCGGTCATCTCTAAATCATTACTGAGCTGCTTATGTCGGTCTATGGTCTCAATTTTTTTTGAGGCAAAATACCCACTTTCAACATCCTCGGCAACCAGATCAAGACTGTAATTTGTCCAAAATAAGTCTAAAAGAGGCCAAGCTTTACTCGGCGCCATAGCAATCTCCAACCAAATCGTATCGTCCATCGTTTGCAAGAAATAAGGTTCTTCACGCAGGGCTGCTGTCGCATCAGGTGGTTGTGGTAATGAATAACTGGTAGTGAGTACTTTCTCGTTTTCAATCTCGGGGATACGGTAACGTGCGTTAATTTTCTGCTGTGTAAGCCCATCAGGAATGGTGATCAAACCATGATGTTCTGCGTCGAGGTAATCAACACTTCGATCAGCAAAAACCCCACAGGCGGCCAAATAATTTACTAACACTCCAAGCATTACGTACTTTGCGATTATAAAAGGGTACTGCATAGTCGTTAGATTAAACCTGCTTGGCTTAGTGCCTCGTCTACTTTTGAGTGAAAGCATGGATTCAGTTTGGTTAGCGGCAAACGTAAGCCATCTGACATTAAGTTCATACGCCAGAGGGCGTATTTAACGGGAATAGGATTAGATTCGACGAACATCTGGTCATGCAAAGCCATCAGTTGATCATTGAGTGCTTTTGCATCCGGCGCGTTACCCTCAAGGGCTAGCGCACAGAGGCTGTGCATTTCTTGCGGCGCAATATTAGCGGTGACCGAAATATTGCCCTTCGCTCCGCCCAAGATAAGTTCGTAAGCCGTTGGATCGTCTCCCGAGTAGACAGCGAAATCACTAGGAACCGACTGGATAAGTGCATGCCCACGTGTCACGTCGCCGGTCGCATCTTTAATTCCCGTGATGTTAGCGATCTGGGCTAATCGCACAACCGTCTCATTGGCCAAATCAACAGCAGTACGGCCTGGCACATTATAAAGAATCTGGTCAATCTCCACGGCTTCAGCCAAGGTCTTAAAATGTTGATACATGCCTTCTTGCGTCGGCTTATTGTAATAAGGTGTCACCAATAAGCAGGCATCTGCGCCCATTTTTTTTGCCGCTTTGGTTAATTCAATTGCCTCGCTCGTCGAGTTCGCGCCCGTACCTGCGATTACGGGAATGGCTCCGCCAACACGCGACACAATGCGCTGGATAACTTTGCAATGCTCATCGGGAGACAAGGTCGCTGACTCACCGGTTGTACCCACGGCAACAATCGCATCCGTCTTATTTTTAACATGAAAATCGACAAACTTGTCTAGACGGTCCCAATCCAGCGCGCCATCGCTCGTCATTGGCGTCGCTAAGGCGACAATACTGCCTGAAATCATGGGGTTCTCCGTCTCTTGCCAAGGCCGCCTCAAAATTAAGAAGATGGCCATAAATACTCAGCGCGTATGTTAATGCTGCGGGGACTATTGCACAAGAAAAAACAAACATCTTGAGCCGACTATAGCCAACGCTATCTATTTCCGTATATCTTAAGCATGAATTCATTAAAGTAGACCAACAAAGCCATGAGCGATAAGAAATTAAACTACCTTGTTATCTCAAGTATTGGTTCGGACAAACCGGGAATCGTTAACGAACTTGCGAAAACATGTTCTGCGCACAATTGTAATATCATCGATAGCCGCATGACCGTGCTTGGCGGCGAGTTTGCCGTCATTATGATGGTGAGCGGTAATTGGGACACGATTGCTAAATTGGAGCAAAGCCTTCCTGCTCTGTCAGATAAATTATCCCTCACCACCACCGTCAAACATACAGAACCACGTGAGCATGCCGTCGCACTATCCTACTGCGTTAACGTTGTCGCAATTGATAATCCGGGGATTGTACATGACATCGCACAATTCTTTTCATCAAAAAACATCAATATTGATGATCTAGTGACTGGAACTTACAGTGCACCGCATACTGGCACACAAATGTTTAACCTTAATTTGACGATACGAATTCCTGCTGAAACTCACCTAGCAACCTTGCGCGAAGAGTTTATGGATTTCTGTGACGATCTCAATTTAGACGCTGGTATCGAACCGGTAAGATAACCTAGGAGCATAATGTGGCACACCCTAATGTTGGCGAATTAGCGCCCGGTTTCAATTTGCAAGATCAAGACGGCAATGCGGTGAATTTAGAGCACTTCATCGACAAAAGTCTGGTCGTTCTATTTTTCTATCCGAAAGCCATGACGCCGGGGTGCACAACTCAAGCGTGCGGCATACGCGATATTAAAGACGAACTTGAAAACAGAGGCGTCGTTGCCTTCGGCATAAGTCCAGATCCGGTCGACCGTCTGCCGAAATTTATTGCCAAGCATGACTTAAATTTCTCACTACTTTCTGATGAAGACCATGCGGTTGCAGAATCCTATGGCTGCTGGGGGCTCAAAAAATTCATGGGTAAAGAATTCATGGGGTTGATTCGAACCACCTTTATTATTGGTAAAGATGGCAAGCTTTTAAAAGTGATGGATAAATTTAAAACAAAAAGCCATCACGATGACCTGCTCAATGTATTGGACGAGCTAATCTAACGAAGCGGAATCACAAAATAATTGAGCAGTAATCCGCAACATTCTTCCCTAATGCTGCGGTTTTTTATCGTCATAATCTTAAGCGCGGATCATTAAACAGCTATTTTAAGCCTGCTCTCGGGTGGGCCAAGCGTGCAGCACTGCTTTAAATAGGGTCGCGAGCGGGATAGCAAAAAATATCCCCCATAAACCCCACACCCCTCCAAAAAATATAACCGCCATTATAATCACTGAAGGATGCAAATTGACGACTTCTGAAAACAGCAATGGCACTAACACATTGCCATCTAGTATCTGAATCAGAAGGTAACCGCCCACCACATAGTAAAAAGACGCTTCAAACCCAAACTGAAACATTGCGATCAATGTGACGGGAATCGTTACTACGACCGCGCCGATATATGGGATTACCACGGATAGACCGACAATAATTGCGAGTAACAACGCGTAGTTCAAACCAAACAATGCAAATATGGCATACGTCGCGATACCAACCACCATTATCTCTACCACTTTCCCACGCAAATAATTAGCAAACTGCTCGTTCATCTCCTCCCAAACGCCGGTCATAAGGGAGCGGTTAGAAGGCAAAGATTTACTAATATAGGCAAAGATTGCGTCTTTATCTTTTAGAAAAAAGAACAAAAGTAACGGCACCACAATCATATAAATCATTGCACTGATAACGACTGGTAGGCTCTGCAACGAACTCGACACAAGCCATTGAAGAAATGTCGCCACTTCTGATGTTGCTTGCGCGTATAGTTGGTCAACATCTTGCGTTGAAATAAAACTAGCATGCGATGCAAGAAACTCTCGCGTGTAAGTTGTCGCCGTGTCGGCAATTTTAGGCAGGTCGTTAACCAACGATACTATCTGCGAATAGATCAATGGAAACAAAGTAACGACACTTGCGATCAAGCCGACGATAAACAACACGAACACCGTCGCAACGGACACCGGATTTGACAACCCTTTTACGTTTAAATAGCTAACCGCTCCCTGCAAAATAAAAGCTAGAATAATACTGGCAATAACGGGCGCGAGTATATCTCCCCATATAATGATGACACCAAAACCGGCCACAAGCAGAAACAACAAAACAATCGCTTCTTCGTCTGAAAAATAACGATCCACCCAATTACGAACAACATTTAGCATGGAATACCCTTCAGCTCAGCTTTTTAATCATTTTTGGTAATAAAATAGATAAATTCATTTTCTAAATGCGCCTCTTTAAGCGAATGCTGAGTTAAGTTGATAAACGCGGCGAAATCACGAACAGAGCCTGCATCACTTGCCATCACTTTTACGGTTTCCCCAACGCGCATCGCGTTGAGTTGCATTTTTGCTTTTAACAGAGGCATTGGGCATGCCTCGCCTCTTACGTCTAATAAATGATCGTATTGATTCATACCATACTGCGCTGAGTCACTCACTAAAATACAGATAACTAAGTAGCGGACAATAACACAGCTATACACAGTTCACGATGCGACAAACCTCAAACATTTTTAAGGTTAAATATAGAGAGCGCATAAGAATCATTCCTAAAATGGGTTATCATCTAATCAATTAATCTTTTGGACGGCCAAGCTTTACTGTGAATATCGCTCACGTTAGACGTACATTGCTGCCACTGTATCTATGTTTCGTGTTTATGGCGCCTGTTTCTGAAAAAGCTAACACGGCAGAGCTGCCAACGCTCGGTAATGCTTCTTCTAACTTAGTATCCATTGATCAAGAGCGGGCACTCGGTAGCGCCTGGCTTCGCTCACTTCGAGGGCAAGTCGAAACCTACTATAATCCGATCGTGCTCGACTATATTTCGCAACTCATTTATTCCATGGCACCCTACTCCCAAGTAAGTGATAGAAATTTCCGATTTCTTGTTATAGAAAGCCCTACACTTAATGCCTTCGCAGTACCTGGCAGCATAATTGGTGTTAACGCTGGGCTCTTTCTTTATGCCGTAAATGAACAAGAATTTGCCTCGGTCATGGCGCATGAGTTGTCACACCTAAGTCAACGCCATTACGCGCGGCGCCTTGAACAACAACGACTCAGTAAACCACTTTCTTTAGCTGCAATGTTAGCGAGTATTGTCGTAGCAGCAACCACCGGATCAGATGCCGGCTTCGCAGCTCTAGCTTCTACACAGGCCTACAGTGCGGAAAAAGCGCTAGGTTTTTCTCGACAAAATGAGCAGGAAGCGGATCGAATAGGCATTGAGGTGATGTATAACGCCAATTATGATCCGCGTTCGATGCCTAGCATGTTTGAACGCATGCTAAAACAATCCCGACTTCAAGGCGGAGCAATACCTGAGTATCTTTCAACACACCCTCTGTCTGAAAATAGAGTGGCGGACACACGTAACCGAGCGTCGCAGTATCCAAGAAAACAGTATCGAGATAATTATGAATACCATATTAGCCGAGCAATGATCATTGCTGACTTCTCTGAATCCAAAGAGCAGGCAGTGAAACACTTTGAATCGTTGATTGATAAAGGCAATACCTCACAAATTGATGGGGCGACATTTGGTCTAGCATACTCTTTACTCGGTTTAAACTCAGAACGGTCCGAGGCACTCCTTCAAACACTCGATAGAAAGTTCCCAGCAACCATATCGATACAGGTCACTCTTGCCGAAGCAAAATTTCTAAACGGTAAAGAAAACGATGCGATTGATTTACTAAAAAGCCTTTTACAACGGAACCCAGGCAACCTTCCAACCGCGCTGGTGTTGGCAAAAATACGGATTAACCAAGAAAACTTCAGTGAGGCACAAAAAATCGTGCAAGAACTGGCAAGACGATACAAAGATAGCCCCAAAATTTGGCAAATGTTAGCGGATATATACGGTCACTTAGGCGAAATCTCACAACTACATCGTGCGCGCGCTGAAGTATATATCCTAACTAATCGGCTTGAGGGTGCATTAGAACAGTTACGGTTAGCGAAGCAAAAAGCCAACGCAAATACGCGTCAGAGCACCCTAATCCAAGAAAGAATGGATGAAGTGTATGCTTATATCAACAACCCAGAATTTGATTAACCGCGCGCATATTTTGGGTTAATGGCCTACGCGGTGAAAGACAGCATACGATTAAGAGGAATAAGCGCTTTTTCTCTTAGATCGGCATCAACGGTTACTTCGTTGGACCCATCACGCAGGCAATCACGCAAATTTTCAAGACCATTCATTGCCATCCAAGGACAATGAGCACAGCTCCGGCAGGTCGCCCCACTGCCCGCTGTAGGTGCCTCCATGAATATTTTGTCTGGCGACAATTGTTGCATTTTATAAAAAATACCGTTGTCTGTCGCAACGATAAACTCTTTATTCGGCAACGTTTGAGATGCGTTGATCAATTGAGAGGTTGAACCAACGGCGTCCGCAATCTCAACCATGGCTTGCGGAGATTCTGGATGCACAAGCACCGCCGCATCCGGATAAATTTCTTTTAAACTTTTTATACCCTGAGCTTTAAATTCTTCGTGAACAATACAAGCGCCGTCCCACATAATCATATCGGCACCCGTTTGACTCTGGATATAAGCGCCTAGGTGTTTGTCTGGACCCCAAACAATTTTCTTCCCTTGCCTATCTAAGTGCTCAACCACTTTCAACGCAATACTCGACGTCACCACCCAATCCGCACGGGCTTTTACTTCAGCAGAGGTATTCGCATATACCACTACCTCACGTTCAGAATGTTGATCGCAAAAGGCCGAAAACGCGTCAATAGGGCAGCCGATATCGAGTGAGCATGTCGCTTCTAGCGTTGGCATCAGTACCGTTTTCTCTGGGCTAAGAATCTTAGCCGTTTCACCCATGAAACGAACACCTGCCACGATTAATGTGTCAGCTTCATGCTTGCTACCAAAACGCGCCATTTCCAGCGAATCAGCAACACAACCGCCGAGCGACTCAGCTAACGACTGAATAATAGGATCTGTGTAGTAATGGGCAACAATAGCGGCATTCTTTTCCTTCAGTAGCTGCCGCACTTCGTCCTTTAAGCGGTATTGCGATTCTAAATCAACCGATTCAGGGATGCTCTCATGTGCCAAATGCTCCTGTACTAGCACACGATCTTGAAACTGCCCCATAGCTTATACTCTTTAATATTAACCTTATATATTATACCGAGATTCATACCATTCCACATCTGAACATTGTTGCGTTCATAGTCTTCGCGAAGTCGGGATAAAAAAATACCTCCGAGCAGGAGGTATTAAGCGATATCAATACAGTGAAGGAATGTCTCGATTTACACACACTGATTAAAACGCCTACCTTTAACTAAGTAAAAGGCACTGTGAAGAAGTTGGTGGGTCGTGCAGGATTCGAACCTGCGACCAATTGGTTAAAAGCCAACTGCTCTACCAACTGAGCTAACGACC
>CAJWAD010000052.1 GCA_913020245.1 uncultured Oleiphilus sp.
TAAACGTACGCATCTAAAAACTCACCACCGGAGGCATTACCCAACCCCTCTTGGCTGAGTGTGCGCTGCTGCCCTAGGCTGTCGGTCGCTCGGGCTTCATCGCGTAATTCAAAGTCATACCAGTAGCGCGCACGTACAAAAGCACCGATATTTCCAGCATCTAATAGAAAATCTGTAGACCCTTTTACCAACTTCGAATAGGTATCATTTTTCTCAAAGTTTAGGGTACCATCATCGCTGCTGATGGACCCGCCTTTTCCGCCGTTACCACTGCCGACTAGTAAATCACTGGGATCTTCTAATCGCCAGCTTGCGCCAGCACTCAACGTGGTATCAATACTTGCCTCAATATCACCTAAGTAAAATTGAAACGCACTTGCTGGGGTGGACATAGAAGCGGCTATTGCCATTGCCAAAGGCAATTTACGCATTGATTGCGGCCACTGTTTTGTTTTTGTCATCGAACGCTACTCCATATTTTTTCTTTCGCGAACTACTTTAAATTTCCGCGACACTTCTTGGCTAAGTAACTCACCTAGGGCGACAAGCAGGTGCTTAACCGCGGTTATAATCTGCGAATAATAAACGTAGAAACCGACACGTCATTCGCCACATTAAGGAAAGCATAGACACTAATCTGCTAATCAACCAATTTTAAAAATGATTTTTTTAACTAATTACTCGATAAAGAAAAAACAAAGTGGCCGATAGAAATGAACGTGATCCGTAAACGAAAAAACAAGTGACGATAAGGAACCAAATGAATATTTAGTGAAGAATTTTATATTTTCGTGCGAGTGCCAACACAACATAAGCACTAAATGAAACGAGCGCACTAAATAAAAATGCTGACGCATAGCCATAGCGCACCACAACAAATGCGCTCACAATGGCGCCAATAGCACCGCCTAGGCCAAAACTTAAACTACTATAAAGCGCTTGTGCCTTGCCTTGCTCATGCGCACTAAATCGCTCATGCACGAAATGAATAGCCGCCGCATGCATCGCCCCGAATGACATAGCGTGCAGACACTGCGCTAATATGAGAATACCCAACGACTCACTCCAAACACCTATTAAGCACCAGCGAACCGCCGTTAGTAGGAGCGCGATCAGCATTATTTGAACAACGCTATGCTTGGCCTGCCATCGATGCATCACAACAAATATAGCCACCTCAGCGGCAACACCCAATGCCCAGAACAAGCCAATATCACTTTCGGAATAACCAAGCGCCTCCATATAAATGCTAAAGTATGTGTAATAAGCGCCATGAGAAATTTGTAACAGCAAACACACACCAAAAAATATGGCGGCATAAGGACGTGTTACCAATTGAAAAATTGAAGCAGTTTTGCCTCTATGTTCAGCTTGTATAGTGGGTTCTGCCAGCGAAAAGAAACTAGCCCAAACGATTCCGCAAATGGCAAGTAAGAGCATCCAAGGGAAAAGTGAAATAGTCAGCACATCAAATAACCAACCACATATCAGCACCGCCAATATAAAACCGACAGACCCCCAAAGCCGCACTTGACTATAGCGATGCAGTTGACCACCAAGATTATTCAGCGTAATCACTTCATACTGCGCTAAAATTGCATTCCAAAAAAAACTATAGGCAAAAATAATCACTGCAAATTGCCAAAATTTTTCGGCAAAAAAGAAGCTTGTAAAACTTAGTAGCGACAGCAGCGCACCGAGGCGAACGATAAAAAGTCGATGACCGATACGGTCAGCCACTTCAGCCCAGATGTTAGGCGCGAATACCTTTGTTAACATAAGAATGGCGCTTAATTGACCAATTTCCGTCAGCGATAAGCCTCTACTCTCAAAATAGAGACCCATATAGGGTGCCATGACACCCAGCAAGGCAAAGTAAAAGAGATAAAATGTAGACAGCTTTACGAACAGCATAGTGACTCGATCATTTTCTGAAGCGAAGAGTTTAGAGTAGCGGCAGAAACTATGCGAGGGATGCTTATTTATCCAAGCAATTTTCAGTGAATGCTTGAAATATAAGCCAACATTCTTTAGCGTGGTCACGCACTTAATCAGGGCAAAAAAACAACTAACAAAAAATTATGCACGTCTTTTGTGCTACTCATGCACTTAAACAAACAAGACATACATGTAAAGGGCTTTCTCAATGAAGCAAATAACCGCAATTATTAAACCATTTAAGTTGGAAGACGTGCGCACCGCACTGACCGATTTAGGCCTACAAGGCATGACTATCACCGAAGTAAAAGGATTTGGTCGCCAGAAAGGTCACACCGAACTGTATCGTGGTGCTGAATATGTGATCGATTTTGTTCCCAAACTTAAAATTGAATTGGTTATCGCCGACGATACCGTTGATCGAGCTGTCGAAGCCATAACTAATGCAGCAAATAGTGGAAAAATAGGCGATGGGAAAATTTTTATTAGTCCAGTCGAGCAGGCCATTCGTATTCGCACCGGAGAGAACGGCGACGACGCGATTTAACGCTTTCATCTACACATAACAACTATTGATATCTACAACGGAGTAGACTCATGAAACACCTTCTCTTCGCTCTAGTGGCATTCAGCCCTAGTCTATTGTTTGCAAATGACGGAATTGACGGTGCTGACACCGCTTGGATCCTGACTGCAACGGCGCTCGTACTGTTCATGACCATCCCTGGTCTATCGCTTTTCTATGCGGGCCTTACACGCAGAAAAAATGTGCTTTCCATCTTAATGCAATGCTTCGCGCTCACCTGCCTAATGTCGGTACTTTGGTATGTAGCGGGCTACTCGCTGGCGTTCAGTGAAGGTAACGCATGGGTCGGCGACTTGAGCAATATGTTTATGGCCAATGTCACTAAAGACTCTCTCTCTGGCACCATTCCAGAAGCGCTTTTCGCAGGTTTTCAAATGACCTTTGCGGTCATCACGCCCGCACTGATCGTCGGTGCATTTGCCGAACGTATGAAATTCTCATCCATGCTTCTATTTAGTAGCATCTGGTTGCTAGTGGTATATGCACCGGTATGTCACTGGGTATGGGGCGGAGGCTGGTTAAGCGAACTCGGCGTTCTAGATTTCGCAGGCGGCATTGTCGTGCATATCACCGCAGGCGTCGCCGCACTGGTCGCGGCACTTGTTATTGGGAATCGCAGGCATTGGCCACAAACACCCATGCCTCCGCATAACATGACCATGACCGTCACAGGGGCAGGTATGCTCTGGGTGGGTTGGTTTGGATTTAATGCAGGCAGTGCACTAGGCGCCAACGAAGACGCCGCCATGGCACTAATCGCCACACATCTTTCTGCCGCGATGGGCTCCCTTGCTTGGATGGCCTGCGAATGGAGAAAGTTTGGTAAGCCATCTGTGTTGGGCATCGTAACAGGCATGGTTGCAGGGCTTGGTACGATCACCCCTGCGTCCGGCTCGGTTAGCCCTGCGGCTGCTATTGTCATTGGTTTATGCGCGGGTATTGTGTGCTTCTATGCAACAATATTCATCAAGCAAAAACTTAAAATCGATGATTCGCTCGATGTATTCCCCGTACATGGTATTGGTGGCATGTTAGGCACATTACTCGTTGGTGTATTTTGCGCATCAGAATTAGGTGCGTTCAGCGGTTATGGTTTTGGTGGCGATAACAGCTCAATTGGTGAGCAGATGTATGCGCAACTGGTTGGCATTGGAAGTACGGTTCTATACACCGCGATCGTTAGCTGGATCATCCTGAAAGTGGTGGATCTGACACTTGGCTTGCGTGTAGATGAGGAAGATGAGCACATGGGGCTAGATATCGCACTCCATGAAGAAAAAGGTTACGACCTATAGGCTTCTGAGTGGCTTAATCGATAAATTGGGCCACTCAATCATACCGCTAGTTATGTAGCGAATTATTTTTGCCATAAAAAAACCGGGGTGCTATCCACCCCGGTTTTTTAGTTTCTTCGCTTTGCGAAAGACTAGAGCGCAGCGTCCAACTCAGGAACCGCTTCAAACAAGTCAGCAACAAGGCCGTAATCCGCGACCTGAAAAATAGGTGCTTCTTCGTCTTTGTTTATTGCGACAATTACCTTCGAGCCTGACATACCGGCTAGATGCTGGATCGCACCCGAGATACCCACAGCGATATAAAGGTTTGGCGCTACAATCTTTCCTGTTTGACCTACCTGCATATCATTCGGTACAAAGCCTGCATCGACAGCCGCGCGCGATGCACCCATTGCTGCGCCTAACTTATCTGCGACTTTTTCCAGCATGTGGAAATTATCGCCATTCTGCATACCGCGACCGCCCGAAACAACGATTTCAGCCGCTGTTAACTCAGGTCGGTCAGACTTCGCCATCTCTTCGCTTACGAAGCTCGACGAACCGGCATCCTGAACGTTATCTAAAGATTCTACCGTGGCAGAACCGCCTTCGGCTGCCACTGGATCAAAGGCAGTACCTCGCACCGTAATCACTTTGATCGCATCGCTAGACTGTACGGTCGCGATCGCATTACCCGCGTAAATAGGACGCATGAAGGTATCAGCTGATTCGACTTTGATAATATCCGAGATCTGCGCAACATCGAGCAAAGCTGCAACGCGCGGTAAAAAATCTTTCCCCGTCGTCGCAGCAGACGTCAATATATGGCCATATCCCTTGCCTAGATCCGTCACCAATGCCGACAAATTCTCAGCTAGATGGTGCCCGTATGCGGCATTGTCAGCCAAGAGAACCTTTGAAACACCCTCGGCACTTGCAGCGGCTTCAGCAGCTGCACTGCAACCTTCTCCCGCCACAAGCACATCAATATCACCGCCAATAGCTACAGCGGCGCTAAGTACGTTTAATGTAACCGGTTTTAGACTACCGTTATCATGATCTGCAATTACAAGAATACTCATTTAGATCACCTTCGCTTCGTTCTTAAGTTTATCAACCAACTCAGCAATGTCAGCTACTTTTATACCGGCTGATCGCTTCGGTGGTTCTTCTACTTTTAGCGTTGTTAAGCTCGCCTTAAGCTCGACACCGAAGTCAGCGGGTGACTTCATGTCTAAAGGTTTTTTCTTCGCCTTCATAATGTTCGGGAGTGACGCATAGCGCGGCTCATTCAAACGTAAGTCCGTTGTGACCACAGCAGGCAGTGTTAAAGCAACCGTCATTAAGCCGCCATCTACTTCCCGCGTTACGTTTACTTTATCTCCGTCCACCGCTACTTCAGAGGCAAATGTACCTTGCGGCATCCCAGCAAGTGCAGCTAGCATCTGTCCCGTTTGGTTATTATCGGAGTCGATTGACTGCTTTCCTAATATGACAAGCTGAGGCTGCTCTTCGTCAACAACCGCTTTCAACAGTTTAGCGGCCTGTAGCGATTGAACTTCTTGATCAGTTTCAATCAAAATACCTCGGTCTGCACCCAATGCAAGCGCCGTTCGAACCTGCTCCTGCGCAACTTTAGGGCCGATAGACACAACGACTATTTCACTCGCCACACCTTTCTCTTTTAACCTTACAGCTTCTTCAACTGCAATCTCACAAAATGGGTTCATCGCCATTTTGATGTTTGTAAGGTCGACACCTGAATTGTCGGCCTTCACACGTACTTTTACATTGTAATCAATGACTCGTTTGACAGCGACCAGAACCTTCATAGATTCCTCGTTTTAGCAATTAATGAATGGGGCATCGACCGACCATATGTTGGGCCAATGCAGAACACATCGATGAAGCCTACCGTATGCAGTCGACGACTGATTTTTACGGCCAAATCGAAGAAACGCCTATTACAGGCAGTCCATAATATTGACGCCAAATTACTAACAGGTCAACACTTGAGCAAGATTTCGAAGCTATGCCCACTATACATAGAAGTTATTTTAATAAAACGACCGTAATATGTTCTGTAACAAGGGCGTTTTAATTTGCCCCGGATGATTTTTTATGTAAAATTCAAACACTCGTTTGAATTTTTGTGAACTCTGGGTGCGATTCATTGTATTAAGCGATATAATCGCGCTCCAATAAAAGCTCCGACCCCAGATGTGTCTCGGTTATTGCGGCAGCAGAAACAAGAACACGGCAACGAGAGCTAAGAATTATTTTTGATTAGGAGACCTATAGTGGAACGCGAATCGATGGAGTTTGACGTACTCATTGTTGGTGGCGGCCCATCAGGCTTAGCAGCGGCTTGCCGTGTGCGCCAACTAGCAGAAGAAAATGGCCAAGAGATCACTGTCTGTGTTGTAGAGAAAGGTTCAGAAATTGGTGCACACATTTTATCTGGCGCTGTGTTTGAACCAACGGCGATGAATGAGCTGTTCCCAAACTGGAAAGAGCTGGGCGCCCCACTCAACACCGAAGTGAAAGCGGATGACATTTATTTTCTTAAGTCGGCTACAGCCGGACAGAAAGTGCCAAACGCGTTTGTCCCTAAGACCATGCATAACCAAGGTAACTACATAGTTAGTCTTGGTAATGTCTGCCGATGGCTAGGTGAACAAGCAGAAGGATTAGGCGTAGAGGTTTATCCAGGGTTTGCCGCATCCGAAATCTTGTATAATGATGATGGCAGTGTCAAAGGTATTGCAACGGGTGACATGGGCGTTGGCATGGATGGCGAGCATAAAGACTCATACATGCCCGGTATGGAACTTCATGCAAAGTACACAATTTTTGCTGAGGGTTGTCGCGGTCACCTTGGCAAACAACTGATTAGTCAGTTCAAGCTTGATGAAGGCAAAGACCCGCAGCATTACGCTATCGGCATAAAAGAGCTTTGGCAGGTTCCAGCAGACCAGCACGAAGAAGGTTTGGTTGTGCACACTGCAGGCTGGCCACTCGCCGAGAGCGGTTCCGCCGGAGGTACGTTTCTGTACCACATTGAAAATAATCAAGTCGTGGTTGGCTTAATCACTGACCTAGGTTATTCCAACCCGCACCTCAGCCCGTTTGAGGAATTTCAACGATACAAGCATCATCCAGTTGCGAAGCAATATTTAGAGGGTGGAGAGCGCATATCTTACGGTGCTCGCGCAATCGTTAAAGGTGGTATTCAGTCGTTGCCGAAAATGACTTTCCCGGGCGGCCTACTCGTCGGCTGTGATGCAGGCACCCTGAATTTTGCGAAAATTAAAGGCTCCCATACGGCTATGAAGTCGGGCATGATTGCAGCCGAAGAAGTAGTGAAAGCGCTCGCCGCAGAGCGAAGTAATGATGAAATCGTAGAATATACCGATGCATTTGAAAATTCGTGGGTATACAAAGAACTTTACGCTCAACGAAATTTCGGCCCAGCACAACATAAGTTTGGCAACTTAGTGGGGTCTGCATATGCGTTTGTCGATCTGAATATATTTAATGGTAAACTCCCATGGACAATGCGCGACCCAGTGGCTGACTACGCTCAGATGAAGCCAGCTGCACAATGTAAGAAAATTGATTATCAGAAACCTGACGGCAAGTTAAGCTTTGACCGCCTCTCTTCTGTATTCCTCTCCAACACGAATCACGAAGAAGATCAGCCTTGCCACTTACAATTGAAAGACGCCAGCATTCCGCTTGAGCATAATTTGCCAGAATGGAATGAACCCGCGCAGCGATATTGTCCTGCCGGTGTTTACGAGATCATTGAGAACGAAGAAGACGGCAGTAAGCGCTTTCAAATCAATGCACAAAACTGTGTTCATTGTAAGACTTGTGATATCAAGGACCCTTCCCAAAACATAAATTGGGTGACCCCAGAGGGCACAGGTGGGCCTAACTACCCGAATATGTAACGATACGAGAAGCCAAAAAAACCCAGCCAATGGCTGGGTTTTTTAATGCGTGAACGAAAAATTATTTCAAATAAAGTGCCAGCTCGTCAGCGCCACCGATACGTTCACCATCTACATAAACTTGTGGTGTCGTGCCATGACCCGTCACCGCCTGCAGTGACGAATAACTTAACCCCCCACTACCCAAAGCAACCTCTTCATAAGCCAATCCCTTTTCGGTAAGCAGATTCTTCGCTCGGTGACAATGTGGACACCCAGGCTTTGTAAACAGGCTTACCCGCTTGGGTTGTTTGGCATTCGGATTAAGGTAAGCCAACATGGTATCGGCATCAGATACCTTAAATGGGTCACCTGGCTCATTCGGTTCAATAAACATCTTTTCAACCACGCCATCCTTCACCAGCATAGAATAACGCCAGCTCCGTTTACCGAAGCCTATTTCCGCTTTATCCACAAGCATGCCCATACCTTCTGAAAATGCTCCGTTTCCGTCACCAATAAAATGAATGTTGTCAGCGTCCTGATCTTCCTGCCATGCCTGCATCACAAACCCATCATTCACAGACAAACAAACAACGTCATCGACACCATTTTCTTTAAACACCGGCGCTAATTCGTTATAGCGCGGTAAATGGGTCGTTGAACACGTCGGCGTGAAAGCACCCGGCAAAGCAAAAACAATGACGGTTTTACCGGAAAATAGATCCTCAGATGATTCTTTTATCCAATCGTCATTTCGGCGGTTTACAAAAACAACTTCAGGGACTTTTTTTCCTTCGTACGATTCCAACATAGACACTTCACTCATCAATGGTTAACAAACAACACAAGCCTAGTAGATATCTGCTGAAAACAAGAGACAATAATCTATATCAAATCAATTTAATTTAACTATCAATGCACTTCATACATTTTGTTTTACCACTAATCGCGACCTCCAACACAATCTATCGTCGCAACTTTGATTAAACTCTAACCAATGCTTACCTGAAAAGGATACGGATCAATGTCGGTCGTGCTCTTACATAACAAAGAAGAAATCAGGAGTTCGGTAAACGCCTCGCCACTGAGTGCAAGTGCGATAAACATTCAGCATATAAAACCTATCATCAAGCTTCTTGCCCTAGACGGTATTTCCGTTTCAAAATTGCTTGAAGGGACGCATTTGTCGCCCCTCGACTTGAGCTGCATCGACATTAACCTTAGTGCTATGCAATACCAGCGGCTTGTCAGTAACGCGATAGAGCTTGCCCCAGACTTAAGCTTCGCCGCACGTCTCGGGCAACAAGCTTTTTTAAATCATGACAGCTTACTGGCTTGCCGCATCATGAATAGCAGAAATGTAGAAGAAGCAATGTACCTTCTCAGCCAGTATCAAACATTATTGACAAATTTATTTACGCTGGAGTTCACGAGTGGCGGCGCAAAAGGATTCGGTGCGTTTGTTGCCACGCCCTCTCATAATGTAAACAAGACACTCCCCTTCTTTATCGAGTTTTTATTCTCAATTATCTATTCGGTGGGTAAATTTTGCATTGGCAAGCAAACACTCCCCATTACCTTTGAGTTCGCCTATCCACCGCCAAAAGATACCGGACACTATTCTCAGTTCTTCTCGACATTGGTTAAATTTGATCAACCGGTTAACCGCGCGATTATACCGACTAAGGTGCTTGAAATGCCTTTAATTTTTTCAAACCATCGCCAAGCGTTCGATAACGACAAACAATGCCAAGCACTAGTAATAAACAAAAAAAATACGATTGCAGAACGTGCGAAACAACTTATTCACCAAACACGCATCCCCGAACTTAGCCTTAACGGGTTATCAAGACATTTATGCATATCGCCTCGGTCATTGCGGCGCCACCTGCAAGATGAAGAAACCAGCTATAAGTTACTGATTGAAAGCAAGCGTCGCTCATTGGCCTATGCCATGCTGGTTCACAAAAAATTATCGCTACAATACGTTTCGAATGAGCTTGGGTATAAAGATGCGTCTTCGTTTAGCAGAGCCTTTAAACGATGGCACGGTGTATCACCGTCACAAGTTCTCAAAACCGATTAGTTGGCCACCAAAATCATCAACTTGACCTATAGAGTTATCGTACCAAATGGCTAAAAATCACATGATCAAAGGGCAAGGATGCGCAATGCTGTAAAGTGGTGATCACCCGCAGGATAGCAAAAAATAAAAACAACGTTACTACATTCACTCAAATAGGGCCTGAACAATGCTCAAAACAACAATAAAGGCAGTAAAGCGCGGTGTCGTGCTTTCCGCCGCACTACTCTTCGCAAGTACGAACGCGCTAGCAGACAACTGTTATATCATGGTGCACGGCCATGGCACGGATGGCACCATCAAAAGCGGCAGTAATCAACCCGCCCTGGACTATTGGAGTAGTTTCAACTTCAGCCAATATTCTGGCAGCAGCTTTTTAGCCGAATTGCTTGGTAATACTAGCAATAATTATGCGATTGTCGGCTACAATTCAACGGATGAAGCCGGTTACCCTTACTGGAGAGATGAGACAGCTGGCGCTATCGCCCGCCAAATTATTTCCATCCGTCAAGGCAATGGCGATGGTTTTAATCACCCAGAAGCAAACACACAGTGCGCAGCAAATGATAACTTTTGGGTAGTCAGTCATAGCCAAGGCGCTCAGCAAATGATGTTTATTGCGGGTAATGCCATCGCAGGCTCACCAAACTATAATACAGCCTATGGTAGTAGTGGTGGTGTGAGTGTTAATTATGACGGTGCTATCAGCGGTATCCTGGGTATTTTCACTTTAGGTGGCGCCATCACTGGCACAGAAGGGTCTGACCGCGTATGCAACGGCAATTGGCTGGACGCGCTCATAAACTTCGCGTTCTTAGGCCAAGACTGCAACCCAAGCGTTCAATGGCTGCAAACAAACGATTCATATGCCGTGCGCAACTATATTGGCTCTAATCTAGGCGCGCCTATTTATACGATGGGTGGCTACCGAGGCTTTCCGGGCCTAGAGGCCGCATCATCAGCGCTGCTTGCGGGTGAAGATGATGGCTACATCAACTTAGCCTCACAAATGAGCTGTGCAGGGTCAGGTAAACGATCAATCGATTCTGATTTGAATAGCTACCGCAGCTTCCTGGGTATTAGTTATGGCAGCCCAACGTTCCGTTGCAACAACAGTGGTAAAGGAACGCCTCGCACTTACAACATGGCAAGTGTGTACACCGACCATGATGCGGAACGTAACGCGGGTATCTCGTCACCATCGTATACCTCAATTGATGGCGGTATAACCTGTGGCAATGGCCGTAATATGGCTGGTCGTATCAACTCGTGCCTATAGCTGAACAATAGGTGCATTTTAAAAGGGGCGTTATTACGCCCCTTAATCATGTTGTCAAAGTGCCATGTTTAAACACAAAAAAAAGATAATGCTGGGTAGTCTGATCATCGCCATTGCTGGTGTGACACTTTATCACCTAAAAAGTACGAAATCGGCGCAAGTTGTTAGATATACACCATTAACAAACCAGGCGATAACGCAGCCCAAAGCACCCTCAAGCACCCTAGCGCCACAGCAGAATGTCGCCTTAAGCATTAGCGCTATTACCTCTGCCAAAGCCATACCGACCGCGCATACAGAAACGTTTGCGTCGCCGCTTGAGAGAATCCAAGCGATTCAAAATAAATCACAACTTCAGCAAGCACTCTTGCGTGACCATGAGGAATTCGACCGCTATCCGAACTATAACAAACGCATAGAAACGCCAGAACAAGACCCCATCACACAAAAGTACGCAATTGATGAGCGTATTTCTGAAAGTGAAGATTCATACGAGAGCATGCGACTATGGACAGAACAAAAATATTATCTTCCCGGCCAAAAAATCCGTATTTTTGCGCAGATTTTCGATGAAAATCGTGAGCCAACACGTGCCAATTTCGGTGGCCAACTAATCTTCAATGAAAATAAAGAAATCCAAACCTTAGTTTTTACACCAACGGAAAATGACCAGATTTATCGATCAGAATTGACTCTGGACATACTAAGCGAGAAACCTGATTACGGGATTTACAAAGCCCTGGTAATTAATGATAAAAACGATTTAGCAGACTCGGTCACTTTTACACTATCAGAGCCGTCAATTCGCTTGACCGGAGAGTACACAGAACAGATTAACGAGAACGGCTCGCTGATTATTGATACGGAAGTGCAAGTAAGCGCAGCGGGACGCTTTTACGCACAAGCCTCGCTGTATGGCAGTACAGCTGAGAGCATAGGTAGCGCGCAAACAGCTAATGAGTTAAAACCCGGCAAACACTGGCTACGCTTTACTTATGATGCGCAACTTATTGCCGATGCAGGTGCGGCAGGCCCATACATAGTTAAGCATGTAGAGCTCGCCAAGACAGGAATTCCTATCTCTCGTCTCCCTCTGGAAAACCCTAATTTCATTACAGACAGCTATCCTTTGGAACAATTTTCACGTGCGGCAGCCTCTACCACACAGAGTGATAAACTAAACTAAATCAAAAGAACATGTCAGTTACGAAAAACCGGCCAACACGGAGACAAGCGCGTCAACGTATGGATAATAAGACCTGAACTGCAGGCAAGCCCCTTACCACGTTTGATTTCGCTGCAAGACCGAACACGGCATTTCTGGCGACATTGTATGAAATACCAGAATTAGTTTAAGCTACCGACCTAACTTTATTAGCCTACAAGCCTTTTTTACATGTTCGATATTTCTGTTTTTGACCATCTCTCAGATAAAAAAATTCTTGTCGTTGGAGACGTAATGCTGGATCGCTATTGGCAAGGTGATTCACAACGCATTTCACCCGAGGCGCCGGTGCCTGTTGTAAAAATCAACGAACTAGAAGATCGCATTGGTGGCGCTGCAAACGTGGCAAGAAATATCGCCCACCTAGACGGCCAGGTGACGCTGATGGGCCTTATCGGCGAAGATGACAATGCCCGCCTTCTCGAAACCATGCTTGAAAAAGAACATGTACGCTCCGCATTAATTACTCAAAAAGATAAGCCGACGATCACTAAACTTCGTGTGATAAGTCGCCAACAGCAAGTGGTTCGGCTTGATTTTGAGGAAGACTTTTCTCTGCAACATGCCGAACAGTTAAAATGTGCGTTCAATGAGCAGGTCAGTCACTTTGATTTTATTATTTTCTCTGACTACAACAAAGGCTCATTGCAATGTATTAGCGAAATGATTCGGATTGCTAAGGACGCCGGTAAAATAGTTCTAGTTGATCCAAAATCGAGTGATTTATCAATCTATCGCGGTGCCGACGTTATCACACCCAACTTAAAGGAATTTATTGCCGCTGGGGGACAAACTGGCTCTGAAGACATTATTTACGAGTCTGCAAAACAGTTGATGTCAGCTTCTGGTATTGCCTCTATTTTGCTCACCCGCAGTGAACAGGGTATGTCTGTCCTGACCCCAAGTTCTAAACATGATATGCCCACGAGGGTTTTAGAAGTAGCGGATGTTACCGGCGCAGGCGATACGGTAATTGGCACACTTGCATTAATGATGGCAGCAGGTACCCCTCTTGACGATGCAGCGCAAATTGCGAATTTAGCCGCAGGCGTCGTGGTGGCGAAACTTGGCGCTGAAACGGTTAGCCCAGCAGAACTCTATCAAATCGCAAACCGAGTATTCTTTGAATCCAAACAGAATCGTCAGCAACAAGATACCGACGAAATTTTACGTCATATTGAACTCGCTAAACTGGCGGGTGAGAAGATTGTCTTTACCAATGGCTGCTTCGACATTTTACATGCGGGCCATGTTAAATACTTAGAACACGCCCGGGCACTTGGAGATCGACTCGTGCTGGGTCTAAACAATGATGATTCAGTAAAACGCTTAAAAGGTGAATCGAGACCCGTTAATACTTGGGCTGAACGCGCGACTGTCATAGGCGGCCTTGCCAGCGTCGATTGGGTCTTACCTTTTGGGGAAATAAACGGTAATAAATTTGACGATACGCCGTTTTATCTCATTAAAAAGATCATGCCAGACATACTCGCAAAGGGCGGCGATTATACAGTAGACACCATTGTAGGGGCCGACATCGTGCAAGCTAACGCCGGACAAGTGGCTGTGATCGAATTTGTTGATGGCTGCTCAACCACACGCATCATTGAGAAAATACAAGGCCAAGAAATCTAAATCATGAGTGCGGCTTTAAACTCAATCTGCATTCTGCGGCTTTCTGCATTGGGTGATGTCTGTAACGCCGTTGCAGCGGTGCAAGCCATTCAAGTTAGGCACCCTCAAGCTAAAATTACGTGGGTTATTGGCCAAATTGAACATCAGCTGGTCAACAATTTACCGAATGTAGAATTTATTAGCTTTGATAAAAAGCAAGGCCGGATGGCCCGGAAGGAATTTAAAGCGCGCTTCAAACATCGAAAATTTGATGTGCTATTGCATATGCAAGTTGCTATGCGTGCGAATAGACTCGCAGGCTTCATTAATGCAACGCGTAAAATAGGCTTTGATAAAAAGCGCGCCAAAGAACTGCACTCACTGTTTATTAGCGAACGGATCAAAGCGCAAGAACAGGCGCATGTTTTGGACGGCTTTTTAGGGTTTGCCGAGGCATTAAATGTGGACCTTAATACCAATAAGCCAAGTTGGACTATTCCCGTTTCTGAGTCAGAGCAGGCATTTGCCGATCAACATGTCCCTTTGAACCGTAAAACACTTATTATCTGCCCCGCTGCGAGCAAACGGGAACGTTGCTGGCTGCCTGAACGCTATGCCTGCGTGGCAGATGCCGCCCTTAAAGAAGGCTTTTCGGTTATTCTAGCCGGTGCACCCGCCCCGCTAGATAAAGAGCTTTCTGATCAGATCATCGCACTCGCAAAGGGACAAATCACTAATTTGGTAGGTAAAAGCTCATTAAAAGAAATGTATGCATTGCTCGGTAATGCCTCATGGGTGTTAGCACCCGATACGGGCCCCGCGCACATGGCCAATGCTCAGGGCACGCCCGTTTTAGGACTTTATGGCCACTCTAACCCTGCCCGCACGGGACCCTATAACTTTCTTCGATATGTGGTTGAGGTCTATCATGAGCATCTTCTTTTACAACAGGGTAAGACAGCGCAGCAACTACCGTGGGGAAAACGCGTTAAAGGTGATGCAATTATGCAAAATATTACAACCGAAGCAGTGATTTGCATGATGCATAAACTTATAAAACAAGAAGCCCTCTAATCGATGGAGCTACTGCCATGGTCCATAGCCGCCATTAGCCTATTGATTGGTTGTTGGGTGCAAACAGCGCTGGGCTTTGGCATGGCCGTCATCGCTGCGCCGCTCATTATCCTTGTTGAACCGAACTGGGTGCCTGCCCCCATCACAGCCACAGCGCTTATTCTGAGTTTCTTTAACATCTGGAGTGAGCGGCAACACGTGCAACTGAATAAACTATGGCTACCTTTTGTTACGCGTATTCCCGGCACAATTGTTGGCGCATGGCTACTGCTACAACTCAATGTGTTTTGGCTACAAGTCTTTGTTGCCGGCTCGGTAATGCTCGCCGTTGTGATCAGCCACTTCGGGACCAAATTTGAATACACGCAACGCCGAATGGGCGTCGCTGCGTTTGTCAGCGGCATTATGGGCACCACTACCTCCATTGGCGGGCCGCCCATGGCACTTGTTATGCAGCATGGCGCGCCACCCGCTGTGCGCGCAAATCTTTCTGTTTACTTTGCGTATAGCTGCACACTTAGCTTAATTGCCTACGCATATATTGGTTTATTAGACAAACAAATGATGCAAATTAGTTTGAGCTTTATTCCCTTGAGCATTATCGGATTTTACTTTGGCAAAAAGGCTCGACGCTATGTTGATGACGGTCGCTTTAGGCCACTGCTTTTGTGCTTATGTGCCGCGTCAGGGCTTGCTGCACTGGGCGGTGCGCTCATCAAAATTTAGAGGGGTCACGGTTTAGAGGCGTCCTCAGGGAAATATTTTTGTTCCTCTGAATAAACGGGAATATCCGCTAATTTCACTTTGCCACGCACAAAAATGCCATTCCCCCTAGCAATTTCTCGCCCCTTGCTATCGTAAGCAATTGACTCAACGATAAATTGGCTTTTGTTCATGTTCACAACTTTCCCCTCAGCGCGCATAACACCCGATGAGATTGGTCGTGTGATGTACGTGGTAAACGAAGTTGTGAGAACAAACAGCTCTTTCTCATGTGAATTGGCTGCGAAAAATGCCGAGTCATCAAGCAACTTAAAATACACCGAGCCATGTGTGGCGCCAGCCGAATGAAAGTAATCAGGTTTGATATCAATTTCTATAGAACATTCGCCCTCAGAGATAGCAATCCGAGGTGGATAAAATTGATTAAGCGGTGCCGCACGATACATATTCGCTAAACATAAATAATGCTGTTGATCACTACCCATAGTTTTACTGCCTTCCATTTATGACTCTGTTGTTCGAACTAAAAATGATTCTATCGCTGAAAATGGTATCTCTGTCATACATCGATTGTTGAATGGACATTCCGCGTTCTGATTACAAGGCCTGCATTCATAATCTAGTTCGACATACTCCGCGCACGCATTAATCGAACCCGAGCGGGCGTAAGTATTCGGTCCATATAAACCCAAAGTAGGTACCCTCAACGCACTCGATAAATGAAATACTCCACTATCTGATGCAATGACCGCCTTCGAATCAACCAACCAATGTTTCAGATCTTTAAGGCTCCCATACTCATGATAAGCATAGCCGTTCGTTGCACGTAGGGCTTGCGCTACCTCATATGCTTCATTACCGATGAGACGAAGAGGAATGCCTCTTGTCTCGCAATACTTAGATAGTTTGATCACGAGCTCAAGAGGAATACGGCGTATTTTTCGCTGCGCACCAACATGCACACTGATACCGCTGCCATTACCCTTGTAAGGTGTTTCCAAATAGATACGTTTGTTAGCTTGTAATTGAAGTTTGTTCAGTATGGGAAGGTAATCCCATACGATGTGGCCAGCAGGTGAATGCTTTGGCACGCTTGCCGTATATGTTCGAAACAGTTTTAAACGCTGCAGCCGATTCTTTGCTCGACCAATTTTAGCGGATGACGAGAGACACCGAATAATTTTTCGACTTTTTTTGTTTGAAACCAAATCTATAACTAAGTCAAAGTCGGATTCAGGCAGGCTATCGTCAACAAATTCGCCGAACGGTGTATCGGTAAATAAACCACGAAATGAAGCAGGAATAAGATAACTCACTCGATACTCAGCGAGTAAGGCATTACCGACAATCAAGCTTGAAACAATATCACCTAAGCCTGACGTATTAACGAGAAGTGCCGTTTTCATCGTTTGATCAAAAGTAATAATTCAGCGAGGTATTGATCGAATAAATATCAAAGAATATCTCTTGTGTACCCTCGGGTAGCTGCGGATCACCGGGCAGCAAGGCATCACGGGCTACTTTATCTCCATATGCCCCTTCAATGGAGATGCCAAAATCATCATATAACCACTCTAGCCCCCCGCCTAAGTAATAACCATACGCAGGCGTAGCGAGGTCATAACGTGCGATTCCCCAAAACGCTTTCACTCGCCATTGCTCTGCAAAATTGTAGGCATAGTCTAGCGGACGCAAAACAAATAAATTGTCGTTATTTAATTCGTTGTACTGCGCAACAACGCCCCAGTGGTGTATACCCGAAAAGTCTAGATGGGCGCCGATTCGCACTAAGGGCTCACTCGACCACCCTGCTGTGTTTTCGGGCGTATTATCACCGCCATTGAGAAACGTTTTTAACTTCCCGGTGGCAACCCCTATCGAAGCGGAATAGACCACACTTCCCTCTGTTTGTTCATCCGCCGCTTGCGCAAACACTACGATGCCTAACAAACTCAACGTTACGAAGAATTTTCGCATTACCACCTTGTAAATACCCCTGCCTGATAAAAATTCTCGCCAAACACAGTTTTACCTAACATACCTTGGACGCCAACCAAATAGTCATCCAGCCCTATGGAATATCGCATACTGATATCATGACCCACCTCATAATTAAAGCCTCCGTAATCTTGCTGCTTGAGCTGCCTGAGCTCTACATACATCAATTGGTTTGCTTTAATTTGCCAGGAGCTTGCGGCCATTATTGAACGCCCTCCGATTCCAGCCCCGTCTAACCGACGATCGCCCGCCCAATGCCCCAGTACATTCCCATCGTTTCGTAAGCCATCACCATAAAGCCCATTTACGTACCAGCCGTTCTGCCACTCGGCAAATTCAATGGTTAAATCATAGTCATCATGAATCGATGGCAGATATAAACCTGCCTGCAAGGCTTGGTTACCAAACCGATAAGCCTTCCCTAACGACGTGTCTTCTCCGCCATATTCAAAATAAGCACTCCAAGGAAACGGACCTCGGGCATTAAATCGACCGGTTATCGAAGCAAGCTGATTGCCAAACTCATCATCCGAATTTTTTTCAGCCCCGAAATTATCAGCAGATTTCGGATCAAATAAGGCCTCTACAAAATTATCCAATTCATAACATTTACCTCGATCACCGCCACCAAACTGCATGATTCGGTTTGCGCCAAATGACACGCCCGGAACCGGCTCAAGGCTTAGATGCATCCCCACCACGCAAGGCTCTCCAGAGGTCAGTCCGCCATCAAAAGCAATTTTGTCAGACTTACTTAACTGGCCAGCGAACACATCATAGCGAATATTCAGGTCAGTCAACGGTTGGTAGTTAGAAATACCCACCGTAAAGGGCGTCTCAGCATTTGTGCTCCATAGCATGGCACTGCTTTGCATTGGAGATAGCCAGCGTGGTCGGTAACCTACATCTAATTGCATCCAATCGGCACCATAACTTGAGTAAGTGCCGTCCATGTTTTCACCATCTTCTCGGTATTCGCCGCCAAGGGCCACCCCAACATAAGAACCAAGCTGCCGATATAATTGCGCATTGATAGTCGCGGCATTATCACTTTCTTGGCCGCGCTTATTTGCTAAAGGCGACGCCTCATCGCTCTTAAGAGAAGCTTCCAAATTAAAATAAGCAAAGCCATCCGGCTTCATATACCTGCGTAAGTAAGTCTTCACCTGCTTGCAAAGTAAGCTTGCTTTTGCACAGGCCTTTTCCGTGGCGGCCAACGCCCGTGCGGCTGGAATAGGTCTCGTAAGGATTGGATCGCCTGCGATCGCCATTAGGCGCTCTATTTGCCGTTCAATTTCTGGCGACATATTTAAGGGCAAATAGGGCGTTACACCTTTTGCTTGAACGCTTGCACTAAGGCAAATAAAAAGTAAAAAAGCACCGAAACGAGAAGTTGTGCTGAATATGTCATTTGAAAAGAGAGTCATGAGGGGTCTATTACACGCTGTTTTTCTTGTCGCTACTATCTGTTATTTGCTTCTAAGCAAAAAATCTAAAAAGATTTTAGTGTCAGCCGCCGATTTTTCGGTATTAAACTGTTCAGCGATTCGAACTCTCGCTGCGGTGCCCATCCTCTCACATTCATCAGGATTTTCCCACAAACGATGAATGCCTTTGGCGATCGCTTCGAAATCACCAGGACGCACAACAACGCCACTTTCACCATCTATTAGAAGCTCGGCACTGCCTCCAGTATCTGACACAATTGGCGCCACCCCGTAAGCCATTGCCTCGATCACGGTTTTAGGCAACCCCTCCCGTTTTATAGAAGGCAATACCGACACTTGGCATGCATTAATAATGGCGGGGGCATCCTTACGATGACCTGCAACATGAATACATGCCTTCATCGGGCTTTGCTCGATCAACGTTTTAATGCGCTCGCTATCCATGCCGCTTCCGACCAACACGAAATGAATGTTGCTGTCAGTGGGTAAATAATGTGTAGCCTGAATTAGTACAGGCAAGCCTTTCCGGGGGCGATCATTAGCAATGCAACCGACTACAAAAGCGTCTCTGGGCACCCCAAATTGAGATAAGTCCGCTGGGGCATCTGTATACCAATCCAACGAGTGGCCCTTATAAACGGTCGTAATGTGGCTATTCGGCAAAGACGAATGCTTGTAGAGATCATCGCGAACCGCATTTGCTACACAGATAATTGCGTCTAAACGCGGATGTAAATGTGTCAGATAACTACTTGGATCATACCAATAAATATTACCTGTTTGGCCTCTATAAGAAATTGTTTTAACGGGTAAACCAATGGCTGCAAATAACCCATTCGTGATGGCTTTATTGTTAAACATATACAGTGCATCGTATCCACCACGCTTTAATTCCGCTCGAATAGTCTTTATCGCCGACCACTGAAATTTCTTATTTGGGTGAAAATCAATAATCTTTACACCATGCTCCCGAAAGCGAGGCACATACTCTGCGCTGCCTTCAGTCATCAGGGTAACGTCGACCCCTAACTTGACCAAACCGATAAAAATTTCTGCTTCAGGACGCACAGAATTCCAGGTATCGGTATA
>CAJWAD010000053.1 GCA_913020245.1 uncultured Oleiphilus sp.
ATGGCGTTGCGCTATTTCTACATACAGCATCTGGGACGCGCGCAGAAACAAGCTGAATTGCAGGCGCGTATCGAGGCTCTGCAAGCGCGTATTCGTCCGCATTTTCTTTTTAATAGTATGAACTCGATCGCCAGTTTAATAGACTTTGACCCGCAGAAAGCGGAGGCAGCGGTGCTTGATTTGTCAGCCTTATTCCGCGCGACGCTCAACACCAGTGCCAACTTCGTCTCTTTAAAAGAAGAGCTGTCCCTTTGTCAGCGCTACTTAAATATTGAAGCCTTGCGTCTTGGCAACCGGTTATCAGTTGAATGGAAAGTCAGCGAAGAGGTTAAGTTGACTTTAATCCCACCCTTAACTATCCAACCGCTTATAGAAAACGCAATCTACCATGGTATTCAACCGTCAACTCAAGGGGGAGAGGTTAAGCTTGAGGCTTATTTGCGCGATGCCTCTGTGTATGTGCTGGTGTCTAACCCAGTTGCAGAGTGTGGTTCAACGCACACAGGATCACAGACCGCTTTGGAAAACATACAGGCACGTTTAAAGGCGTTATTTAATGAAGAGGCAGTATTGAAAACGAGCCAATTAAATGGGGTATTTACGTGCATGCTGCGTTTTCCAGCAGATCAAGGGGGGCAATAATGGGTTTAATGCGACTATACCTTGTTGATGATGAGCAACTTGCCCGGACTCGGTTTAAGCGTTTATTAGATAAATACCCACAGTTTATTGTTTGCGGTGAAGCGAGTAATGGCGAGGATGCGTTAATCGGTGTGGCGACTGAACAACCAGATATCGTGATCCTAGACATCCGAATGCCGGGAATGGATGGCCTCGAGGTTGCGCAGCGTATCGGAAAACTCGCCACGTCGCCGGCGGTCGTATTTTGCAGTGCATATGAAGAGTACGCACTAAAGGCGTTTAAGTTAAACGCGATCGGCTATTTATTAAAGCCTGTCGATGAAGACGATATGTTGCAGGCGTTAAATCAAGCGCAACGTTTGTCACAGGCTCAACTTAAACAGGTCGACGCCTTACGTAATGACACGACTAAAGACGCGGATCATTTTATTGCCAATACATGGAATGGCCAAGAACGCATTCCTATCAATGAAATCTATTATTTTCGAGCAGATCATAAGTATTTAAGTATCGTTCATCGCCGTGGTGAAACCCTCAGTAATCAAACACTCAAGCAGCTTGAGCAAGACTTAGGCGATGCATTTATTCGTGTACACCGTAATACGATCGTTAATGGCCGACATATAAAGCTACTGCGGCGCATGAGCAAAGGGCAGTATGCGATTAGGCTTGGCAACGAAGAGTCTATTGATGTGAGTCGCCGACATGTAGCAAGAGTGAAAGCGTTCATCCAAACCACCTGAGTTTTAAAAAGTTGACGAAAAAATAACCATCTTGTGTGGCGTTTCACAAATCAGCATCTTTAAGTGTCAAGCAGTTAACGTTTTTGTTTACCCCAGATCGTTACCGCATCGAGATCACATTTTTCTCTGATTTCGTCGTCTAGACTTACGTCAAGCCATTAAAGGCCTGTTTGGAGTATGACTGAGTGACGAAACCGACCCTTCAACACATTGCGTTTATGTTTATGCTGTCTGGCATGAGTTTAGTTAGCTCGCACGGTTACGCTGGTTATTTAGATATCGCAGATGATGAAGATACTATTTTGGTAGAGTGGCGGCCGATGACTAAAATTCCTTACAACCGCATCGTTCGCCAACTTAGTAAAAAATTATTCAATTTCGATACACAAAATGCGTTAAGTTTTGGTGAAGGAAGACGTCAGAACGTTGCGCGCAATTTTAGCGATTATTTGGATCGCTCAAAAACACGTTTAAACGTGCGCAGTGATGAAATTGAATTGAAATTTCGGGTGAACTTTTAACGCGACCGCTACGCCTTTCTTATCCTGCTGATTACCTCATACCTAGCCTATATAGGCGACGCTATTTTCACACATTTTATGCAAAGCTGGTTATACTCAACGGCTTCTTACTATCTATTGCTATGAAATGTCATGACTCAAGAACTTACCACCTTACGCATTGCCTCCCGTGAAAGTGCACTGGCTTTATGGCAAAGTGAATACATCAAAGCACGTTTGGAAGCCTTGCATCCTGGCTTGAATGTCGAAATTCACGGGATGACGACCAAGGGCGATCAAATTCTAGATGTGCCCTTAGCGAAAATTGGGGGTAAAGGGTTGTTCGTTAAAGAACTCGAGTCTTCAATGCTAGCCAAACAAACGGACATTGCCGTGCATTCGATGAAGGACGTGCCAATGGAATTTCCCGATGGCTTAGAGCTTGCGGCCATCTGTGAACGAGAAGATCCGTTAGATGCGTTTGTTAGTAACGACTTTGCAAGTATCGCTGCGCTTCCAAAAGGCGCGGTAATCGGTACGTCTAGCCTTCGTCGGCACAGTCAACTCGCTGCCCGGCGGCCTGATTTAAAAATAGAGCCGTTGCGAGGCAATGTAAATACCCGTTTGGCGAAGCTAGATGATGGTCAATATAGCGCAATTATTTTGGCTGCATCAGGTCTGAAACGGCTTGGTTTCGGGCATCGTATTCGCGCAACGATTAGCGCGAATGATTCATTGCCTGCTGCAGGTCAGGGCGCTTTAGGTATTGAATGCCGCAGCGCCGATACGCATATCAAAGCCTTAATTGCTCCTTTGATTCACGAAACCAGTAGTCTATGCGTGCGCGCTGAGCGCGCCCTGAATCGCCGCCTTCAAGGAGGTTGTCAGGTACCGATTGCAGGGTTTGCTGTGCGTGACGGTCAGTCATTGCACCTGAAAGGCTTGGTCGCATCGTTAGATGGCAAGGTCATATTGCGGGCTGAGGCATCTGTCAGCTTAGACGATAGTGACCCAGAGGCATTGGGTATTTCTATTGCAGAAAACCTGCTTAAGCAAGGGGCGGATGAAATTCTTGCAAACGTTTATGCAAGCCAGCGCTAAATTGTGATTAGTGCAGTTTTACAAGGTGCTCGCATTTTGGTGTGTCGCCCAGAGCCGGCTGCGAGTGAGTTGGTGCAGGTGCTTGAAAGTGTAGGTGCAGTGACTTACACATTTCCGACGATTGCCATCAAACCCATTGCGCTCACGGCTGAGAATCAACAAAAAATCTATGACTTAGACCAGTATAAAAAAGTATTGGTCGTCAGTCAGTACGCGGCTAAGCTCGGCTTACAGCAGGTCGAGATGCGCTGGCCGCAATTTCCTGTGCAGCAAAAATGGTTTGGTATTGGTCGAAAAAGTACCGATATTTTACTGGATGCGGGGCTTGATGTGCATCCAGCAAGCCATGAATGGACGAGTGAGACGCTACTCAATTTAACACCGCTACGTAATGTGCAGGGCGAGCGTATATTAGTTTTGAAAGGTGAAGGAGGACGTAGTGTTTTGGAGCAGGGGTTGCGCGATCGCGGTGCACTCATCGATACCTTGTCATTGTATACGCGTGCATTACCAGCCTACAGTATAGACGCAGTATCAGAGGCCTGTGATGTATTCAACGCAAATTGTATGATCGCGTTGAGTGCTGAAACCTTAGATAATTTTAAGTCGCTCGTCTCAACTAACGCCAGCGTGCTCAGCAATGTATTGCTCATTGTCTCCAGTGAGCGCGTCGCCGAGCATGCGAACAGTATCGGATTTTGCAATCCGGTGGTAAGCAAAGGGCTTAAACCAATTGATATTGTTCGCTGTATTGCAAAAAACAAAAAGATAGGCAAAGCTAAACAATAAGCAAGTGCATCCGATATGCGCTTTACGATAACAAGAATCGGGAAACAACGTGACCGAGAACGCTCAATCAACGCCCAAACCGGCCGCCACTAAACAAGCCAAGCCGCCATCGTCATCTGGCCGCTACTCACTTATTTTGTTAATTATTCTTTGCTTAGGTGCAATTGGCGCGGCTGCTTACTTTTTTTGGGACCGATCAAATAGTCAGCAGCAAGCCCTAATGTCTATGGCGAAACAACAGGATGCGCTTGCTCAAAAACTGAGATCAAACCAGCGCGTGCTGGAGGGTTTACAAGTTGCAATGGGCTCAGATCAAAAACAATTGATCGCGCATCAAAATCAGTTGTCTGCTCTGGAGACACAGGCTGAACGTCAAACGGCACAACTTCTCCGGCTCGGCGGTGACAGTCGTAAGGATTGGTTGATAGCCGAGGTTGAGTTTCTGATACGTCTCGCTAACCAGCGCTTGGGTATCGAGCAGGATGTGGTGGCAAGCATCAGTTTGCTGCGCGCAGCCGACGACGTGCTCAACGAGTTGGATGAGCCGAAATTTTTTAAGGTGCGCGAATTAATTGCTGAAGAGCTTTATTTATTAGACTCGACGCAGAATGTCGACGTTGAAGCCCTTTATGCCCAGCTTTCTAATTTGTCGAAAAAAGTGAAGGGCCTCACCAGCAATGTCGAAGTGGTGCGAGAAACGTCTGCTGCATCGGTATCAAATGCGTCGGCAAAAGATGAGCCCCGCGTCGAACGTTTCTTGCGGCTAATGAAAGAAAGCTTTTTGCAGGCAGTGACGATTCAACGCTTAGATCAACAAGTCGCTGCGCTCAATACACCTGAATACGATACCTACATACGTCGTTATCTTCAGTTAAGCATTGAGCAAGCCAAGTTAGCTCTGTTTCGCAATGATCAAGAGGTGTATCACTTAGAACTTGATGAGGCGATACGTTGGTTGAATGAGCAATTTGCAAGCGATGCGGCGGATGTATACGCCTTTAAGAATACACTTAAAAATCTGCGGGACGTGACGATTGCGCGAGAAATGCCCGATATTTCGGGCTCCCTAGCGACGGTGCGTCAGTTAGTGAAAAATACCTATCAAGAAAAAGAGTCTGTCGATAAAAAAGTATTAACGGCGAGTTCGGGGCAAGACCTATTTAGTGCTGAGACGGAATCTGCAGAACAAAAAGATGAGCCATCCGGAATACGTGTTAACGAGGACGAGATTGAACTGGCTGAGGATACCGCGACTGAGACTGATTCGAACAAGACTGAAAGTGAACCGCCAGAAGTAGGTAGCGATCAATGAAACGCCTTTTTTTCGTCTTGATCATTGGTTTTGCGCTTGCCGTCTGGATCGCGATGGGTATGCATTATGACTTAGGTTATGTGCGGATCTCATTCGGACATTGGTTGATCGAAACAAATCTTTGGGTTGCGATGCTTATAAATTTAGCTGTCTTGCTTTTAGTTTGGTTCATTACGCGCCTGGTATATCGCATTGTAGCAACTCCGCTCGCGGTGGGTTCATGGATGAGGAATCGCACCTCCCAGTCAGCAAATACGCAGTCTCAGCGAGGCATGTTGGCTTATTTGGAGGGTAATTGGAGCGAGGCATATACACTGTTAAACCGGTCCGCAATGAAGTCTAGTTCACCGCTTGTTTGCTATTTGGCGGCGGCCCACAGCGCAAAAGAGTTAGGCCAGAATGAAAAGGCTGAGAAGCAATTAAAGACGGCGATTGAGTTCTCACCAAAATCTTCGTTCGCGATTGATTTAGCGCGGGCACAGATTGAACTCGAGCAGCACGAATATGAGTCCGCTTTGGCGAGTTTGCGTCGTTTGCATCAAGAAAAACCGAAGCATACCTATGTATTGAAACTGCTCCGTGGCGTCTATTATAAGCTTGAAGATTGGGACGGTTTGGTCACGACGCTTGAGAAATTGCAAAATCTGAAAGGTAAGGGGAATGAAGAATCAGCTCGCGATGCTTATTTCAATAATCTGGCTTGGCAGAAATTGTTCGTCGGTAAAACGGACGAGCTTTTAAATCGTAATCAAATACCGAAAGGTGCGGAAGAGCTCGCGAGCATTTGGATGCGCGTGCCAGATAAACTTCGCTTTAGTGAGCCGCTGATTGCCAGTTATGTGGGCGAATTAAGTCGTTTAGGGCAATTTGATGAGGCCGAGCGCTTATTACGCAAAGCCCTGAATAAGCAGTGGTGCGATGAATGGGTTGAGCGTTATGGTTTGCTGCAGGCCTCTAAGCCTGCAGAGCAATTAATTTGTGCGGAGAATTGGCTAAAAGAGCGACCGAATAATGCGGCCTTACTGTTAGCGCTGGGGCGTATTGCTTCACGCAAACAACTTTGGGGCAAGGCGCAGCAATATTTTGAAGCAAGTCATCGCCTTCAGCGTCGTTTAGAAACGATTGCCGAAGTTTGTCGATTGGAACAACGTATAGACGGCTCACCAACAGCCTTAGATGCTCATTATCAAGAACTCATTAGCCTAATGGATTTACCGCCGCTCGAGCTGGCTCAAGGAAAGTAAGCACTTTAGTTTCAAGATATTTATTTATCTGTCTAAAATCCGAAATCTTCCGGTTTCGCATATTCAAGCACATCAGAATAAAAAGCTGTTTCGGGCATGCCTGCCTGTGTTAACCGATGTTTTACTGAGAACACGAGTTTTGGCGAGCCGCTTACAAATACTTTTGCTATCTTAAGCGGTAATGCGTCGGCTAGCACCGCCTCGGCAAGGCCCTCGTGGTGTTCTGTACATTGCTCGTCCTGTGCTTCACCTATGAGCTTAGAAAAGTTGAAGTTTGTATATTGTGCCGCCCAATCTTCGGCGAGGGTCTCAGCATATAAATCACTTGCTTTGCGCACCGTCCAGTAAAGGTGAACGGGATGTTTAAAGTTGTTTTGCCATAAGAATTCGATGAGACTTTTCATTTGGGCAAAGCCAGTCCCGGCGGCAAGTAAAATTACGGGTTGCTCGGGTATCGTATGCAAACAGCTTTCGCCGAAAGGAAGGCTGATTTTCACAAGCCGTTCTTGTCTTAAGAAATTTACCGTTTCGACTGCCGCTTCGATATGCGGATCTGCTTGAATGTGTAGTTCAATTTCGCGCTGCCCTGGCGCACAAGCGATAGAAAAGTAATGCGCTCCCTCTCGCTCGGGGAGATCGAGCGATAAATATTGCCCCGCATAGAACTCGGGTAGTTTTCCGGCGGGCGCTTTCAATCGGACACGAAAAACGTGCGCCTGCATTTCAGTTACTTCTTCAATCTGACAAACAAATTTCTTCACCGGTAATTCACCTGGGCCATATACGTTCTCAACATAGATTATACAGTCTGTTTCTGGGCCGCTATGGCAAAGTAAAATTTCTTCGCTTGCCGCCGGCGTCGCGCGTTTTGTTTTGCGAGTGGCGCGTCCTTGCCAAGCTTTACCCTCAATTAACCGTGCGTGACAAATTTCGCACACACCGTTTTTGCAGCTAACCGGTAAACGAAAACCGGCGCGGTTTGCCGCATCGAGAAAGCGTTCATCTCTCGCACATGGGAAGCTTTGCCCTTGCGCGGATAAGAATACTTTCGGCATTAATGACTTTTTCTGATGTTATCGATACCCAAGGTTTGCCACATATCATCTACGCGCTGTTTTACGTCTTTGTTCATTTCAATCGCGGTACCCCATTCGCGGTCTGTTTCGCCGGGCCACTTGTTCGTGGCATCCATTCCCATTTTTGATCCTAAACCAGAAACAGGCGACGCGAAGTCGAGATAATCGATAGGGGTGTTTTCAACCAAGGTAGTATCGCGCGTTGGGTCCATGCGTGTGGTAATCGCCCAAATCACATCCTCCCAATTACGCGCATTGATATCGTCATCAACGACGATGACAAATTTGGTGTACATGAACTGTCTAAGGAAAGACCAAACACCCATCATTACCCGCTTTGCATGTCCCGGATATTGCTTTTTCATGGTGACGATTGCCAGGCGATATGAGCAGCCTTCGGGCGGTAAATAAAAATCGACAATTTCGGGAAACTGCTTTTGTAAAATAGGGATAAATACTTCATTTAATGCGACCCCGAGTACTGCAGGTTCATCCGGCGGACGGCCGGTGTAGGTGCTATGGTAAATTGGATTCTGGCGATGTGTGATGCGCTCAACCGTGAACACTGGAAACTTGTCTACCTCATTGTAATAGCCGGTATGGTCACCAAAAGGGCCTTCTGGAGCCGTATCGTCTGGGTAAATATACCCCTCTAGAACGAATTCAGCACTCGCTGGAACGACCAACTCGCCTAATTTTGTTTTAATAACTTCAGTCTTACTGCCGCGAAGTAAGCCTGCAAACGCATATTCGGATAAGCTATCTGGAACGGGCGTGACTGCGCCCAAAATTGTTGCAGGGTCTGCACCAAGCGCCACCGCGACCGGGAAGGGCTCACCTGGTTTTTTTTGTTGCCATTCTCGGAAATCAAGCGCACCGCCACGATGCGATAACCATCGCATGATTAGGCGATTTTTACCGATTAATTGTTGACGATAAATACCAAGGTTCTGTCGATCTTTCTCTGGGCCTTTTGTAATGACCAGTGGCCATGTTACGAGTGGCCCTGCATCGCCCGGCCAGCAGGTTTGAATAGGGATTTTATTCAGGTCGACTTGCTCGCCCTCTAATATTACCTGTTGGCAGGGCGCGGAGCGCAGTACTTTTGGCCCCATATTCATAACTTGTCGATAAATAGGCAGTTTTTGCAGAACGTCTTTAAAGCCCTTCGGTGGCTCGGGTTCTTTTAAAAAAGCGAGTAGGGTACCAATGTCTCGTAAGGCGCTGACATCTTCTTTGCCCATGCCCATTGCAACGCGCTTCGGTGTACCAAATAAGTTTGCTAATACAGGGATATCCGACCCTTTAGGGTTCTCGAATAATAACGCGGGGCCCTTTTTACGAAGTGTGCGATCACAAATTTCTGTCATTTCTAGATAGGGATCGACTTCAGTTTTGATGCGTACCAGCTCACCTTGCGCTTCAAGTTGTTGAATAAAGTCTCTCAGATCACGATATTTCATTTAGGAATCCATTTTAAGATGGAACAAACTAAAAAGCCGACTAATGGAAGGTCGGCTTTGTCTATCTAACTCTTGCGAGTTAATGATCGAACGCTTAGCGCTTTTTCATGGCCAAGAAAAACTCGGCGTTCGTCTTGGTGTCCTTGAGTTTGTCGAGCAGAAATTCAATGGATGCAACGTCATCGTCCATGTTATGCAGTAATTTACGCAGAATCCACACGCGTTGTAGCTCGTCTTCACTCATCAACAGATCCTCGCGGCGCGTGCCTGAGCGGCGAATATTGATCGCTGGGTAGGTACGTTTCTCTGCGACGCGTCGGTCTAAGTGCACCTCCATGTTACCCGTGCCTTTAAATTCTTCGTAGATCACTTCATCCATTTTTGATCCAGTATCAACCAGCGCGGTTGCGATAATGGTCAGGCTACCGCCTTCTTCAATGTTTCGTGCTGCACCGAAAAACCGCTTCGGACGTTCAAGTGCATGTGCATCGACACCGCCGGTTAGCACTTTACCTGAGCTTGGAATGATTGTGTTGTAGGCGCGTGCCAGACGGGTGATTGAGTCAAGAATGATCACAACATCTTGTTTGTGTTCAACAAGTCGCTTGGCTTTTTCGATGACCATTTCTGCCACCTGCACATGGCGTGATGGCGGCTCATCAAATGTGCTCGCGACCACTTCGCCGCGCACAGAGCGCTGCATTTCGGTCACCTCCTCTGGGCGTTCATCAATCAAAAGGACCATCAAATGACACTCTGGGTTGTTTCGCGTCACGGCTTGAGCAATATTTTGCATCATTAAGGTTTTACCGGCTTTCGGTGGTGACACCACCAAGCCTCGTTGACCCTTACCAACCGGCGCCACCAAGTCTAAAATTCGGCCTGATAAATCTTCTGTACTGCCGTTGCCCACTTCAAGTATTAATCGATCTTGCGGGAAAAGAGGCGTTAAGTTCTCAAATAGGATCTTGTTTTTCGAGCTTTCCGGGCGATCAAAGTTGATTTGGCTTACTTTCAACAAAGCAAAGTAGCGTTCACCATCTTTAGGGGGCCTAATTTTGCCAGAGATCGTATCGCCGGTGCGCAAATTGAAACGGCGAATTTGACTCGGCGAAACATAAATATCGTCTGGCCCTGCAAGGTAGGAGCTATCTGCAGATCGCAAGAAGCCAAAGCCATCTTGTAAAATCTCTAATACGCCATCGCCATATATGTCTTCGCCACCTTTGGCATGTCGCTTTAATATAGTGAAAATGACATCCTGTTTTCGAGAGCGAGCAAGGTTGTCTAAACCCATTTCAGAGGCGATTTCGAGTAGTTCAGGGACGGTTTTTTTCTTAAGTTCGGTAAGATTCATATCTAAATAGGTCTAGCTGCACAGGATTGTGTTGAAGGATAAAGGATTGAGTTGAGATACGCCGCTCACGAGAATGCCAGCGCGGTCTAGCTGTCTTTCTTTTACTAATTGCCAATGATTATACTCAATAATTTTAAGATTGCTAAATTTTATTGTATAAATCTCAAACAGATTGCCGATATTTCATATGCTTGACGCTCTGAAAGCAATTAATCATTATGGACTCCCCTTTTTTTTAAAACATACTTTATGAGCCAACCTACATCTCTGCTGTCGCTGGAAGACGCATTAAATTGCATGCGTGCATTGCCTTTAGGTTCCCCAAAGACAGAGCAGGTAACCTTAACTAATGCGCAGATGCGGGTTTCGGCAGAGACTGTTGAATCGAAAATTTCCATGCCCCTGTTTGATAATAGTGCCGTTGACGGCTATGCCTTTTGCCTTGCCGATCTGTCGGCCGATATGTCGCTTCCGGTAAGTCAGCGTATCGCCGCGGGTGATGCGCCCTGCGAATTAGTACGCGGTGGGGCGGCGAGAATTTTTACCGGTGCGCCGATACCAACGGGGGCAGATTGTGTGGTGATGCAAGAACACGCCATTTTACCCGATGATAAAGCAAATATTGTTCAGTTCTCCGGCGACTTGTCTTTGCAACAAAATATTCGGCCTGCAGGGCAGGATTTTCTTAAAGGCACGGTACTCATTGAGCGCGGTCAAGTGTTAAATCCTCCCCGTCTGGGTCTGTTAGCGTCGGCAGGTGTAGCGGATGTTCGCGTATACAGAAAGCTTAGAGTTGCTATTTTTTCAACAGGTGACGAGTTATTAGAGCCGGGCAATTCCCTTAAAGCAGGTATGATTTATAACTCCAATCGATATTTGTTAACGTCTTTATTGGTTAGTTTAAATGTTGAGGTTGTTGATTTGGGGTGCGTTAAAGATGATTTCTCTGCGACGTGTGAGGTGTTGTTGGCCGCAGCGACGCAGGCAGATCTTATTTTGAGTACTGGCGGGGCATCGGTTGGTGAAGAGGATTATGTTCAACGGGCAATAAAGGCTAATGGCTCGATCGAGTTTTGGCGAATTGCCATCAAACCTGGCAAGCCATTTATGCAAGGCGAAGTGCAAGGTTGTCCGATTCTTGGTTTGCCCGGTAATCCTAGTGCGGTATTAATCACCTTTTTACAGTTGGCGAAACCGATCATTCACCAATTGCAAGGTTGCCGAGCACAAGCGCCTAAAGCATTCAAACTGCCAATTCGTTTTACACAAAAACGTGCATCGATTCGTCGTGAGTTTATTCGTGTTCAACGCGACGAAGCGGGCATGTTATGCGTGCATCCGAACCAAAGTTCAGGCATGTTGAGTTCCGCTTGCTGGGCCGAGGGTTTGGCAGTCTTTCCCGAAAATGCGTGCGTAAATGAAGGGGATTTAGTCGATTTTTATCCGTTTTCAATGTTGTTGGCGCCACCCGAAACACCGTTAGTAGAAAGCTTATGAAGATTTTATTTTTTGCTAGCCTGCGCGAAACTTTGCAGTGCGATGAGCTGACGCTGGCGACTGCACCCATGCCGTGCAATGTGGTTGAGTTGAAAGCGAACTTGAGCGAGAAAAGTGCGCAATGGCGCAGAGCCTTTGCTGATGAGCGTCTGCTAGTGGCCGTTAATCAAACCATGGTGAAGGATAATATTGAGTTATCCGTCGATGACGAAGTTGCTTTTTTCCCGCCGGTAACAGGTGGTTAATATGATACGTATTCAAGCAGAAGATTTTGATATTGACGACGTATATCAATATTTACGCGCTGCGTGTCCAGCCGCCACGGGCGCCATTTGTATATTTTCAGGCTTAGTACGTGAATTCGGCGATACGGCAGGGGTACAAGAGCTTTATCTCGAACATTACCCTGGGATGACAGAGAAGAGTTTAGGCGAAATTGTTGAGCAAGCAAAACAACGCTGGAATTTGCATGCCGAAGTAATTATCCATCGTATTGGGGAGCTTAAATTAACCGAACAGATTGTCGTAGTGGGTGTCAGCGCTTCACATCGTGAGGCTGCCTTTCATGCGTGTGAGTTTATTATGGATTACTTGAAACGTGACGTGACCATCTGGAAAAAAGAAAAGCGCGGTGATGTTGAAACTTGGGTAGATGCGAAGCAAAGCGATCAAGACAAAGCGGCCACTTGGATGGGTGATTAGTTATTTCTGATCCCACCTTAGACTGTAGGCAGTTGATAGGCCAATCCGGTTATACATATCGCCTCTTACCGACGCTAAGCTTCCCCTTAGCCGCTAAGTTTTATCGTCAGGAAAAACATTCAGCACGCACCGATAAGCGCGATGAAATTTTTGTTGCGCAGCATCAGAATGACATCAGCGCCTGTTTAAGAATTGCACCCTTGGACAACGAGCGTTTATTGCGTGGCATGCTGGTAAGCAAAGCCTCTCGGGGTCAAGGGCTCGCGAGAGGATTATTGGCATTTAGCTTATCGAACACTCAGTACGAGAAAATTTGGACGTTTCCACTTAGCCCCTTGCATGGCTTTTATGCATCGTTAGGTTTTGAGGTAAAGAATTTCGATGAAGCGCTGCCGCTTTGTGTCCAAGCGGCATATACTCAGTATTTAAAGCAAGGGCGAGATATCAAACTCGCCTTATGGCAGCGATAGAATTTGGTTCACATAACAAGGAGCGGTTCAGAATGAAAGCCATATTGGTTCGTGATTACATGAGTCCCAATGTTATGACCTTTAAACCGGAAGATAATGTAATTGATGCGTTGCGGCAATTGATTAAACAGGGCCGCTCCGGTGCCCCGGTTGTTGATAATCAAGGTAGTTTGGTTGGCATGCTTTCTGAACTAGACTGTCTGAAGGAAGCCCTAATGGGCGGCTATTTTCAGGAGGCAGGAGATCGCGTTGCAGATCATATGACTGAAGCGCTCGACACCGTGCGGATTGATGATGACATTCTTGTCTGTTCGGAGTGGTTCCTTAATGGCAGACGCCGCCTACCCGTTACGGATGCTGGTAACTTAGTAGGAATTATCACGCGTCAAGACTTTGGTCGGGCTCTCATCAGAAACATAGACCATCCGCACCACGGTAGTAATTAGATTAGCTATTCGGTGCATTAACTAAGGCAATAATTTCCCAACTCGCGCTCGGCTGTACGTTACTGGCGCTGCCTAGTGGTGATATCCCACCTGTTGGCGGGAGTGCAAAGAGTGGCGTAACCGCGCCATTGTGCTTTGCAAGGTAATCATCATAGCTAAACGCCTCACTTAGTTGGGTCGTTTTGACTGTTGCTCCCTTGCTGACCAAGCTCGCCAACTTCGCGTAGCTTAAGCCTGCCTCAAAAAAATTATAATTTTGTGAGAATTTTTCGGCGGCCTGAAGGTTTGCCTTTTGTGTTTGTTCTGCGGCTTCGGAGAAGGCCATCACTTTACCCGCCTCAAATAAATCGAGGTAGTGATACACGGCATGGGTGTTCATTTGCCGGTAAGGTGAGATGGCCAGCATGTGGCCAATACCTGTCAGGTCTAGGTTATTTTCTGCATGTTCAGACGCAGGATTGCCATAGTAAACGCTCAAATTCTCCATGCGTGCAGCACGTAAATTTTCCCAGTTTGAATCGCATAATGTAACGGGAATACCGCGGTCGTTAAACGCCTTCGCTAGCATGCGTGCCATGGGATTGGCGCCGATAAAAATAAAACCATTGCTATCGGGTTCACGCACACCGAGTGCTTGAGCAAAAATACGCGCGCTAAAGCTCTGTAAGACAACCGTTACAATGATCACAGAAAAGATTAGAGGAACCAGCATGCTGGCTTCCTCTATCCCTTTTTGCTCAAGCCGATGCGCAAACAACGCTGATACGGCTGCGGCTACAATCCCACGTGGTGCAATCCAGCTCAAAAAAGTTTTTTCTTGCCAACTCAGGTCGGTACCAATAGCAGATAAAAAGACGGCGGCAGGGCGTGCAATAAATAACAGAGCAGCAAGAACGACGATGGCACCAACGCCAAGTGAATAAATGGCCTCAAGTTCAATTTGGGCAGCGAGAATAATAAATAAACCGGAAATAAGCAGCACGCTGAGTGATTCTTTGAATTCAAGGATCTCGTCAACGGGTACACCCTTCATATTAGCAAGCCAAATACCCATAACCGTTACGGTAAGCAAACCCGACTCATGTTCTAGATAATTTGAAAATGCAAAAACGCCGAGCATAAACGTTAGCGTGCCCGCATTGAATAAAAAGTGGGGGAGCCAATGTTTACGGAGGGCTTGTCCGAGTAAGTAGCCGGCCGCACAGCCTAGGCTAGTGCCTAGTAATACCGTGATGCCAAATGTTTTAAAGGTGGCAGCAAATGCTGCACCTTCACTTGAACTGGCGCGAACAAATTCAAAGACAAGGACGGCTAACAAGGCGCCAATGGGATCTACAACAATGCCCTCCCATTTTAAAATATTGTTGATACTGGCATTCGGTCTAACCGCCCTGAGTAGAGGCATAATGACGGTGGGTCCACTGACCACCACAATGGCACCAAATAGCGCGGCAATGCTCAATGACATGGGTAGCGCGAGATAAGCCGCAAGGGTCGCTACCACCCACGTGACCAGCACTCCAATAATAAGCAGATTGCGCACCATACGGCCATGCTCTTGGAGCTCTGAAAATTTAAGCGTCAAGCTACCTTCAAAGAGAATAACGGCGACCGCAAGCGTTACAATAGGTAAGAGTAAATCACCAAACAAAGCGTCAGGATTTAGGTAACCAAGGCTCGGTCCGAGTAGAATACCTGCCAATAATAAGAATAGTATGGCTGGTAGACGCAGGCGCCAAGCAACCCACTGACAGATGAGTGATACCACACCGATACTGGCGAGCATAATAACGTCTTGAATGAGCATGCGCGGGTGTGCCCCTTTTATTTTTTTACCCGTGTTGGCTAGTTTTTAGCTAGTTTCTGCAAAATACGTGAAACGGCTACTAGACCAAAACTCGCCGTAATATGCGTAATAGCGCCGAAACCGCTGGCACAATCAAGCTTTGTTGCACCTTGGTTTTCCGGTTTTTTTACACAAACCGATCCATCGCCTTGGTCATATCGCAACTGCTCCGTCGAGTATACGCAATCCACAGAAAATTTACGCTTCGGGTTGCGTGTAAAGCCATGTAGGCGGCGCAAATGATTGCGGACTTTTGCGAGGAGTGGATCTTGCGTCGTGCGCGAAAGGTCGTCTAATTTGATCTGCGTTGGGTCGATTTGGCCACCGGCGCCACCGGAACTGATGATGCGAATTTTATGACGACGGCAATGCGCAATAATCGCTGTTTTAGCGTTGACGCTATCGGTCGCGTCAAATACATAATCAAAGTCTTTGTGCAGCAATGTCGTGACGTTTTTCGCGGTGACAAAGGTATGGCAGGCATGCACTTTTAATTCTGGATTAATCGCTAATAAACGCGCAGCCATGCTGTCGACTTTAAGTTGCCCAACACTGTCTTGTAAGGCATGAATTTGACGATTGATATTTGAAACGCAGACCTCATCCAGGTCAAATAAACTCAATTCACCTATGCCTGAGCGCGCCAACGCCTCAGCCGCCCAAGAGCCAACCCCACCGATACCAATGATAGCAACGTGACTGGTGCGAAACGATGCAAGTGCTGCCTGGCCATATAGCCGAGCAACACCGCCAAATCGAAAGTGGAAATCACTGGTCATTAATGCTCTCTGCCCTCGGTACCTTGCGTGGGCTGTTGTTGTTTAATGGCACCATGCATTTTAGTTAAGTGAGCCTCAAGGCCATAGCGCTTGCGTTTGAGTGGTGTTAACTGGCTGAGATCGACGACCACTAAGCCGTCCACGCAGTCTTGGAAGTCCGGATCAATATTAAACCCGTGGAACTGTGTGCCGCCCAACGTACAGAGCTCAGTATACTGCTTATAGAGCATCGGTACCGCATAGCCAAGCTGGCTCAATTGCTCTTTAAGCACACGAAACCCAGCACGTGAATCCAGATTTTCGAATAAGTGATTGGTGAAGGCATGATGATTTCCATGCAAGTGATAAGGTTTTTGGCATTTTACGATCGGGTCCGATGCGCCGTAATAGTGTTGATAATAGCCAATCATTAGATCTTTCGCTTCGCGACTAAACGAATTACTGATACTAACCGCACCGAATAAATAACGGTATTGAGGATGGCGCCGCAAAAATGCGGCGATTCCCAGCCATAAATAATCTAGGCTCCGTGAACCCCAATACTTAGGTTGAACAAAGCTACGGCCTAATTCGATACCTGCTTCAAGCATCGGTTTTGCGCTATCTTGGTAGTGAAATAAGGTTTCCGTATAGAGTTTATTTTGGGCCAAGTCTTTACTGTGTGTTGGGTAGAGTCGGTAAGCGCCAACAAGCTCTTGGTCGACAGCATCCCAAAGAACAATGTGCACATAATGATGATCAAAATAATCGATATCGCGCTCTGCACCGGTTCCTTCACCAATTAAACGAAACGCTTGCTCGCGTAGTCGACCGATCTCCTGCATGACGCTGGAATTTTCACGGTAACGGTAAAGATAAATTAGTTTATTATCTTTTGTTTCACCAAGGGGTTCGCATTGAGTGATTTCTCGGGTCAACGCCTGCCGGTCTTCAGCGGCAGCAATGGGTGCGAGTGTTTTAAATAATGAGGGTTTGTTTTTAGGTAAACGATAGAGCTGTTTACGAAATAAGCGAGCTTTTGTTTTCGCGGGTAGGTTGAGTTCTAAACAACTCGCCGAATCAATCAGTTTTCCGATGCGTAGATCAACTGATTTTTGCGAATGGTGAAAGGTTTCTCTGACTAACCAAAGCTTTGCGAGCGAGCTCGAGACCGTCGCAAATAGGTAAAACAATAGAGAATTTTTGGCTCTGATGTGGATGGGTAGAATAGGTGCCTGCGAGGCTTCAGCCAGTTCAATAAATTGTGTCGTCCAGCGTCCATCTTTAATGCCTGTGGCGTTAATGCTAGAGACATCTTTGGCTGGAAATATAATGAGTGCACCGGCATGGTTTAGATGCGTCAAGGCGTCTTGATAATAAGTTTTTTCATCACGTTCATGCGTGGTGATTACCACGTCCTTGAGTGCATCGAGTTCTTCTAGCCAGTTTTCACTGAGTACTTTGACGTCTTTGCGCAGGCTACCGACGAGTTGCAAAAGCGCCATAGCATCTAGGCTGCCAATCGGTTGATTGGCGACAATTAATACTGGCCCGAGCTGGGGGATATGGTCTTTTTCGTTTTTTGTGAGTTTGAACTTGAAGTCGAAGACGTGCAGCAGTCGATCAACAAATTGAAGGCCGGGCTCCTGGGAATATTCAGATTGTAGCGTAATGAGTTTTTTTTCTTGGCTTAGTTGTTTGAGCAGAAAAAGAATAGGTTTCGTTACCCATCGTGGTTGTGAGAAAAACTCAGGGTAACGATTTTGCGCGACGGTTTGAATATCAAGCATGGTTGTCGCGCTGCGTCATTTAAACACGGGAGGGACTAGTTTTTTCGTAAAGTAAATCCCAAACGCCATGCCCGAGCTTAATGCCACGGTGTTCGAATTTAGTGTCGGGACGGTAGCTGGGTTTCTCCGAATAAATCGCATCGCCGGCTTGATTACTAAAATCTTCGCGACCTTGCATCACCTTTCCCATATATTCTGCATAGGGCTGCCAATCAGTTGCCATGTGAAAGATACCGCCAAATTCAAGCTTTTGTGCAATGCGAGTCACGAACTCATCTTGCACAATGCGCCGTTTATGATGGCGCTTTTTGTGCCATGGATCTGGAAAGAACAGTTGCAGCCGAGCAAGGCTGGCATCGCCTAAACAGTCATCGATGACGAGGTTTGCATCGCAACAGAATACGCGGAGGTTTGCCAGGCCATCATCACCGGCAAGCGCAAGCAAGGCGCCGATCCCAGGGCGATGTACTTCGACACCAATAAAGTTAGTGTCGGGGTCGGCTTTTGCCATGGCATGCAATGAGCCGCCCATACCAAAGCCAATCTCAAGAACAACCGGTTTGTTATTGCCAAATATTTTAGGTAGATCGAATCGTTGGGTAGGTTCCAGTCCGTAAGTGTCCCAATATGAATCCCAGCCCCGTTTTTGACCGGCAGTCATACGCCCACTACGTACAACGAAGCTACGAATTTCTCTCTGTTTAGGGTAGTTTTTCTCGTCCAACGCTAGCCTCAGTGCTGAGTTAAAAGTTATTACGCGATTGGCGCGCATGATAGGAGCAGGACAAATAAATATCAAGACGGCGCTATTTTGCTAACAAAAAAGCATCATGATGAGACGCAGTACAAAACTGTTCAGTATTTAACCATTTGTTACAAGAATTGATCAGTATTTAACCTTTTTTATCGTCCCTTCGGGTTATACTTCACCTACAGATTCACGTTGAAGCGATCGTGTTTCTGTCTTCCTTGAAGAAAACCCCTATTTAGGAGCCAGATGTTGGCTCCTTTTTTTTGGCTGTGATTTGAGATTCGACCGGTACGTTATCAAATTCAAGTCAGCCTCTATTTATCCCTAGCCCCCCTTAAACCTCTGTAAGCTAGGGCCTGTTGCAGGTGTTTCATCTCTATTTCATGCTGCTGCTGGTAATCTGCTAGCGTGCGTGCGACTTTCATAATGCGGTGCATGGCACGCGCAGAAAGCGCAAGTTTGTCGGTGACATCGACCAGCCAGGTTTGCTGTTTATGGCTGAGTGCGCAGGCGTCATCAAGCCTCCGTTTATCTAATGCACTGTTTAAACAGCCTTGTCTGGCCATTTGCGCTAGGCGGCTGGCAACGACGCGCTCTCGAATTTCGGCGCTGCTCGCCTCGGGAGCTTGTTCTTCGAACAGGCAATGAGCGGATTGGAAGGGGACCTCTACCTGTAAATCGAAACGATCGAGCAAGGGCCCAGAAAGTTTTCGTCGATAAGTTTGGATTTGTTGTGGGGTATCTCGGCAGGGAATAGTTGGATGACCAAGATAGCCGCACGGGCAAGGGTTCATTGCGGCGATTAACTGAAAATTTGCAGGAAACGTAATGGCTTGTTCTGCACGAGAGATCAAAACATGTTTGGTTTCGAGTGGTTCACGAAGCATCTCAAGCACTTGACGAGAAAATTCAGGGAGTTCATCCAAAAATAGAATGCCATGATGAGCCAGAGATATTTCGCCCGGTTTTGGTTTACTACCGCCGCCGACTATCGCTGCTGCAGAGGCAGAATGATGGGGCGCTCTAAAGGTGCATTGGTGCCATGTCTGGAGGGGGCGATTAAGTCCTGCTAACGAATACAGGGTCGCGACGGCGATCGCTTGCTCATTATCTAAGCCGGGTAGAATACTTGGTAAACGACTTGCCAGCATGCTTTTCCCCGTTCCAGGGGGACCGTAGAACAGCAGGTGATGCCCACCACTTGCGGCAATCGCTAGGGCTCGTTTAGCAAGCGTTTGTCCTTTTACATCGGCTAGGTC
>CAJWAD010000054.1 GCA_913020245.1 uncultured Oleiphilus sp.
CGTCACCAAATTGCTCATTAATCAATAGAAAACCATAAAACGAATCTTAGCTGCCTTGCAGAAAAACCTATCTCGCTAGCAACCTTAGCCAAAAAACTAGCGCGTTAAGCTATTACATAAACACAGGGAAATGTGCCTGCAGCACTTTACGGTTAAAAAGGTTTAGTTGGCCATTTATAGCACCCACTCGAAAATGAATTGCAGATGTTACAGGGATATTGGCGACGTCTATACGCCATAATGCGCTTTGGAATTGTAGTCGTGCAGTGGGGGTGAAAACGGGATAGTTGACATAAAAAGGCGATCCGCGTCCTGGCCGCGGGCCGCCTTTTAGTCCCTGAATATTCGCTTAGTTATTAAACGTGTCGTATGTCACGCGCGACATGGATTTGCTATCAGACCCAGATACAAATTGCAGCGTTCCGGTATCACGCCAGAATTGCCACCACGGCACACGCTCAACGTAAGTATTAAAGTCAACGTTCAAGCCACCTGCGTTAAAGTTATTATAAACATAGGTCACCTTGCCGCGGGGGTTATCATCTTTCAAACCACCGTGATCATAATGCTTCGACATTAAAACGGGGAAGTGGTTAAAGAGTAGCCCTGATGGACCGTTTCGACTGGCGATTTGGCCACTATAGCCGACGCTGCTAGAGCAACTAGTAATGCCTGCAGGCGAGGACGAACCGCATGATGACGATGCAGGAACAACCCCATCACTATACCCGGAAAGCAACAGTTTTAACGGGTTGGTATTGCCGCCACTGCCAGAGAAGCGCAGACGTGGAATATCATTAGGTTGCATCGAAATGCTGCGAGCACCGGAGTAGGTAAGATCTTGTACAACGCCAAGATCAGACATATCTGACGCACTTAGATCGAGCCCTAAGAAGAAGCCAATGGTATCTTTGATCCACTGCGGCACGCTTTGGTTAGCCACAATACCAACTGCTAGGTCAGCGAAGTCTGTTCCGCCGCCGGCACCACCAAAGTCGATGGTCGCAACAATATTAAGAGGCTCGTAACCCGCGTTTGACAGCCACGACTCTTGGTTCGCCAAAAAATGCCGCATAACCTGGTCGCCCGTGCTATGAAGCACGATAACACAGCCATTGCTGCAGGTGCCTTGCGCTGAGATAGCTTTTGCTTGCTCAAATACTTGTTCGGAAATACGACCTTCAACACGTTCGGCCGAACTCCAATTGAGTTTGCCTTCTGAGCGTTGTAACCAGTAATCTGAAATCAGGTCGCGATTATAAACTTCGGCATCGGACGGCTTGCTAGACAGGTCTCCAAATTGGAAACCATGCACCAGCAGCACGTTATATCCGGCTATTTGAGCGCTAGCCGCGCTGCTTAACGCCGTAATCGCAAGCGCTGCTAGCGTCTGCTTTAAGGGTTTAAAAAATTTCATTTGTTTTACCTTTTTATTTTATTTTTACCACCACTCGCATTTCTGCTGCGAGGGCACTTATGAGCGAATGCTAGACTCGACTACACAAGGAGACGACCTTCACGTCTCATTAAACTTCCAAATCAAGCTTTCAGTCATTCTTTTATATGCGCGCCTCAAAGTATCGCCCGTATACCCCGGGTTAGATCGAGACGCAACATCACTAATTGAAAGAGCCGTTATTGAATACCCGCCATACGTTGCAAAAACGCTAAGCGTTGCTGATTCTTTGCGTCGATATATTCGGTATCATCGTAGACTTCAAGGTCAAAGCCTTCAATATCGTAAGTTGGTTCGCTCGCTGCACCATATCCGGTTTTATCCCCAGGGCTAGCAGGCCCACGGGTAATATTCCAGTCGCGCAGCACATAGGGGCCTATTGAGCCTTGGTTGCGTAGCGTTACCGCATGCACTTTGAGGACACCTTCGTTGTCCGTTTTATTCAGCATGAACGTCGTATTGATATGGCTAATAGGGCTGCCCGTGGCCTTATCAAATAAATTAGCCTGTACACGATAAAAACCAGGTACCTCAACATCGAAAGTGGCTGGAATCACCAAGTGAGCACCTTCCACATAGCTTTGACCAATGTCAGTTAGCGTGGCATCAGTTCCAACGAGCTTAAAGATCGCACTGACGCGTGCGTCTTCGTTTGGTGAAAATTCGATATCTGCGACTAAAGGAACTTCTCCACTCGCAATGTCCTCAAATAAGGAAGTTGGCAGCTTACCCTCGTAGACCATCTTTCCCGACTGCTCACCTTTTAAGCTGAGTTGGACCGGCTCGTCGTCATCGCTGTCGTTGCCGATATGCGTCGTGACCGACCGTACTTGCCACTGTCCTTGCTGTGCACCTGAAATATGGACTTCAACAGGGAGCTCTTGATCACGATGGACAATATAATGATCGAGAACAATAGAGGCGGAAAGCGCTTCATCAAAATCTAATGGCACCGCTTTCTCGACAAAGGGGCGAGGATTGAGCAAGTTCCAATCATTCGTCGAGAGTGGTTTCGAATAAGTCGGAAACCGCATATTGGCTTCATAAGCATGGGCGACATCTGCCATCTGCTCACGGATGGCCTCTGTCAAAACGATGTTTTCCTGTGTTGTTGCCACGGCGTTCTGGCGAAACTCATTGGTTAACAATGTAACCGAAGGTTGTGAGTCACCCACATCGAGAGGCGCTGAATCAACCAGTGTTATTTGCCGTTCCGAGTTTTGCGGCGCACTAGGCCATAGAAGCGCGGCGACTGACACCACACCTATGGCCGCCACTAGCCATTTCATTCTTATTTTCATGTATACGCCTTTTTTATAATTATGCGTTTTCGCGTCGAACCTAAAACAAACTCATTTGCGTTAACGCCGTTTACCCTACAAAAAAACAGTAGTATGCACAATGATGAAACCGGCCAACTGAGGCCATTTTAGGGAAACATGAAATGCAATAATGTGCAAAATGTGAACAATTTCGTAATCTGGGCCATAAGGCTTATCTACCTTAGGCGCTCGAAATATATCAGATGTAGTTTGTTTTGATGATCGGCTGATACTCGATTTGAACAGGGTCGCTTGCTTAGTTTCAATAACACCTCCCCTCAACAGCAAATATTTACTTACCGTATAGCCCTTATATGAACCACCCGTGCCAAAATAGCGTAACCTCACTAACATCAAAAATAATATGTGCGAAAGAGAGACAGCGATGTCAAACACGTTATTAAATGAAAAAAACGAGAAACCGATAAAATCGTCAAGGTTACCCTGCCGAGGATGTACAACGGCTTGCTTAAGCTATGCAAAATGTGATGGTAAGCCATGGCGAATGACACCTACTGTGTTGAAGAAACAGTAGTTCGTTCATAGGTACAACAAATGAGAAGGCTTATAAAAAAATTTTAATTGTAACGGTTGCGACGCAAGCAAAGCCTCAAACTTAGGGTGACTGCTGCATGACGCTTGGTGGGGCTATGTTTAATATGTAAGCTCAATGGTATGGTTAAGACGCCGACTGAGAGGCAGTCAGATTAGGCGCAAAACGCGCCTATCTGGCACTCGCGACTAGGGTATAGCGGTTGCGCCCATTCTAATGCGGTCGACGTTTCTTCGACCGAGGTATGACTTAACCCAGTAAGGTTTTCATACGTTTATGATAGTTAGTCAAATTCTCGCATTCTTCTGGAATACGCAGTTTGATCCACTTGGCGAAACCGATAAACGTTAACGCATCGATATCTGCGAGCGACATACTATCCCCCACCATAAACTCGCGCGAAGCAAGGTGCTGATCCAACACGGTAAAAAAATGACTGGCTCTGAGTTCACCACGCGAAATCAACTCGGGAATTTGTGGAATATCTAACGGGCCGGGTAAGGCTCTGTTAACAAACGCTGGGCTTTTATTCCGGAGCGTTTCAGCGATCGCTGAAAACCCTTCCATAAAAATACGATGATCCCAACTAATCACTTGCGCCTTCTCGATTGCAGAGTTGCCCATTAATAGTTTTTCAGGGAAGTGCGCCTCCAAATAGCAGCAAATACCTATTACCTCCGTCAGCAATTCACCTTCATCAGTAATTAGGGTAGGCAAGGTGGCCAAAGGATTGATTTCTTTAAAGCTCGCATTAAGATGCTCGCCCTTCATCATATCAATTTGTACCGTATCGATCTCGATACCTTTATGCTTTATAAAATAAGTAATTCGCTTCGGGTTTGGTGCTTCGTCATAGGTATAAAGTTTCATAAATTACCCTGCTAAAACGCGTTGATACGCCGCTAAAATAAACTAAGACTGGAAAGATAAAGGACTCTTTTATTTTTATCTTTACGTTAAACTAAAGCAAACTATAGCATCGCAATAATCAAAACGGATAGAAATACTCTTTCTCAAAGCATCAGTGATCGCTGAGAGTTATGGATATATCTTAAGGTTACATACAACTAATTGCAGATCTCGGCAGACAAAATTCGAGCATGCGCGATAAGCAATGTGTTTTGAATTCGAAAGGAGGCGTTTAATAGATGATATTAATAGGCCACATTGTTAGCAGTGTAATTAATCTTGGGTTCGGCTTAATCATTGGCATACTTTTACATGCGCTGTTTAATCTGTTCGTGACTAATTGGATAGCAGGTATGTTTGCTGTCATCTTGTCGGCCATACTGCTGCTTGGGCTTTTTGTAATAGAAACCATTATTGACTGGTTATTTGAACGCATCTTTCCGAGCGGTATTCGGGCCTCCCATAGAACAACCCCAAAAAAACCGAAACCTTTACTACGACGACTGGCGATGCCAGTCGGTTTTGCTTTGGGGCTTCTTCTAGCTGAGTTTGATATGGCAAGCCTTGACCAGGTCAATCAAATACTTGAATTCATCTCCTGAGCGAAACACGCGCCTCAGGCTTGGTTCATGCAGCGCCAAGCACTGATTGCAACCATGCCGATATATCCGCAATCTCTTGCGGGCATACTTCATGGTCCATCGGATAACTTTTATACAAGGCTTTATGCCCTAGAAGAGCAAGAGACTCGATTGCCATTTTGCCCAATTGCTCTGGGACCATGGCATCCCGAGACCCGTGAAATAAATGAATCGGTATTTCTTTATTGGCAGGGTCTGCGACCAAGGTTTTATAGGTCGCAAAATAGGTAGATAAGCACATTAAACCCGCCAAAGGTTTGTGATAACTCAATGCCGTTTGGTAACACACCGCCCCACCTTGCGAGAAACCCGCCAGTACAATACGCTCACTCGGCACACCCGCGGCAATCTCGCGCGCAATTAAGGCCTTCACCGCATCAGCCGATGCCATAATTTGGGTATTATCAATTTCACGCTCGATATCCATGGCAAGAATGTCATACCAAGCCGGCATCACCATCCCCCCATTGATCGTAACCGGTATTGCCGGCGCATGCGGAAATACAAAACGCACCCCCAAGCTAGCTGGTAATTTTAACTCCGGCACGATGGGGACAAAATCGTGCCCGCTCGCACCCAAACCGTGTAACCAAATGACAGACGCTGAAACTTCAGATTGTGTTTCAACTATTTCACAAGGAAGGTAAGCCATATGTTTTTGTCCATTGCAGTTTTAGAACAGTGTCGATCATTGTCTGGGGTAAGAGACGCTCTAGTTATCAAATTCACACCTTAAAAAAGGCTCCAAAAGCGCCTGAATTCGTGATTTTTTAAGTAAAAAAGCGGGTGGCCTTGGCGAGCCGATAGCTATAATAACAAGCACACACTCGTTCGCCTCTCATTTCTTGTATTAAATTTCTCTCCACGATTAATCACCTATTAAATGCAAGGCCCTTAACACCCTAATTACATGGTCTATACTGGGTGAGTGCTAAATATAAAGTGATTTCCTACAGGTAAAGATATGTATAAGATTCTGACGGCTATTCTTTTCTGCGTGTTATGCCAAAGCCCTGCGCTGAGCGATACATTAAACAAAGAATCCTATGTTTTAGGCGTAGTGCCGCAGTTTGAAGTGCGCAAGCTGTATGCCATTTGGCAACCGATTATTGATGAAATCGCCATGAAAACAGGCATACAAATTGAATTAGCCCCATCTAAAAACATTGAAGAATTCGAAATGGAATTCGCTCAACAAAAATTTGATTTTGCATATATGAACCCCTATCACATGCTAGTCGCGAGCGAATACGGTTATGAGCCGTTGGTTCGCGACACAAGCAAAATGCTATACGGTATTTTAGTCGTCCGCTCAGATAGCGACATACGCAGCCCGTCGGATTTAAATGATAAGGTCATTGCTTTTCCATCGCCTAATGCGCTTGGCGCATCACTCCAGATGCGACAGGAACTGCATGATCAATTTGGGATCCAAATTCGTCCCAACTACGTTAAAACACATGACTCGGTGTATTTAAACGTCATCTTGGATGAAGCAGTCGCTGGTGGCGGCGTGCAAAAAACCTTGAGTAGACAACCGCTTAATTACCAAGAGCAGGTCAGGATCGTCCATAAAACGACGCCAGTATCGCCCCACCCCGTGGCGATAAGGGCAAGTTTACCGGCGCCGCTGAAAGCCTCAATAAAGCGTGCGTTTATCGCCATGGGCGAGGAGCAAGAGGGGCAAAAGAAACTTGCAAAAATACCGATCAAACGCATTGGTCCAGCGGGAATGGAAGATTACCTACCGCTGAAAAAAATGGGCCTAGATAGGTTTTACGTTAAACCCGGAGCTTAAATGAGTATCAAAGTTAAGCTGGCGATACCGACGCTATTCGGGCTGGCACTCATCATTCTATTTATCGAATTTGCTTGGCAACCCTACCAGCTGCAACGTGAAAAAGAGTTGTTTCGGCTGCACTCAGTAGAGCTGATAAAAGCGGCTGAAACAGGCATATCGCAACCCTTATTGAAAAAAGATTTTGGTACGTTATTCTCCAACCTAGAGCAGCTCGAAGAAATAAACAAAGGGCGTTGGAACGGATTTACACTCTTTACCGCGGACAACCGCCAAATTTATCCTATCGCCAGTAACGCAAACATTCCCACCCCAGTGGAAAGTGTGCCAATTGAATACACGCTTAAAGTGTCGGATATAGTGGTTGGTAAGATCACACTTGATATGGATTGGTTCGCTCAAAAGCGCTTAATCATCTCGCAAATTGATAGTATTAAAAACACGATGATCGGGATTATGATATTAATTATCCTGATCACGACGCTTGGCCAATACCAGGTAATTTATCGCCCCATCAAAAAGTTAGTGCGTGCGACAAAAAATGTTCAAGCGGGCAACTTACATCCCGAGCTACCGAAAGCCTCTGCTGATGAATTTGGCGAATTAACAAACTCATTCAGCGACATGCTTGTCGAGCTGGCGCTGCAGAAATCAGCTTTAGATAATCACGCGATTGTTAGCTCAACAGACCAAGACGGCATCATTACGCAGGTGAATAATCGGTACACGGCCGTCTCGGGATACAGCTCTCGTGAGCTTGTCGGCGAAACACATGCGGTCGTCAATTCAGGCAAACACACCGAAGAATTTTTCGAGCTGCTGTGGCAAACCATCTTGCGTGGTAAGACTTGGTCAGGGGAAATCTGTAATCGGAAAAAGGATGGGGCTCTGTATTGGGTAAACACAAGCATTGTGCCTTGTTTGGATGCGGCGGGTATTCCAAATCGATTCATATGGATTCAGACAGATATTTCAATTCAAAAAGCCGAGGTTGCCAGACGTCGAGTGGTCGAAACCTCGTTATCCAAGGAAAGACAACGCCTTGACTATATATTACAGGGTACGAATCTCGGAACTTGGGAGTGGGACGTCCAATCAGGTGAGACACGCTTTAACCAACAATGGGCGAAGATGCTTGGTTATAGCCTTGAAGAAATCGCCCCAACAACGATAGAAACGTTTGCAAGATTTGCGCACCCTGATGATCTTGCCGTTTCATCCGAGCAACTGGATCAACACTTTAAGGGCGACAAAGATTATTATGAATGCGAGGTGCGCATGCAACATCGAGACGGCCACTGGATATGGGTGCTTGATCGTGGCAAGGTTTTTTCATGGGCGGCCGATGGCAAGCCCACGGTGATGTATGGAACGCATCAAGATATTACCGATAGAAAAGTTGCCGAGGAAAAGATTCTCCATCTGGCTACGCATGACCAACTGACTAATCTGCCGAACCTGCAGGTTATTAGAGATCGGGTGGATGTTGCACTAAAACAAGCAAGGCGCAACAATAGTATTGTCGCTCTACTGTTTGTCGACTTAGACGGCTTCAAAGCCGTAAACGATACAACAGGCCATCACATAGGTAATTTACTGTTAACGGAGGCCGCGGAGCGCATTTCAAACTGTGTTAGGGAGTCTGACACAGTTGCAAGAATCGGCGGTGATGAATTTCTTATTTTACTGCAAAACCTTAAAGTGGAAACCGAGGCCGCTGATGTGGCGCAGAAAGTCGTGCACTCAGTGAACCAACCAGCGCTCATTGAAGGGCACGCATTGCAGGTTGGGGCCAGCGTGGGCATTTCAGTTTACCCCATTCATGGCCACGATTTTGAAACCCTGTTGAAAGTTGCAGACGAAGCCATGTACCTGTCTAAGAAAGCCGGTAAAAACGGCTATACGTTTGCCTAAAAGCCTACATCTTGAAATCAGCCGTTGACCATACGAAAATGACATAAGCTCCTAACGAGTGCCCACAAACAAATGCCTATGCGTCGCCGCAAACGTCGGCTATCTCAGCCAAGGCTGCATTCGATGCGAACATTACCCCACAATGATTCATAAACGTTGAATCCGGCTGATTAAAATGAAAAGCCTTGCCAGAATAATCACAAGCATAAACCCCCAACGCATTATAGATACAGGCGGTAGCGGCAAAGTCCCAAATACTACCGCCACCACTCTGATCTTTAGGCGGCTTAAAGTAACAAGCGGGCGCATCTAATAACACTGAAATAGCACTCAACACGCCGCCGAATTCGCTCACACGTTCTAGCGATAAGTAACCCGCTGACTCTGCCCATATTTGTAAAGTCCGCCACTTTTCTGCAAAACCATCACGCTCGATAAAACTACAATCTAGATGAATCGTTAAACCGCGCTTATTGTTTTCAGAAGAAAGTGCGGGTGGTCTCCATATTTCGCCGTTGCGCCAAACACCTTGCCCAGCGATAGCTGAGAATAAGGTGTCGGTCACCGGATCCAATACCACCCCGATGATCGGCACACCGGCCTGACTAATCAGCGAGATCGCGACAGAATAACCAGGCGTTGCGCGCGTAAACGCTAAGGTGCCGTCAAGCGGATCCACACACCAAAAATAGTCTTTTACCAAGCGTTGACCATCATCGGGTGTTTCTTCCGTCAATAGCGCGAGATCAAACTGCTCAGCGCTTGCGCTTAAGTGCGCTCGAATCAATGCATCGCATTGCAAGTCAATCTCCGTTACCACTTGAGCCGCCAAACTGGCAGCTCCCGCTTTGTAATGCACGGTAGGCGACGACGATATCGAATTCGCAATCACTTGCCCGGCTTCGCGCGCGGCAGCGCAAGCCGTATCATGAAGGCTGTGCAAATCAGCTACCGTTAATTTCATCAAGCACCTCTCGGGTTAAGCGTTCACTGTATGTATTAATCTTCCAATGGCCGGGACTCCAACCTTTTAAAAAGCGGTGAAAATCAGCCCATGCATACTTGAATAGCGGACGCCAAGCTTGCTCGACTTCCGAACCAGTAATCACAGACTTTTGCTCGGTAAGCGCCTGCTCAAGCGCTATAAAATAAGCGTCAAGCAGGTCCATTTCATGATTTTTGCATTCATCTTCAGCCAAACAGCTGCCAACAAAATAGGCAAGGTCTTTCATACCGCAGCCACCGCCCACGTATTGAAAATCAACTGCTGCGACCTCTTCGCCCTGTTTCGTGAAACAGAAATTTGCCAATTTTGCATCGCCATGCACAAAACTCTGATAAGGGCAGTCTCGCAGGGCTTTATCAATTACTGAAGCGCTATCTTTTAGGGCTTGATCCTCTAATACCGCCCATTCATCTGGGCGCGTATCAAGATGCCAATAAGTGCCCAAAGGCCACAAATCGTCTGGCGCTTTCATCATGAAGGTCGCATGAAAATTCGCAAGCCAGTGCAGGCATTTATGCATGTCCTGCAAAGAGGCCTGCTCCCTACGCTCACTAAAACCGCTCGTATTTAAATCCTCCATCACAATAATGCAACCGCGCTCATACGTCTCGGTAAACAGAAGATTCGGTACGCGGCAGGCGGCGCTGCATATTGCTGCATAATGTTGGTACCAATTAGATTCCACTCGATAAGAGCGAAGTTTTCGTTGGTGCGAACGCGATGTATTCCAACCTCTTGGGTGCGCGACGTCATCCGGTATCTGAACATGCTTTACAATAACACTTGGTGGCCCTTTCGCTTGCTCCGAAGAGAAGTGCAAACCATAGCGCCGTATTTCGCCATAGCCACTCCAAAGCGACTGAACCGGTTCACTATGCGAAATATCGTCAGCGCCAGTATAACGTAGAAGCTGAGTTTCAATTGAGTCAGTGCTTTCCATAAATTGGGCGAGAGTCTCTACTGCAATTAAGTTTTAAGGTTGCTTTGGTGCTAATCCGAGTTGCTGGGCTTAGTCGACTTCAAGCGCTGGCCACCCTTCAGACGCCAACAAACTATTAAGCGCTTTAGGGCGGTATGTTTGATCAGCGTCATAGCGCTGCTTGACGCTCTCATGAATGGTCGTTGGTTTTTGCGCATCATACGCAAGCGGACGATGCCGTATTGGCGAAAGCCGATAAATATGTTTTCGAGAGTTGTGCAGTGTGCTGGTGGCATGGCTGTTCAAACGCTCCGTGACATGCGCTTCCGTCATTAAACCGGCGTCACGTGCTTGGTTCAACATCCATTTCAAGGGTGCGTCAGAGGCGAGTGACCCATCACGACCGGGCGGGTATGAACCACCGATATCAGAATGAACGCCTGCAAACCATACTTGTTTCAGATCTAGCCCCTCTTTGCGCATCCAGAGTGTAGGTTCAAAGTCAGTGCGTTGCTCATCTATCGCAAGTGCATGCCGCGCGATGGCTACATTTGAGCCGATTTCCGTGTCGTAAAACTCGTCTTTATCAGAAAATAAGCCAATCAGACTTCTCGGGATCCCCAGCGCACCGACGGTATCAAAAACGCCAACAAAGTGGATTTCTTTTGCTGCATGGCTGAACTTACTTTTAAACGTTACAGCCGCTGCACCAGCAGGGCTATATTTCTTTTGTGCGCGCTTGTATATAGCCCATGCCTCCGCAATTCGGGCCGCATGCTCACGTTTCAATATACCTATATTATTTATTAAGCCGCTCAATGCCCGAACTGTATAGGCACCGCGGCTAAAGCCAAAAAGAAAGATTTTGTCGCCCGCTGAGTAATTTTGAACAATATAGCGGTACCCGTCTGTGATATTTTTTTCGATACCTTTGCCAGTCATACCCGCGAGCCAACTACTATGGTAAGCACCGATACCCCAATCATAAAATACGTGTTGTTTTACTTGTTCCAATTCTGGCGCAATCGATCGCGCTATTTTGAGAATGTTCGTGGGAAAGTCACGTTGCTTCGTTTGACGCGCGCGCTCCTCAGGCTTATTCCAAGTGCCGTCTGAACAAACAATAATGTGAGCCACCCTCTTATCTCCCATGAAGCGTGGTTACAAAACTTTTAACCGTTGCAGTATAAAGCGGGTGTTGAGTATGGCACAAGCTGACAGATCAATGGCGCAACCCCGAGTATGCAAAACAGCCTTTGCCAAGGAAGTTCTCGGCTGATATTAATTTAGTACTGTCTCAATAAGTTAGAAATTTTTGTGGTGCTGACTAATAATTGAACAATAAAACGCATATAATTTAAAACATAGGATAAAAAATTAAATGCCCAACCTAGTTTTTATAGTGTCTCAAACACACCAAACAACTATGTAAGGTAAGCAAAAAAACTAAGCCAGTTTTGAGCTTAGTAACCAGCATGGATGAGAGAGAAACCGATAGAGTTCGGTATAAGTTAAACTAAAAAAGCCTTTGATAAGCGCCAGCTTAATCATGTTTGGCGACCAATAAGACTGCGGAATACGGCAGGACATGAGAGGCCCGCATTGTTCTAAGTCCAAACTTAAAACTAGCCGGTTTGGTTAAGATAACCAATGCCTTCACTAGTAGAATAATGCGCGAACGTTGCACGATATGAGCGATCCATGCTCATATCGTGCACATTAGCTCAAGCCCTATAAACCACCATAGGTTAGCTTCGTGGGGTCTAATAATTGTTTCAGCTCATCTTCAGAAAGGTCAGTATTTTCAGCGGCTACATCTATTACTGGGCGTTTCTCCTTATATGCCTGTTTTGCAATCTCGGCCGCTTTCAAATAGCCAATAATGGGATTCAATGCCGTCACCAAAATTGGATTTCGTGATAACGCTTCTTCTAGCTTAGTCTCATTCACTTTAAACGTTGCAATCGCTTTATCGGCCATTAATTTCGCCGTATTAGTCAGCAGCTGCAAGCTTTTAAGTAAGTTATTGGCCACCAGCGGTAGCATCACATTCAATTCAAAATTTCCCGACTGGGCGGCAATGGTAATCGCAGCGTCATTGCCGATAACTTGCGCGGCAGCCATGGCCGTTGCTTCAGGAATGACAGGATTTACTTTACCAGGCATGATTGAACTACCCGGTTGCAACGCCTCCAACTCAATCTCGCCCAAGCCGGCAAGCGGTCCTGAATTCATCCAACGCAGGTCATTCGCTATCTTAAGAAGCGATACCGCTATCGTTTTCAACTGGCCCGACAACGCGAGTGACGTATCTTGAGAGCCAATGTGACTGAAAAAGTTATTTGCCGGCAAAAATTTGATTTGCGTGGCGTCGCTGAGCGCTTGATTAAACAGTGCAGCAAACTCTGGGTGCGCATTGATACCTGTACCGACCGCCGTCCCACCCTGTGCAAGCCTTTGAATACTAGGTTGTAGTTGACGAAGATGAGAAATGTTTAGTTCAATCTGTGAGACCCATGATTCAAGCGATTGGCTCATCCGTATCGGCATCGCATCCATGAGATGTGTGCGACCAGTCTTAACATACTTGTCTACTTCTTCCGCTTTACTGCGCGTTACTTGAACAAGGTGAGTAAGCGCCGGCAATAACTTTTTTTCTACTTCAATGGCCGCGCTAATATGAATTGTTGAGGGAATAATGTCGTTACTGCTCTGACCACAATTAACATGATCATTGGCATTCACAGGGGTATCACAGCGCTTATTTGCCAGCGTTGCAATCACCTCATTAGCATTCATGTTTGAACTGGTACCCGAGCCCGTTTGATACACATCAACCGGGAAATGTGTCATTAAGTCTTGATCATTTAATAGATCTTCAACCACAGTTGAAATCACGTTCGCAATCTCAAGTGGTATTTGTTTTAGCTCGCCATTTGCTTTTGCGGCGGCTGATTTTGCTTGCAGCAAGGCTCGAATAAATGCTTCAGGCATGGTTTCATTGCTAACCGGAAAATTATTCACCGCTCGTTGAGTTTGCGCTGCATATAGGGCATTTTCAGGCACCTCTAGTTCACCCATGCTGTCGTGTTCGATGCGCGTTTTTAACATTAAATTTTTCCTTCTTTTTCAATAAAATTGTTCATTATTCGTAGCAAGCATTTAAGCTCGCAGCGGTGTATTGCACAGTAGTCGAAAGCTCGTAATACAATTGTTTGACATGCGCTTTACTTGCCGCCGTATAGGCAAGGTTTTGAAGACTAAATAGTGGTTTAAAGATATTGTTCAAACAGGTACATCGCCAATGCCTCGGGTTTAACTCATCCATAATAGCTTCTAACAAAAGACGAAACTGCTGCTCATACGCCTCGCGCTGCACCTGATATGAACACCCACTGCATTGCGATGACCGACGTGACATCAGACAACAACGGTCTTGTGCGAGCCAGTCGTCAATCAATGTCGGACTATCTGGGTAGGTGCCGTAGCGAATAAAATCTCGCACCTGAGAAATTGAGTACTGTTTACTCATGAGAAATATAATAATGAGAATGAGTCTCATTATTATATTTGTTTGGGAGGTTTTCAAGTCTTTAGGTAGTCGCCGCGCTCGCAGCCACTACCCAAGTAAAGAACTAGTTTAGTGGATCTAAACTAGTTATAGGGGCTAATCGCTTATGTACGAAAATGACTGACGTTTGCTTGCAAGCGTTGTCCGAGTTCTGACAAGGCCATACTTGAATCTGCGACACGCCGTGCCCCTTGATCCGTTTCCTCAGCAATCTCTTGAATATTCACGACACTACGGCTAATTTCTTCCGCCGCAGCACTCTGCTCCTCTGTGGCTGATGCAATTGTAAGATTCATGCTATGAATATTTTCAACTGATTGAATAATAGCGGCTAGCGATCCTCCTGCTTCGAGCGCCTGTGCGACCGTACTGTGTGCTTTTTCACAATTATTTTTCATTACAGTTTCTGATTTTTCAGCGCCATCCTGTATACGCTGAATCATCGCCTCGATCTCACTTGTCGACTGCTGCGTGCGCTGCGCCAATGATCTGACCTCGTCAGCGACCACGGCAAAACCGCGCCCCTGCTCACCGGCTCGCGCGGCTTCAATTGCAGCATTCAACGCAAGTAGATTTGTCTGCTCTGCGACCGCTTTAATAGTGTCTACCATTGAGCCGATATCGGCACTGTCGAATTTCAGCTTTGCAATCACCTTCGCAGATTCATCAACATCTTTAGCAAGGGCCTCAATTTCATAAACGGTGTTCGCAACCACTTTATTGCCCTCTTTGGCTGCAAGGTGTGCTTCATCCGCCGCCATTGAGGCTTCGGTTGCATTTTTTGCAACTTCCCGAACCGTCGCTGACATCTCATTAACCGCTGTCGCCACCTGCTGTGTAGCCAATCGTTGATTGCTGACGCCACTGCAGGTTTGCATTGTAATCGTTGACATTTCCTCAGCCGAATAGGCTATTTGATTCGAGGATTCCATAATTTCCGTCACGGTGCCTTTTAACTCGCCCGTAAAGTTATTTAGCCTGGTACCCATCTCACCGAATTCATCTTTTGAATCAATGTGCATACGTGTCGTAAGATCGCCATCAGCAACTTTGTTAATCATTCTGTTCGCACCATCAACATGCGCGAGCACATTACGCGAAATGGCAAGCCCGACAACCGCACCAAATAATAGCGCAATGGCAGAGCCAAACACGGCAAAGTTTATCGTCGATGCGGCGGTGGCAGACTGTTCAGCCGTGCGCTGTTCGATGAGGATTTCTTCTGCATCAACAATCTCTTTTATCTTTGCCCGCGTGGCATCCATCAATGTTTTGCCTTGCCCGGCCTGCATCATTTTTGAGATATCATCGATTGTAAGGGTGTATTGATTCATTTGCTTTCGTGCATCAATTTCTGGCTGAGCGGCTTGTATAATCCAATCTGATAATTGTCCCTCGAGTTTAGTGATCAAACGGCCTAAGTTGGCGTTGGTTTTTGCTTTAACGCTAAGGTCTCCGAGATGCGTTTTGAATGCTTCTTGCCCCTGTAAATAGGGTTCTAATGACTCCATTTTCCCGGAAAGCAAAAAACCACGTTGCCCCGTCTCCATGTTAAGTAGCGCAATCAACACATCGGTGATGAGCATAGTCTCTGGGGAGTTTGCGGCATACATTAACTTCATTTGACGCAATGTCATCCTCATCGAATCAAAAATCTCTTTACCAACGGTACGCGCAGAGACCTGCTTAAACGCTTGCACCGCATCAGCGCCCTTGGTTACTTCACGTCGCGCGGAGATTTCCGGCTCTGCAACAGTTTTTATCCAACGTGTTTTTAAATCAGCGACCGCTTGCCATCGCTCGGCTTGACTTGGATTATCGCTTGTTAACTCTTGCCCTTTGGTAATTCGGTCAGACACAAAACGCATGCCTTGCGCATAAGGTTCAAGATATTCGTCGATACCGGTCACCATAAAGCCACGCTGACCGGTTTCCATATCCACCATGTCCGCTTGAATACTTTCGGCAACGCGAATCACCTCGTAGGTATGATTTACCCAGTGAGATGACTCGATCATATCATTTGCATTTTTGTAGACGATCACTGAAAGGATCAGCATAGAGGCGAGTAATACGCCAAAACCTATTGAAAGCTTGAATCGAAACTGCAGATTATTAATGACACCTAGCATGTAAAATCCTTGTAAAATCCCTGTAAAACGTCTCCAAACAATGGGTATTAGTGTTACGCCATTTGCTTGGGAATATGGTAGTCCGTTTATGCTGGATGGGCTGATTAACTTATAGCCAATCCACCATACACCCCCAAAAATAGTCGGTAATCCAATAATTACAAATTCTGAGGCCTTACCATTTGTAAATTAAGGTAAGAGGATGCGAGCAAAAATAAGCCCAGACCTTCAAAAAGCTGTAAACATAAGTAGATTTCGGAAATTGATATGACACAACAGTGCGCATAATGAACGCAGTTAGACTACGCTAAATGAACATCGCTGAATAATAATTACAAAACATAAGCATTAGAGAGGTAACTTGCCCAAATACCCGTACAAGACCCCGTATAAAGCAGGCCAGGACAATCTCCACCTCCCCGGACTTGATATCCACGCGCCGGTTTTCCCGTTAAGCGCTTTGTTCATTATTATTTTTGTGCTGTTCACACTTTTTTTTCCTGACCAAGCCAACGATAGCCTATTTGCGGCGAAAAACTTCGCCATCAATCAATTCGATTGGTTATTTAGTTACTCTGCGAATATGTTCGTATTGTTCAGTATTTTGTTGGTATTCACGCCGCTCGGGCGCATTCGCATAGGTGGCGCTGATGCACAAGCAGATTTCAGCTACTTATCTTGGTTATCGATGTTATTTGCTGCCGGCATGGGCATTGGGCTTATGTTTTGGGGGGTTGCAGAGCCGCTCGCTTACGCCAGTGGTTGGGCCCATACACCCTTAAACGTTGAGGCGGGATCCGATGAAGCCATGCAGGTCGCCATGGCCGCTACGCTTTATCACTGGACACTACACCCTTGGGCAATCTATGCAATTGTTGGCTTATCGCTCGCTTTTTTTCACTACAACAAAAAATTACCCCTCACAATTCGGTCGGTTTTCTATCCGCTATTTGGTGAGAGGACATGGGGCTGGGCCGGTCATATTGTTGATCTGCTGGCAGTAATTGCCACCATATTTGGTCTAGCCACCTCACTCGGATTGGGCGCTCAACAGGCGTCCGGAGGGTTTAGTTTCTTATTCGATATGGGTAATACTACCGGGCTACAAGTGACTATTATTGCGATTGTTTCGGCTATTGCATTGGTTTCGGTGGTTAGAGGTTTAGATGGCGGTGTGAAAGTACTGAGCAACATTAATATGAGCTTAGCCATGCTGCTGCTACTTTTTATCATCTTCACGGGACCAACGCTGGATATCCTAAGTGGTGTTATCGACAACGCAGTCAACTATGCCACGTATCTATTACCCTTAAGTGAAAGCCATAATAGGCCAGACCAAGACTGGTTCCATACCTGGACGATCTTCTACTGGGCTTGGTGGATTTCTTGGTCACCATTCGTAGGCATGTTTATCGCGCGCGTGTCGAAAGGGCGCACGGTGAGAGAGTTTATTTTAGCGGTTCTGATTACGCCTAGCATCGTGACCTTAATTTGGATGAGTGCGTTCGGCGGCATTGCGCTTGATCAGTATCAACAGGGTATTGGAGAGCTCGCTAATGGCGTTGGCGATGTGTCGCTGGCGATGTTTCAAATGTTTGAGCATTTACCCATGAGCAGTGTGATCTCTTTTATTGGCATAATTTTAGTGCTGGTATTTTTTATTACCTCATCAGACTCGGGGTCATTGGTGGTCGATAGCATTACCGCGGGTGGCAAAACCAATGCCCCCGTCAGCCAGCGTATCTTTTGGGTGCTGATGGTGGGCTGTATTGCCGTTACCCTCCTAATTGTAGGGGGCAGCGCTGCATTAAAGTCTCTGCAAGCCGGCGCTGTATCAGCAGGCCTACCTTTTACCGTGGTATTGGTGATCATGTGTATTTCGCTGATGAAAGCGCTCTACAACGAACACAGACAGATCCAGGGCTTAAAGCCGATATATCCACCCGATCAAGAGGGATAAAATAGA